>NZ_WMBQ01000001.1:320416-640833 GCF_009708035.1 Hyphomicrobium album
GCCGGAGACCGAGGGCTTCCGCGACTACTATCTGAAGTTTCGGGCGCAGCGCATCGAGGTGTTTGGCCTAAGCGCGCAATCGCCGGAGCACCACGCCGAGCTTATCGAGCGCCTCGCCGTTCCGTTCCCGTTGTTGAGCGACGAGACCCTGGCATTGCAGGCGGCGCTCAAGCTGCCGACCTTCGAGGCCGGCGGCGTAACCTACCTGAAGCGCCTGACGTTGCTGGTGCGCGACGGGCGCATCACCCACACCTTCTATCCGGTGGAGCGGCCGGCCTCGCACGCGCGCGAGGTGCTGGAGTGGCTGGATGAGAAGCGGCGCGCCATCGCGCGCTAGAGGACGTCGCTCTCGACGTCGTCGACCGAGTAGCCGAGCTTCTCGAGGCCTTCCTCGAGGTAGTCGGCGAGCAGTGGAATGCCGAGCAGATAGTTCGATGTCGCGTTGGCGCGCTCTGACCGTGCGGTTTCGACCGCCTCCTCGAACTCTTCCTTTTCGTAGGTGCCGCGCCCGAGCCACATGAGCGCCACGAGGTTAGCCTGCTCGTCGTAGTTCATGCGGTCGATGAAGCCCGAAAGCTCGGCGCGGGTCGGATCGTTGGTGTAGTCCTCGAGGATGGCGCTCGGATCCTCCTCGGCATCGCCGTTCGCCGGCGTGTCGTCCCAGGCCCCCACTTTGACGTCGTATTCGCGCGCCTTGATGATCACGTGCGCGACCTTTTCAGGGGCGATCTCGAGAGCCATAGCGGGGGTTCTCCCAGCGTGTTGCTGCGCAACGCTGGGATAGCATCGGCAGGCGCGCCACGAAAGTCCACAAGGGAATGCGCCGTTCGGCGGTCAATGCCGCGGCGCCTTCGCCGGCGTCGTTGCCAGGAAATTGCGCACGTCGGCAAACACCGCGTGGAACATTTCCTCTGTCAGCCGCCGCGTATTGGTGTTGTAGCGCGAGCAGTGGAAGCTATCGATGAGGTGTACGCCGCTCGGCAACTCGTGGTGCGCCGCGTGCGCGAACGGATACTGCGATTTGCGGCAGCCGAGCGCGGCGAGAGCGCTGTCGTGCGCAATGCGTCCGAGCGCGACCATGACGCGGACGTTCGGCAAGGAGCCCATACGCGAGCGAAGAAAGTTGCAGCAGGTGCTGATCTCTTGTGGCGTCGGCTTGTTCTGCGGCGGCACGCAGCGCACCGAATTCGAGATGATGCAGTCGACGAGCTCGAAGCCGTCGTCGGCCCGCGCGTCATAGTGACCGCGGGCGAAGCCGAACTGCAGCAGCGTCGAATAGAGGAGGTCGCCGGCGTAGTCGCCGGTGAACGGGCGACCGGTGCGGTTGGCGCCGTTGAGCCCGGGAGCCAGTCCGACAATGAGCAGCCGGGCACCTAGGTCGCCGAACGAGGGCACCGCGCCGTTGAACCAATCGGGATGTTTGCGCTGGTTGTCCTCGCGGAACTCAACCAGCCGGGGGCAGCGGCTGCACAGCTTCGGCGCCTCCGGCGCGAATGTGTCCCCCGCTGCGCCCATCGGCTATTTGCCGTCAGACCTCTTCGGACAGGTCGTCGTTTTCCTGGAAGGAGGCAGGCTCGGTGCGCGCGCCGTATCCGCCGCGGCTGCTGCCGCCGAACGAGCGACCACCCTCGCGAGCCGTCCGCGCAGCCGGATCACGGCAGATGAGCTGCTCGAGGTCGGCGAGGTCGACGAACTGATCCGCTTGCCGGCGCAACTCGTCGGCGACCATCGGCGGCTGCGTCTGCAGGGTGGAGACGACGCTGACGCGCTTGCCCTTCTGCTGCAAAGCGGCGACGAGGCTGCGGAAGTCTCCGTCGCCCGAGAACAGCACGATATGGTCGAGGTTGTCGGCCAACCGCATGGCATCGACGCTCAGCTCGATGTCCATGTTGCCCTTCACCTTGCGGCGACCGGAGGCGTCGGTGAACTCCTTCGTCGGCTTCGTCACCATGGTGAAGCCGTTGTAGTCGAGCCAGTCGATGAGGGGCCGAATGGAGGAATACTCTTGGTCCTCGGCGAGCGCCGTGTAGTAGAGGGCGCGCACGAGCTGACCCTTCTGGCGGAAGAGCGCGAGCAGACGTTTGTAGTCGATATCGAAGCCGAGCGACTTGGCCGTGGCGTAGAGGTTGGCTCCGTCGATGAACAGAGCGATGCGTTCGTTCTGGTAGAAATGCATTCCTTCACCCTTAAGGCGGCAAGTGCATAAAAGCACTTACACAGTAGTTCTCAATGAAAGGGGCCCGCAGAGCCGTTGTGGCCGGCGACGTGCGGATGCCGGATTCTTAGCACCTTCTCAGACGGCCAAGGTATTATATTGGCTCGATTTTTAGCGACAATGTGAAGCACCGAGTATCCCCCAAGTCAACACTGCATAATCTAGGATCAACGGTGAGCTTTGGCAAAAGTTGGAGAAGCTGATCTTGTCGCGCGCTGGGGCGACGCCGAAGTTATAACCCGGCATTGGTGATCAACAAAGCTTCATCCTGGCTTGATTTGCGCGTTCTTTCATGCGACGACAGAGGCCTTGGCGCCGCTAGGCCGCGTTTCCGCGGGCGCGGCGCCGTTTCCCTTTTGATCTGCCTGTTCCTAGAGGGGTGTCGCTGATGGCACGCGTGACTGTCGAAGATTGCGTGGACAAGGTTCCGAACCGGTTCGAACTGGTTCTGCTAGCCGCGCATCGCGCGCGTTCGATCGCCGACGGCAGTGCCGTGACCATCCCCGTCAACGACGACAAGAACCCGGTCATCGCTCTGCGCGAGATCGCCGAAAAGACGATCCCGCCGGAGGACATGCGCGAGTCGCTCATCCACTCCATCCAGAAGAACGTCGAGGTCGACGAGCCGGAGGCGGTCGCCGCTCCGCTGCTGCCCCCCGATCGCCGCTCACCTGTCCTCGGCCGCGACGACCAGTCGAGCGACAGCGTTGTCGACGTTATGACAGAAGAGCAGCTGCTGCGCGGCCTGGAAAGCATGACCCCGACCGAGCCGTCGGCAAACGGCGGTCCCAATGGCGGGCCTCGGGAGCGCGATCGCGGCCGTTGAGCATAGCGCCGGGCCAGCGTTGAAGCGGGAGCCGGTATCACCCTCGGCCGCGGCCGGCCTAGTGTCCCGATTCCGAAGTTCGCCACAGTTCGCTGCTCGGTCGGAGCGAACTTCGGAAGCATAAGGGACACTGGACTCGGAGACTGGCTAGTGTGATTCAGATCGAGAAATTCGTTCGGTACTTCGCCGCGAACGATGACGTGTTTCTCGAGCATCACACTAGGAGCGGCGGGCCATGATGCGGCAATACGAGCTCGTCGAGCGGGTTCAGAGCTACGATCCTAAGGCGGACGAGGCGCTGCTCAATCGCGCCTATGTCTACGCCATGAAGGCGCACGGCAATCAGAAGCGCGCCTCCGGTGACCCGTACTTCTCGCATCCCCTCGAAGTCGCCGCCATTCTCACCGACCTGAAGCTCGACGAGGCGACGATCGTCACGGCGCTGCTGCACGACGTCATCGAGGACACGCCCATCACCCGGGCGGAGATCGATCAGCTGTTCGGGCCCGAGATCGGCAGGCTCGTCGACGGCCTCACCAAGATCCGCCGTCTCGACCTCGTCACGAAGAAGGCCGAGCAGGCCGAGAACTTCCGTAAGCTTCTCGTCGCCATCTCCAGCGACATCCGCGTCCTGCTCGTGAAGCTTGCCGACCGCGTGCACAACATGCGCACGCTCGAGCATGTGAAGCCCGAGACGCGCAAGCGCATCTCCGAGGAGACGCTCGACATCTATGCGCCGCTGGCCGCGCGCATGGGCATGGAAAAGATGCGCGAGGAGCTGGAGGACCACGCTTTTCGCTGGCTGCATCCCGATGCCTACGCCGCGGTCACCGCGAAGCTCGCCGAGTTGCGCAAGTCGAACGAGGGCCTCGTCGAGGAAATTCGTGCCGCGCTGGCCGCCAAACTGGCCGAGGTCGGCATCGACGCGGAAGTGTCGGGGCGGGAGAAGAAGGCCTATGCCATCTGGCGCAAGATGGCCAACAAGCAGATCAGCCTCGAGCAGCTGTCCGACATCTTCGCCTTCCGCGTCATCACCAAGTCGATCGACGACTGCTACCGCGTGCTGGGTGTCGCGCATACGACCTGGCGAACCGTCCCCGGTCGCTTCAAGGACTACATCTCGACGCCCAAGCAGAACAACTATCAGTCGATCCACACGACCATCGTCGGGCCGCGGCACCAACGCGTCGAGCTGCAGATCCGCACGCGCGTGATGCACGATATCGCCGAGTACGGCGTCGCCGCGCACGCGATGTACAAGGATACGACGCGCATGAACGGCCAGCTTCTCAGCCGGCCGGTCAGCGAGTCGCAGAAGGAAGTGGGGCCATACGTCTGGCTTCGCCGGCTCGTCGAGACGCTGCTCGAAGGCTCCAACCCGGAGGAGTTCCTCGAGCACACCAAGCTCGAGCTGTTCCAGGATCAGGTGTTCTGCTTCACGCCGAAGGGGCGCCTCATCGCCCTGCCGCGCGGCGCGACGCCGCTCGACTTCGCGTATGCGGTGCACACCGACGTCGGCAACGGCGCGGTAGGCGCCTTCGTCAACGGCCGCCACGTGCCCATCGACAGCCAGTTGCGCAACGGCGACGAGGTCGAGATCGAGACGGCCAAGAACCACACGCCGCCGGCGGCCTGGGAGAACCTCGTGGTCACCGGCCGCGCGCGCTCGGCCATACGCCGCGCCGCGCGCGATGCCGTGCGCCGCCAGTACAGCGAGCTCGGGCGCCGCCTCCTCGCCTCGCACTTCGAGCGCCTCGGCGAAGAGTTCACCGACGAGACGCTGAAGAAGGCGCTTCCACGGCTGAGCTACAAATCACTCGAGGATGCGCTTGCCGCCGTCGGGCGCAATGAGCTCCCGATCGACAACGTCCTCAAGGCGACGATCCCGGACGCGGTCGAGCATGAGCCGAAGAAGCCGACCTACCGGCGCACGCGCCGCTTCGGCCGCGCCCGCGGTCAGGACGGCTGGTTCAACATCGATCGGGTGATGAGCCTCAAGTTCCGCAGTGACGCCGAACCCAAAGGAGCCGGTCCGGCTAGCGGCCTGGCCATCCGCGGCGTCAACGACGACCTGCCAGTCAGCTTCGAGCCGGGCGGCGCCGTACCGGGCGATCGCATCGTCGGGGTCATGATCCCGGGGGAAGGGATCCGCATCTTCCAGATCCATTCGCCCCGACTCAGGGAATACGAGCACGAGGGCTGGATCGACGTGACCTGGGACGTCGACACCGACACGCCCCAGCGTTTTCCGGCCCGCATAAGTGTCACAGCCCTAAACGAACCGGGAACTTTGGCCCAGATTGCCAAAGTTATAGGTGAGGCTGGCGGCAACATCGATAACGTCAGGATGATGCGCCGAGCCTCCGATTTCACGGAAATGCGCATCGAGCTGGAGGTTCTCGACCTGGTGCATTTGAACCACATCATAGCCGGCCTTCGTGAGAAAGCAGTGGTCAACAAGGTTGAGCGGGTATTCGATTAATAGGAGAATCTGTCAGGCGGGGAACAGACATAAGCTCGGCCACACCGGAGTAGTCGAAGGTATGGTGCTTAACCCTCGTCAGCAGTTGCAGGCCCGTTCGGGTGTTGTGTTTTCGCTTCCGCGCTGGAGGTGGCTGCAGGGCGTACGCACGACCGGCCGTCGCCTTGTCAGCCTGAAGTCGAGCCCGCATGAGATCGCGCTGGGTTGCGCGCTGGGCGCCTTCGTCTCCATCACCCCTCTGCTGGGCGTACAGACCTTGTTGGCAGTCATTCTTGCCCTGGTGCTGCGCGCCAGCGTGCCGGCGGCGATCATCGGCACGTTCGTCGGCAACCCGCTGAGTTGGCCGTTCATTTGGGTGTCGACCTACGTCATGGGGCTGCAGATGGTCGGCCTCGAAACCGCCATGGACCCGGGCGCCGTACAACGCAACGTCATGTTGCTGTGGGGCGCCCTCATCGACCCGTCGCCCCAGCTTTTCGACGCGACGGCCGCCCTGTTGTGGCCGCTCCTATGGCCGATGCTTGCCGGCAGCGTGCCAATTGGCCTGCTCACGGCAGCAATCGTCTACTATATTTCGAGGAACGTCGTCCGCGGATGGCGGCTACGTATTATGAACCGGGCGACAGAGGCGGCCGAATAGTCCGCCCACCCATTAAATTTCCTGGCCTATCGAAATGCGGACCTTCCCCAATTTGCGCCTCGGCGTGAACATCGATCACGTCGCCACCATCCGTAATGCCCGCGGCGGTCGCCACCCCGACCCCCTGCGGGCCGCGCACATTGCCGTCGAGGCGGGCGCCGACGGCATCACCGCGCACCTGCGCGAAGACCGGCGGCACATTTCCGACGACGACATCGCCCGCTTGAAAAGCGAGCTGACGCGGCCGCTCAATCTTGAAATGGCCGCCACCGACGAGATGCTCGCCATCGCCCTGCGGCATTTGCCCAACGCCTGCTGCATCGTTCCCGAACGGCGCGAGGAACGCACGACCGAAGGCGGCCTCGACGTCGGCGGCGGTGGGGCGCGGCTGGAGCGCATCGTCGGCGAGCTGCAGGACGCGGGCATCCGCGTGTCGCTGTTCATCGAGCCGGATGCCGGCGCGGTGGAGGCTTCGGCGCGCATCGGCGCCGACATCGTCGAGCTGCACACCGGCGCCTATTGCGAGCGGGCGCTCGAGGGCAATGCGGCCGCCGTCGCCAAGGAGCTGGAACGCATCACCAAGGCGGCGCGCCTCGCCGATGATGCAGGGCTCGAGGCGCACGCCGGTCACGGGCTGACCTTCAATACGGTCGCAGCGGTGTCGCGCCTGCCGCAGATCGTCGAGCTCAACATCGGGCACTTCCTTATCGGCGAAGCCATCTTCGGCGGCCTGGGGCGCGCGGTGCAGCGCATGCGGGCGCTCATGGATGACGCGCGCAACGAAGCAGCACTCGCTGGCCAGCAAGCGAGGTCTGCGTGATCCTTGGCGTCGGCAACGACCTCATCGACATCCGTCGCATCGAAAAGACGCTCGCGCGCTACGGCGATCGGTTCATCTCCCGCGTGTTCACCGAGCTGGAGCGCAAGAAGTCGGAAGGCCGCCGCCAGCGGGCGGCATCCTACGCCAAACGGTTCGCCGCCAAGGAGGCGTGCGCCAAGGCGCTGGGCACGGGTCTCAGCCACGGCGTCTACTGGCGCGACATGGGCGTCGTGAACCTGCCTTCGGGGCGCCCAACCCTCAGGCTAACCGGTGGAGCGGCGAAGATTCTCAAGGAGATGACGCCCGAGGGTTACGAGGCCCGGATCGATCTGACGCTCACCGACGATTTTCCCCTGGCCGCCGCCATCGTCATCATCTCCGGGCTTCCCGAGAAGGGTGACAGACGCTGACAGGGAACGGCATGCCGCACCGCGACATGCCAGCACACTGGGACTACCGCGCGAATTGCGCCGCGACGGCAAAATGGCTATAGCGGCCCGGGCGTGCAGCCGGGCCTGCCGCATTGGGAGTTTCGCATGGCCGTATCGGCGAATACCAGGAAGGGCGGATGGCTGGAGACGGCCACCATCGTCATCGAGGCGCTGGCCATTGCCATGGTCGTGCGCACCTTCCTCTACCAGCCATTCAACATCCCGTCGGGCTCGATGAAGGAGACGCTGCTGATCGGCGACTACCTCTTCGTGTCCAAGCTCTCCTACGGCTACAGCCGCTACTCGTTCTACAACTTCATCCCTTTTGAGGGGCGCATCTTCCCCGCCGAGCCCAAGCGCGGCGATGTCGTCGTGTTCAAGCTGCCGCGCGATAATTCCACCGACTACATCAAGCGCGTCGTCGGCCTTCCGGGCGATCAGATCGATGTGCGCTCGGGCGTGCTTTACATCAACGGCCAGGAAGTTCCGCGCAAGCGCATCGGCGACTTCGTCACCCAGGAGGACGCAGGTCCCCCGCGTCCCATTCCCGCGTACGAGGAGACACTGCCCAACGGCGTGAAGTACACGGTGCTCGACGCTGAGGAGAACGGTCCGTTCGACAACGTCGGCCCCTACAAGGTGCCAGTGGGGCACTACTTCATGATGGGCGACAACCGCGACAACTCCACCGACAGCCGCGCCTCGTGGGGCGTGGGCTACGTGCCGTTCGACAATCTCATCGGGCGCGCCGAGATCATCTTCTTCTCCGCCGCCGTCGACGAGCCGGATGCCTTCCGCTGGTGGAGCCCGTGGACGTGGCCGTTCGACATTCGCTGGAACCGTTTCTTCAAGCTCGTTCGTTAGCTTGCGCCATGCCTCCCGGCCGCGCCACCGCCAGTCCGGCGCAGCGCCCGCAAACATTTTAAGCTCATCCCGTGATACTGCGTCCGCGAAAGTTCAAGGAACTCGAGAAAGCGCTGGGGCATCGCTTCAAGAACCAGCAGCTGATCGCGGTTGCCTTGACGCACGCCAGCATGCGCGGCGGCAAGGAGCAGACCAGTGACAACGAGCGACTCGAGTTCATCGGCGACCGCGTGCTAGGCCTCGTCATCGCCGAAGCCTTGAGCGAGCGGTTCCCCTCGGCCAGCGAGGGTGAACTCGCCCGCCGCTACAATCGACTGGTGCGGGGCGAGGCGTGCGCACGGGTCGCCCGCTCCATCGGCCTGGGTTCCAACCTTATCTTGTCCGACAGCGAGGCCGGCAGCGGCGGTCGCGCCAAGGGCACCATCCTCGCCGACGCGATGGAGGCGATCCTCGGTGCCATCTTTCTCGACGCCGGCTTCGAGGCGGCGCGCTCCGTCGTCCGGCGCCTCTGGGGCAGCAACGACGACCAGCATCAGACGGGCGCCAGTCCCGACGCGAAGTCGGCGCTGCAGGAATGGGCGCAAGGCAAGGGCCTGGCGCTGCCCGAGTACATCGAGGTGAGCCGCAAGGGACCCGACCACGCCCCGCGCTTCATCTCCGAGGTGCGCATCAGCGGTTGCGAGCCGGCGCGCGGCGAGGGCGCCTCCAAGCGCTCGGCCGAACAGGCGGCGGCGCGGGCATTGCTGGAGCGCGAGGGCGTCGCAGGAGCGGAAGCCCATGAGTGAGCGAGACGACCCAAAAGGAATGCCCGACGCCGCGCAGCAGCGTTGCGGCTTCATCGCCGTCATCGGCGCGCCCAACGCCGGCAAGTCGACGCTGGTCAACGCGCTGGTCGGCGCCAAGGTGTCGATCGTCTCGCACAAGGTGCAGACGACGCGCGTTCCCGTGCGCGGCATCGCCAACGAGGGCGACAGCCAACTCGTCTTCGTCGACACGCCGGGCGTATTCGCACCCAAGAAGCGTCTCGAGACGGCGATGGTGGAAGCGGCCTGGGGCGGCGCCCGCGATGCCGACATCGTCGTGCTCGTCGTCGATGCGGCGCGCGGGCTCGACGAGGAGGTGGCGGGCATCGTCACCAAGCTCGAAGGTGTGAAGCTGCCGCGTCTCCTGGCGCTCAACAAGATCGACAAGCTGGGGAGCCGCGAGAAGCTGCTGGAACTGGCCGCCGATCTCAACCAGAAGCTCACCTTCGATGGCGTCTACATGATCTCCGCCACCGACGGCGACGGCATCGGGGATCTCAAGCACAACCTCGCCGCACGCGTGCCGCCCGGACCCTGGCACTACCCGGCCGACGATCTCACCGACGCGCCGCTACGCCTGCTCGCCGCCGAGATCACCCGCGAGAAGATCTTCCACCGCCTGCACGACGAGGTGCCCTACGCCTCGACCGTGGAGACAACCGAGTGGACCGAGCGCCGGGACGGCTCGGTGCGCATCGAGCAGACGATCTTCGTCGCCCGCGACGGACAGAAGGCGATCATGCTCGGCAAGGGCGGGCAGACTATCAAGCAGGTGTCGATGGACTCGCGCCGCGAGCTGACGGCGATCCTCGAACGCCCGGTCCACCTGTTCCTGTTCGTGAAGGTCCGCTCGAACTGGCAGGACGATCCGGAGCGCTACCGCGAGATGGGCCTCGAGCTGCCGAAGAAGTAGCTTGCCGCCGCGCTATTTCCGAAGGAACACCGTGGCGGCTAAATTGCCGCTATGCTCCGTGTCCCGATCGGAGCCCGTCCATGACGCCCTCGCCGCCCGCCCCACCCCAGACGTCCAGCACGTTCCTGCGCACGCTCGCCGTCGCGGCGGTCGTCGGCCTCATCCTGTTCGCCGTGCTCTGGTACACGGTTTTCAGCGCGGTGACGGCGGCGCTGGTCGCCACCGGCGGGACGGGCGTGATCGTTGTTGGCGCCAACGTTTCGGACGTCTTCGAGAGCCTGCTCGAGATGCTGGCCAATATCCTGCTCGGCATCCTTGCCGCCATCAGCGCCTTCTTCGCCGCCGTTTTCTCTATTTTCAACTGACGCTTGGCAACTGCACCCCAGCTGCGAGATGCTGACCCGCATATTCCGGCTACCCCGGGGGCCGCTCGATGCGCCGGCTGTTCGTTGTTTTGTGTCTTGCTGATGCGTTGTTGCAAGTCGGCGGCTTCGCCACGAGCGCCGAGGAGGTGGAGTGCACTCGCTACGTCGCCGCCGTCGGCAAGATCGTGCGCGTGCCATGCGATGATGGGGGCGCACCCGGCGCGGGGGCGCAATCCGATCGCACGCCAGCCATGCACTTCACCCCCGCCGAGCTCGACAAGGTCGCGCCCTTGCGTAGCCAGCTCACCCAACTAGCAGATGCTTTGCGCTCGGCTGAGGGCGATCGGGTCTTCCGCGACAGCTTCTGCACCGCGGTGAGCATGGCGCAGCTCGTGCAAGGCACGCGGAGCCGACGCGAGAGAAAGAAGCTCTTCGACGAGACGATAGTCATGCAGGCCAAGCTTGGCGATCGCGGTCGATTGCTGAGCGCAGCCCTCACCAAGCCGGTGACCGACCCGCTGCTCGACACGGCCGTGAACGAAGCCAGCGGATCCCGCCTGCGCCACACGCCGGAAGGGATGTCCTTCATCAGCGTGCGCGACCGGTTTCAATTGAACTGTAGCTGTCTGCGTGACCGGAGACCGCCGAAACGCCTGGTCTGCTGCGACAATTGCGGCCTCGGCGAGCTGAAGGCCCGCTTGCAGGCCGATCAGACCGGCGCTCGGTGAGAAACGCTCCCCCGGCTTGACTCTGACCGCCCCGCGCCGCACATAACCGCTCCAACTTACGCTGCGTTGGTAGGCAGCGAGTGAGAGGAGCGAGACGATGTCCGACGTTACGTTGACGTTTCCCGATGGCGCGAGCCGCCAGGTGAAATCGGGGACGACGGGGCTCGAGGTCGCCAAGTCGATTTCGCCCTCTCTGGCCAAGCGCACCGTGGCCATGAGCCTCGACGGCAAGCTCGCCGATCTCGCCGATCCCATTACCGCCGACGCCGCGATCAAGTTCGTGTCGCGTAACGATCCGGAAGCCCTCGAGCTGATCCGGCACGACGCCGCACACGTCATGGCCGAGGCCGTGCAGGACATCTGGCCGAAGACGCAGGTGACGATCGGCCCGGTGATCGAGAACGGCTTCTATTACGACTTCGCCAAGCAGGAGCCGTTCCACCCCGACGATCTCGCCAAGATCGAAAAGAAGATGGGCGAGATCATCGCCAAGAACGCACCGTTCACGAAGGAATTCTGGAGCCGGAAAAAGGCAAAGGATTTCTTCCGCGAGCGCGGCGAGAACTTCAAGGTCGAGCTGGTCGACGCCATCCCCGAAGACCAAGAGCTGAAGATCTATAAGCAGGGCGAATGGCTCGACCTCTGCCGCGGCCCGCACATGGCCTCGACGGGGCAGATTGGCAAGGCGTTCAAGCTGCAGAAGATCGCCGGCGCCTATTGGCGCGGTGATCCGAACAAGCCGATGCTGCAGCGGATCTACGGCACGGCATGGGCGACGGAGGACGAGCTCAAGGCCTACCTGCATCGCCTCGAGGAAGCCGAGAAGCGCGATCACCGCAAGCTCGGCCGCGAGATGGACCTGTTCCATTTCCAGGAGGAGGCGCCGGGCTCGGTCTTCTGGCACGCCAAGGGCTGGACGCTCTTCCAGACGCTTATCGCCTACATGCGCCGCCGCCTCGACGCGGCCGGCTACAACGAGGTCAACTCTCCCGACATGATGGAAAAGAGCTTCTGGGAGCTCTCCGGCCATTGGGAGAACTATCACGAGATGATGTTCGTCACGGAGCTGCCGGACGAGCGCGTCTTCTGCTGCAAGCCGATGAACTGCCCCGGCCACGTGCAGATTTTCAAGCACGGCTTGAAGAGCTACCGCGACCTGCCGCTGAAGATCTCCGAGTTCGGCAAGGTGCACCGCTACGAGCCGTCGGGCGCCATGCACGGGCTCTTGCGCGTGCGCCACTTCACGCAGGACGACGCGCACATCTTCATCACCGAGGAGCAGCTTGCCGAGCAGTGCCTCGAGGTGAACGACCTGCTCTTGTCCATCTATGAGGACTTCGGCTTCAAGGACATCGTCGTCAAGTTGTCGACGCGGCCGGAAAAGCGCGTCGGCACCGACGAGCAGTGGGACCACGCCGAGGCCATCATGGCGAAGGTGCTGAAGGAGATCGAGAAGCGCGGGCAGGGACGCATCAAGACGGCGATCAACCCGGGCGAGGGCGCCTTCTACGGCCCGAAGTTCGAGTACGTCCTGAAGGACGCCATCGGCCGCGACTGGCAGTGCGGCACGACGCAGGTCGACTTCAACCTGCCCGGCCGCCTCGGCGCCTTCTACATCGACGAGCACTCGGAGAAGAAGACGCCGGTGATGATCCACCGCGCCATCTTCGGTTCGCTGGAGCGCTTCACGGGCGTGCTGATCGAGAACTTCGCCGGCCACTTCCCGCTGTGGCTCGCGCCGTTGCAGATCGTGGTGGCGACCATTGTGTCCGACGCCGACGCCTATGCGTTGCAGGTCGCTGAGAAGATACGCGCCGCGGGCCTGCGCGTCGACGTCGATCTCAGGAACGAGAAGATCAACTACAAGGTGCGCGAGCACTCGCTGGCCAAGGTGCCGGTGATGCTGGTGGTCGGCAAACGCGAGGCGGAGGAGGGGCTGGTGTCGATCCGCCGCCTCGGCTCGCAGGACCAGACGGTGACGCCTTTCGCCGAAGCTCTCGCGGCGCTCAAGGACGAGGCCACCCCGCCGGACCAGAAGCGCGGCTGACATGCCGTCGCAGCCGCTCTCCCTGCGCGACGGCCTGTTGGCGCTCGCCGTCATGGCCGTGTGGGGGACGAACTTCGTCGTCATCCGCTTCGGCCTCGACGACCTGCCGCCGCTGCTCTTCGCGGCGCTGCGCTTCACCCTGGCGCTGCTGCCGGCAGTGTTCTTCCTCAAGCGGCCGCCGGTGCCGTGGGTGAACCTCGCGGCCTACGGGCTGCTGATCGGCGCGGGGCAGTTCGGCCTCCTCTACATCGCCATGCGCGCCGACATCACGCCGGGGCTCGCCTCGCTGGTCGTGCAGCTGCAGGTCTTTTTCACCATCGGGCTCGCCGCCTCGCTCACCGGCGAGCGGGTGAGGCCGTTCCAGGTGGCGGCGCTGCTGCTCGCCGTGGCCGGCATCGGCGTCATCCTCGCGCACACGGACGCGGCGACCACGCAGCTCGGCCTCGGTCTCGTGCTGCTGGCGGCGCTGTGCTGGGCAGGCGGCAATATCGTTGCGCGCTCGACGCCCGGCGTGAACATGCTGGCTTACGTGGTGTGGGGCAGCCTCTTCTCGGCGCCGCCGCTCTATGCGCTGTCACTCGCCTTCGAGGGCTGGCCCGCCATCCGCGATGGGCTGGTGCATGCCGACGTCGCGACCTGGAGCGCGGTGCTCTACCAGGCGGCCGCCAATACGCTGTTCGGCTATGCGGTGTGGGGCTGGCTGCTGTCGCGCTACCCGGCGGCGACGATCGCGCCCATGTCGCTGCTCGTTCCCGTGTTCGGCATGGGCGCCTCGGCGCTGTGGCTGCAGGAGCCCCTGCAAGGCTGGAAGCTCGGCGCCGCGGCGCTGGTGATGACGGGGCTGTGCCTCAACGTCCTGTGGCCGCGCTTTGCCGCCGTGCGCGGCGCGCGCACGCCTCCCGCGGCGTAAGTGCTTTAGCGCGGTGCGGCAAAGCTGATGCCGCTGGCTATCTCTTCTAGCGGGCCGATGCCGGAGAACAGGTTGCGGCCTTCGCAGCCGGCATTGAGCGCTTGCAGGAGGTAGGTGCGGCCGGCGACCTTCGCGCAGATGATCTCACCGCGCGGCGTCGCGTTGCGGCAACCCGTGTGAGCCATGAAGCGCTCGCCGCCGATGCCGCCGATCACGATCGGCGTGCCCTCGATGGCGGAAAGGTCGTAGTGCCCGATGCCGAACGCGGTCGCAGCCAGCACCGCGCATGATTGCTCCCCGGCGACGACGCGTAAGACGACCGGATCGAGCTCGCGCGCCGCCTCGCCGTGCGGGGAAAAGCTGATGCCGTCGTGGGAAACGGACGCTTGCCATCGTGCGCGGTCGAAGCGGACGCTGGCATCGTCGAGGCGCACGGCCACCTCCGCCGCCAGTGCGGCACAGGCGAGCCCGCAAGCTGCGGTCAGAGCAAGAACCGGCTTCAAGCGCGTCTGCCTCGCGCCGGTTTCGCAGGGACCGCGTGCGCCCACGCCATTTCAAGTGCCGCCGTCAAGTCCGCCGTCGTCGCCTTGGCGAGCGTCAGCGTCGTCCAGCCCTGCTTGCCCCAGGCGTTCGGCACCGGCGCGAAGATCTCCGGCGCCAGCATGCATTTGAACTCTTGCTCGTCGGGCGTGAACTTCAGGTTGGCCGTCTTGCCGTCGGCGGCGAGGGTGGCGTAGATGCGTTTCACCTTGAAGGCGGCGCGATCGAAGTGCGGCGCCTCGCCCGTGCCTGCGAGTGCCAGCGCGATGCGTTTCAGGTCGCGGGCCGTTGCCATGCGCTCTATCCGCCGTTTTGCTCTTGCCTGCCGCAAGCGCTCATACGGCCGATTTGCGTCAACATGCGGGAGCCTTACGCAAAGCCCACCGCCGGCAACTACGCAGCCACATGGCCCAACGGCAGCGACAGCTGGCGAGGCCGCGATGCAACTCGTACCGTCGCCGGGGTGCTGCGCCGACGCCGGGGACGATGCGCATTCGTTTTCGGGCCGGCCGTCAGCTCACGGCGCACGGGCCGCGGCGCGCCACCCTTGTCGGAGTGCTTGAAGCAGCAGACGACCCCAGTAAGGATGAATGCCGTGAACGCAGCCGTGTGCATGCCTTCCGCAAGCGACATCAGCTCGATCTGACCAAGCAATGACCCGATCATGGACGACTCCCTTAACTTCATTTTTGCTTCTTTATTTGCTCCGATCTTAGGCGAAATTTGCTAAAAATGGCTGTATCGGATGCGGCTTGCCGGCGAAATTTGCCGACGCCGATGCCGACGATGCGGCGCGCTTCAAAGTGCGCGGCCTGGCTAGAGCCGCGCCAGTGTGGCGGGATCACGCTCGCCGCCGAAGTATTTGTCGAGCGCCGCCCGGAAGGCTGCATCGACGGGTGCAGCCTCGGCGAACAGCGTCATCGACGAGTGGAATTTCATGTCGTCGGGGCTGCCGAAGATGTCGTGAACACTCTGGCCTTCCGTCGCGGCGACGAGCCGGGTGCATCCGCGCAGACGCGACCCGAGCACGGGATGGGCGAGGTAGGCGACCGCCTCGGCATGCGAGGCGATGGCATAGCGCTGCGCCATCGGGCTCGACCCAAGGCCGGCGATCTGCGGGAAGACGAACCACATCCAGTGGGTGCGCTTGCGTCCCTCGCGCAGCTCTAAGAGCACGCGGTCGTAGATCGGCGCCTGCGCATCGACGAAGCGCTGCAGGTTGAAGGCATCGTCCGCGTGCGGCATGGCGCGCGGATTGTGCGCCTACCACACCCCGGGGATCAACCGGTAGCGGACACGCCCTGCGTAGGCGGCATAACCGTCGAGCTCGCGCGCCAGCGTCTCCTCCTCCCACACGGCGCGCAGGCCGAACAGAGCGATGATGACGATGCCGATGCCGACGGCGTACCAGGAGCCGAGCAACAGCCCGAGGCCGAGAAAATAGGCGATGGCACCGCCATACATCGGGTGGCGGACATAGGCATAAGGTCCGGTCGAGATCACCTTCTGCCCGCGCTCGCTCTGGATGCGCACCACGGCGCTGGCATACGAGTTCGTCTCCATGACCACGTGGAAGACGTAGAACCCGAAGGCCAGTGCCAGCGCGCCCAGAACCTGCAGCGACACCGGCATTGTCGACGTGCCGAACCGCACCTCCAGCCCGGCGACGATGGGCATAAGGAAGCAGAGCGAGAAGATGATCGTGAGCAGCCGTTTGTCCCACGGCTTCTGATCCTTCTGAATCGGGCCGCGCATGCGCTCCTTCAGGAGTTCCGGGTCGTGCCGGGCGATGCGTACGCCCGAGATGACGCCGATGACGCCGCTTTCGATCAGCAGAACCCACGCGCCGGGCCAGTCGAACGTTCCGGCGACGAGAAACAGGATGGCGCCGAGCACCGTCAGCCAGACGACGGTCTGCTTGAGGAGCCGCCGGACGAGGGGATCGTCGAACATCGCCACAATCCTTCCCGCAAGCTTAGAAGCCGCCACCCAACGCGCTGCCCACCATGTCGACGATGGTCGACGGCTGCTTCTGGCGGCGTTGCTGGCGAGCCTGCGGCCCTGGCGAGAACTCGCTTGCGCCTGGGCCTCCCTGCACGGGCGCCAGGTGGTCGCGGCCGATGTCGATCTGCTCCCACTTGCCTTCGATGGCGAGCGCGATGCGCTTCTCATGCCCGTAGATGTCGTTGAACGTCTTGAGCTTGCCGTCGTCGTCGACCCAGGCGGTGAAGTAGACGAGGTGCATGGGGATTTTCTTCTCCAGCACGACCTCGTTGTTGTCGCCGCCCTGGCGCATCATCGTCTGCACCTTGGCGGCGTCCCAGCCCTTGTCCTCGGCGAGCACCACCTCGGCCATCTTCATGGGATTGCGTAGCCGCAGGCAGCCGTGGCTCAGCGTCCGCACGCCCTGCGCGAACATCCACTTGTCTATCGTGTCGTGCATGAAGATCGTGTGCTGGCTCGGGAAGGTGAACTTCACCACGCCCATGACGTTCTTCGGGCCATTGTGCTGGACGACCTCGTAGTCGAGGATGTTGGCCGTGTTCCAGTCGATCGAGCGGTAGTCGAGCTGCTTGCCGTCCTTCGTTTCCAAGTCGAGGTCGTGCTCGCGGAACATGCTTCCGCCGCGCCGCAGATTGGGCTGCAACTCATACGCCTTGATGGAATCGGGCACCCGCCACATCGGCTTGAAGACGATGGTCTTCAAGTTGCGCGTGAAGATCGACGTCTGCTTGCCGGTCTCGCCGACGACGATGCGCTCGGTGTGGATGCGCGCTCCGTCCTTCACGAGGTAGACCATGAACTCCGGCACGTTCGCCATGATGTGGACCTCGCCCAGGTCCGCCATCCACCGCCACTCTTCCATGTTGGCGAGGATCTTGCGCGCCAGCGGCTTACCCTTGTTGCCGAGAAGGGCTTGGCGCAGTTTCTGGAACTGCGGATGTTGCGGGTGCAGGCCGCGCACGTAGGCGGCGGGGTCGGCTGCATTGGCCGCGCCAACGATCACCAGCTCGGGATCGAGAAGCTGCGGTTTGCGGTCGAGGTTGGAGTTGAGCAGGATCGACGGCTCGGTGATGCGGCCGCCGCGGGCGTAGCGCGCATACTTCAGGAGGGCGAGCGAGATCTCGACGTCGGCCTTGCCGATCGTCTCGCTGTCGAGTTGCGCTGCCGGCGGGATGGACGGCAGGTCGAAGTCCTTGGCGTTGAGGCCCCAGTTGTCGGCCTCGAGGATCTCCGCCCCGAGAGCTGCACCTTTTTCGGTGAGCCCGGCCTCGCTCAGCCACATCGGCGCGTCGCGGCGCGCGGCGTAGAAATCCGAAAGGACGGCGCGCTCCTTCAGCTCCTGGGCGGAGCCGTCGGTCGGGAGGCCGTTCAGCTTGGTGCGCACGGCGCTGGCGACGGGATTTGTATCGGTGGGCGGTGCCATCGGCGGCGTGATGGCCGGATCGGTAGCGCCCACTGCCGGCTCCGAGGCGCTAGGCGCAGCTACGGCGTAACCGGCGGTGCCCGCCAGCGGCAGGGCGGCGGCAAGCATTAGAATCGTTGAGCGAATCATTCCCCCTCCGAAGGCCGGCACGCTAACCGAGCCATGCCAATCTGGCCAGGGTGCGGCAGGGCGAGGCCGGGAAACCGGGGACTTGGTGTGCCGCATTCCCCACGCCTAGTGCCCCGGCGAAAGATAAGGGGTGAATTTACGGTCGCGGTGCGGTCATCGGCTCGGCGCGTGCCTGCGCCAACGGGTGCCGGGTGCGCGCGACCGCCGTTTCCGGCGCCGCCTTGCGCTGCGTCAGCAAAGCGGCCGTCGCCAGCATCAGCGCTATGCCGACGAAATTGACCACGAGTTGGGGCGCAAGGCCGTTACCGCCGATCTCGGTGAGGAACACCCAGGCGCCGAGGGACAGAACCGTCGCCAGGCAGAAGATCTGCAGGGAGTGGCGGCCGCAATTGGCGACCGCCACCGCCCACGGCTCGGTCAGCCATCTTGAACGCGCGGAGATGAGGACGAGCGCGAGATAGCCGAGGGTGAGGATGCTCACCAATCGCCAAGCCGGAACGTAGATGCGATCCATGGAGCCGAGCGCATCCGGCGCCACGAGCCGGGTGTTCTCAAGACCCGGAATCAGCGCCCACGGCGCCATGAATAGGAACGCGAACACGGCGTACGCGCCGGCTGCAATCACCAGCCAGGGGATGACAGGGATCGGCCGACGAAGGCTGAACTGCGCGGTGACGGCGCCGATGGTCATCAGCACCTGCCAGGCGAACGGATTGAACACCCAGCCAGCCGGGTTCTGGTGCGCGGGCAGGTTGAGGCTGAATGCGTTGGCGACCGCCCACAGTCCGATCGACAACCCGAGCGCCACGAACGGGGCACGGCTCACCATCCACAGGAGCAGCGGCGCCCATACGAGCAGCAGCGTCACATACAGCGGCAGGATGTTGAGCAGGTTGGGCTGGTTGAGGAGCGTGATGGCGGACGCGATCGCGCTCACGGGCTGGTCGGCAAACGTGTGGAGCTTGATCGCCTCGACGTACATCGGATTGGCGACCGCCGTGGCGATCGCGGCGAGCCCGAAACTGCAGAGCAGCAGCAACCCGATATGCCAGACGTAGATTTGCCCCGCCCGGTGAAGCGTGCGCTGGACGCCGGCCTGGAAGCCTTGCGTCTCGAACGTGCGGCCATAGGCAAGCACAGCCGAGAAACCGGCCAGCAGCACGAACACCTCGGCCGCGTCGGCGAAGGCGAAATTGCGCAGCGTGAAGTTGGCGAGCCGGTTGTCGGGGATGTGGTCGATGAAGATGAAGATAAGGGCCAGGCCGCGAAAGAAGTCGATCCGCAGGTCGCGCTGACGGCCCGGTTGAAGCGTATGCATGCGCCTGCCTCGATCGCTGTAAACCATCTCCGGCGAAAGGCGGGCAACGCCATGCGGCGCACACGGTTCCGGCATGCGGCGCGCGTCAATTCGACGTCCGCTGGGCTTAGAGGTTTCACAAACAAGCGGTATAAGCCGTCATCGCCAACTAAGGACCGACCGTGAGATTTCCGGAGCTGTCCTACGCCAACGCCGAGGACCCGCCGCTGAAGCGGGGACTGATCCGCATGCTGGAGCGGATGTCAGGCCGCGACTACTTCGCACCGCTCTACGACCGCTGGCGGCGCCAGAGCATGGAAGGCGATGGGCGCATCATCCGTCCCATGCTCGGCATGATCGGCGTCGACCTGGAGATCATCGCGCGCCAATGGCCGCCCGCCCTGCCGAAGGATCGCGGGCTCGTCCTCGTCGCCAACCACCCTTACGGCATTCTCGACGGGATCGCCGCGCTCACCTTGGCGGAGGACCTCGGGCGACCCTTCAAAGTGCTCATCAATAGGGAGCTGATGAAGGTGCCGGAGATGGTACCCTTCTCATTGCCCATCGACTTTCGCGATACCGATGAGGCGCTGGCTAAGAACCTCGCGACGCGCAACGCCGCGATCGGCCTGCTGCGCGAAGGCGCGACCATCATCGTCTTCCCCGCTGGTGGCGTGGCGACGGCGCCGCGTCCGTTTGGCCGTGCAGTCGAGCTGCCGTGGAAGCTCTTTACTGGAAGGATGGTGCAGGCGGCGCGCGCCTCCGTGTTGCCCGTCTATTTCGAGGGCCAGTGCAGCCCGCTGTTCCATCTGGCGTCGCGGCTGAGCATGACGCTGCGGCTGTCCATGCTCATCCGCGAGTTTCGCCGCGCCGTTGGTCAAAAGCTCGTGGCGCGCGTCGGCGA
This sequence comes from Hyphomicrobium album, assembly GCF_009708035.1. Taxonomy (NCBI): domain Bacteria; kingdom Pseudomonadati; phylum Pseudomonadota; class Alphaproteobacteria; order Hyphomicrobiales; family Hyphomicrobiaceae; genus Hyphomicrobium; species Hyphomicrobium album. Next base: position 340,758 of record NZ_WMBQ01000001.1, read on the forward strand.
CGTGATCGCGTTCGAAGACTTGAAGCATGGGCGGGACCGGCGCGCGCTCATCGCCGAGCTATACGAGCGCGTGCACGCGCTCGCGCCGCCTGACGCCGATCAGCCGCGGCCGCGGTAGGGCGCGACGCCCTGGTCGGGCAGCCACACGCCTTCGGGCAGCTTGCCGGTCTGCCAGAACACGTCGATCGGCATGCCGCCGCGCGGATACCAGTAGCCGCCGATGCGCAGGTACTGCGGGTCGAGCAGCGCGACGAGGCGCTTGCCGATGGCGATGGTGCAGTCCTCGTGGAAGGCACCGTGATTGCGGAATGATCCGAGGTAGAGCTTCAGCGATTTCGATTCCACGAGCCAGTCGCGCGGCACGTAGTCGATGACGAGGTGCGCGAAGTCGGGCTGCCCCGTCACCGGGCAGAGCGAGGTGAACTCCGGCGCCGCAAACCGCGCGACGTAGGCGGTGTCGCGGTGCGGGTTCGGCACGCGTTCGAGCGTCGCCTCTTCCGGGCTCTGCGGCAGCTTCGTCGCCTGCCCGAGGATGGTGACGGTGGTGTCCTTCTGGCCCATCGGCTTACTCCGCAGCGAGGCGAGACGGCGCCGGCCCGTTATAGACCGCGCCCTCGCCGCAGCTGTCGCGGGCAATCTCGATCTCGGCAAGGCCCGGAACGCGGTTCTGCAGCCGGTTCCACAGCCAAATCGCGATGCGCTCGAGCGTCGGCGCCTCGAGGCCTTCGACCTCGTTGAGCAACCGGTGGTCGAGCGCATCCTGCGCCTCCGCCATGGTCTGCGCCAGCTCGTCGAAGTGGAAAACGTAGCCGGTGTCGGCGCCCGGCACGCCGTCGATCGTCACGCGGGCGCGGAACGAATGGCCGTGCACGCGTGCGTTCGGCGAGCCCGCCGGAGCGGTCGGCAGGAAGTGGGCAGCCTCGAACTGGAATTCTTTGTAGATGCGCATGGGGGGTCTGTAGGGGATTTTCTCGTGCAATTCCAGTGCCGGCCGTCGTTAAGGAATGCCGAGCAGCTTGTGGGTCTGCAGGGACAGCCGCCAGCCGGGGTGGGCCTTGCAGTAGGCGACGGCGCGCTCGGTGTTCGCCTTGGCGTCCGGGCCGTCCATCGGCTGCAGGTAGCGATGCGTGAACGCTAGCTCCGCGACCGCTTCCGGGTCGAGCCCCGCCTGCGGGTAGACGAGCTTCAATTCGTCGCCCGAGCGCTGCCTGAGGTCAGTCCCGGCCTTGGGGCTGACGCAGATCCAGTCGATGGCGCGCGGCACGGGGAGGGTGCCATTGGTCTCGATGGCGATCTCGAAACCGCGGGCATGTAGAGCATCGATCAGCGCCTCATCCACCTGCAGCATCGGCTCGCCGCCGGTCAGCACGACGAGCCGCGCCGCGGATGGTCCCGCCACCTGCGCGCAGGCGTCGGCGAGAGCATCGGCGGTTGCGAACTTGCCGCCGCCCTCGCCATCCACACCGACAAAATCGGTGTCGCAGAACTGGCAATCGGCCTTGGCGCGATCCTGCTCGCGGCCGGACCACAGATTGCAGCCGGCGAAGCGGCAGAAGACGGCGGCGCGCCCTGTGTGCGTGCCTTCGCCCTGCAGCGTGTAGAACATCTCTTTGACGGCGTACATACGGGCATCCGTAACGGCCCGGACCGCCGCAAACAAGAGCGCGCCGGCCTAGTGGCCGGGCTCGGCGGGCAGGGACGGCCCAGAACCCGCCCCGGTGCGCTTGATGGTGGCCGCGATCTCGTCGAGATCGGCCTTGCGCAGGTGCAGGGTGGCGGCGTCGATCCAGCCGTCGACTTGGGCGGGCTCGCGGGCGCCGACAATGGCGCCGGTGACGCCAGGCCAGGCCAGCGTCCAGGCGATGGCCACGGCTGCGGCCGACGTTCCGTGGCGTTGGCCGACGAGCTTCATCGTCTCCGCAAGCGCCAGGTTGGCCTTCAGCTTGTCGCCGGTGAACTCGGCGTTGCGCGAGCGCCAGTCGTTTTCGGGCAGTCGCTTGGCGCGCTCGGCCGTGAACGCGCCGGTGAGGAGGCCCGCCTGCATGGGGCTGTAGACGATGACGCCGGTATCGTGCTCGGCGCACCACGGCAGCTCGGCAGCGGCGAACTCGCGGCGGATGGCGGAGAACGGCGGCTGCAGCGTGTCGACGTGGCCGAGTTTCTCGGCGGCCGCGAGTTGCGCCACGTTGTGGTTGGAAAGCCCGACGGCGCGCACCTTGCCCTCGGCCTTCAGGTCGAGCAGCGCCTGCCAGTATTCCTCGATCGGCGTGCCGTCGCGCGAGGGCCAATGCATCTGATAGAGGTCGAGGCGGTCGACGCCGAGACGCTTCAGCGAGGCTTCGCACTCAAGGCGGATGCTCTTCGGGTCACCGACGTTGTGCGGCGGCGCCATGCGGTCCGCCTCGTCCCAGCGCAAACCGCACTTGGTGAACACGAACGGCCGCTGTGACGCGGGGATTTCTCTCAGCGCGGCGCGCACCACCTCTTCGGAATGGCCGAGCCCGTAGATCGCCGCGGTGTCGATCCAGTTGACGCCGCGCTCGACGGCATGGCGGATGGCGGCGATCGATTGGCTGTCGTCCTGGTCGCCCCAGCCGACGGCCCAGTCGCCGCCGCCGATCGCCCAGGCGCCGAGCCCGACGGGCGTGATGAGCATGTCGGTGCGGCCGAGGCGTCGCTTGGGCAGCGCCGTCTTGCCGGCGAGCGTGTCAGTTTCGGATAGGGCCACAGGCTTCTCCTTCGACTGATGGATGCTTGGAACAAGCGCGGCGGCAAAGTTGCCGCCGCGTTAGTTTGTCTCTGTCGCTACGCAGCCTTACGGCGCGTGCTTCTCGCGCGTCGCCTCGAAAAGGAACCAGACGCGCCGCTCGGTCTCGTCCATCCAGTTCTCCAGCAGGCTCGCCGTGGCCACGTCGCCGTGCTCGTCGCAAAGGCCGTGGACCTCGCGCATGCGGGAGACGAGATCCTTGTTGTCGTCGCGCAGCTCGGCGAGCATGTCCTGCGGCGTGACGTAAGCCGCGTCGTTGTCCTCGACGCGCTGCAGCCGGGCGATCTCGCCGATCGAGTGCAGGGTAATTCCGCCGACCTTGCGGACGCGCTCCGCCATCGGGTCGGTCATGGCGAAGATCTGGTCGCCCTGCTCGTCGAGCAGCAGGTGATAGTCGCGGAAATGCGGCCCGCTCATGTGCCAGTGGAAGTTCTTCGTCTTCATGTAGAGCGCGAACGTGTCGGCGAGCAGCGCGTTGAGCGCGCCCGATAGATCGCGGATGGCGTTGCCGTCGTAGGTGCTCGGTGTCTGCAGCGGCGCTTTGCGGCGCTCGGCAGCCTTGCTCATATCGCCCATGGGGAATCTCCTCGGCTGAAGTGCCGCAAGTATATGCGACCACTCATATGCGGACGCACACACAAGGTTGCGAGCCCGCCTAACGCCGGGTTGACGCGCGCGGTTTGACGCACACGCAAATGGAACGTTTCGGAAACTATTGCAGCGGCAAGCGGCTCATGGGGACAGGCGCGTGTGCGTTTCGGCTGGCGCCTTGTACCACGCCGTTTCCTCGTCCAGCAGGCGTTTGCCGAGCGCGAGGCATTCGCTGGCGATCTGGTTCGGAATGATGTCGAGGGCGATGTTGTGCCCGCCGGTCGTGATGCCGGTCTTGTGGTCGATGCACTCCTTCACGAGCTGTTGGAAATGCTGGACCGCTTCGCCGGTGCTCAGGCGCGTATCCGCGCCAAAAGTCTGGGCAAATTCCTTGTAGCTCTGCTGGAGGGCGGCGTAGGCATCGACGTGCGCCTTGCGCGCGGCGCACACGTCGGCCGTCGCCCTTTTCACGTCTTCATCCGACCACTCGACCACCTCGCGGACGGTCGCTTCGCATGCCTTCGGCGAGGCGTCGACTTCGCCCTCGTACTCGTAGCCGAAGGTCAACTTGTCGGGCAGGTCGCCTGCTATGGCGGGTGCGGCGGCTACAACGCAAAGGGTGGCGAGCAAAGGCATGATGCGCAACATGACGGCAGATCCTTTGGTACGAGCAACTAGCCCTTTTAGTCTGCAGTGGAAGCCACCACGGATTACCGCGCGTCCAAAGTGAGCACAATTGCCGCCGGAGCCAGTCGGCGAGCGCGTCACTCTCGTGGCGCTGAGTGATCTCATGCGCCGCCGCCCAGTCTCCCGCAGCCGCCAGGTCGACGGCGCGGATCAGGTCGTCTTGCCGGCTTGCCACTTTTCCCATCCCTGCCGGCGCAGCGCGCACGCCGGGCAATGGTTGCAGCCGTAGCCCCACGCGTGGCGGCGCGAGCGAACGCCGAGATAGCAGGTGTGGGATTCCTCGGTGACGAGTTCCACCAGCGGTGCGCCGCCCAGCGCCTCGGTGAGCGCCCAGGTGCCGGCTTTGTCGATCCACATCAGCGGCGTCTCGATGATGAACTCCGCGTCCATGCCGAGCGAGATCGCCTTGCCGAGCGTCTGCAGCGTGTCGTTGCGGCAGTCGGGGTAGCCGGAGAAATCCGTCTCGCACATGCCGCCGACGAGGGTGCGCATGCCGCGGCGGTAGGCCAGCGCGGCGGCGTAGGTGAAGAACAGGAGGTTGCGGCCGGGGACGAAGGTCGACGGCAGCCCTTTGTCGCTCAGCACGATCTCGGCGTCGCGCGTCAGCGCCGTGTCGCTCAAGCGCCCGAGCTCCGGCAGCTCCAGCATGTGATCGTCGCCGAGCCTTCCACCCCATTCGGGTTTCAGCTTTGTGAGGCCCTCACGTAGCCGCCCACGCTGGCCGAGCTCGGCGGCATGACGCTGTCCGTAGGCGAAGCCAACGGTCTCGACGCGTTCGTAGCGCTTAAGTGCCCAGGCAAGGCACACGGTGGAGTCCTGCCCACCTGAAAACAGCACCAATGCCGCGTCGTTCGCCATCTTGGTCCGTCAGAGGCTGGCGCCGTCGAACTTCCGGACCGTGAGCGCATCGAGGTCGACGCCGTCGAGGCAGCGCACGTTGAGGGCGATCATCTTGGCCCCGTCCGGGCGGATGCCGCGCGCAAAAGCGCCGACCCCGCAGGTTGGGCAGAACATGTGGTGAATGACCTTCCTATTGAACTGATAGTCGGTCAGCGCCTCGCCGCTCTTGAGGCGGAAGTTGTCCTCCGGGACGAAGGCCAGGAGCGCACCGCGCTTGCGGCAGATTGAGCAGTTGCACGAAATGACCTGGTTGAGGTCCGCATCGACCTCGTAGGCGACGTGACCGCAATGGCAGCTTCCAGTGTAGGTTTTCGTCTCCGTCATGCCGAAGCTCCCCTTGTTGGCTGCAGCGCGTCAATCCCGCCCGGGCGCAAGGGCATTTTCAACTCTTTGCGCCTGCGGCAAGAGCGGCTAAAAGGCGCCGGACCCTCCCACGCCCGTCCGCGGCCCGCAACTCATAAGGTACCGACCAAATGACCGCCATCATCGACATCATCGGCCGCGAGATTCTCGACAGCCGCGGCAACCCGACGGTGGAGGTCGACGTGGTGTTGGAGGATGGCGCCATGGGCCGCGCCGCGGTGCCGTCTGGCGCCTCCACGGGCGCGCACGAGGCGGTCGAGCTGCGCGACGACGACCCCGCTCGCTATCTGGGTAAGGGCGTCGAGAAGGCGGTGGCCGCGGTCAACACCGAGATATTCGATGCGCTGGCGGGCATGGACGCCGAGGACCAGCGCGGCGTCGACGCGGCCCTCATTCAGCTCGATGGCACCCGCAACAAGTCGCGCCTCGGCGCCAACGCCATCCTCGGCGTGTCGCTCGCCACGGCGAAGGCCGCGGCGGAGTCGAGCAGCCTGCCGCTCTACCGCTATCTCGGCGGCGCGGCGGCGCACGTCCTGCCGGTGCCCATGATGAACATCGTGAATGGCGGCGCGCATGCCGACAACCCGATCGACATCCAGGAATTCATGATCATGCCGGTGGCGGCCAATTCCATCGCCGACGCCGTGCGCATGGGCGCGGAGATCTTCCACACGCTGAAGAAGTCGCTGAAGGACGCGGGCCTTTCGACCAGCGTCGGCGACGAGGGCGGCTTCGCGCCGAACTTGAAGTCGGCGGACGAAGCGCTGGGCTACATCATGAAGGCCATCGAGCGCGCCGGCTACAAGCCGGGCGATGACGTGATGCTGGCGCTCGACTGCGCGGCGACGGAGTACTTCAAGGGCGGCAAGTACAACCTTGAGGGCGAGGGCAAGTCGCTCGATTCCGCCGGCATGGTGAAATACCTCGAGGCGCTCGTCTCGCGCTATCCGATCATCTCCATCGAGGACGGCATGTCCGAGGACGACTGGGACGGCTGGAAGGCGCTGACGCAGGCAATCGGCGCGCGCTGCCAGCTCGTCGGCGACGATCTGTTCGTCACCAACACCGAGCGTCTCGCCGAGGGCCTGAAGCGCGGCGTCGCCAACTCGATCCTCGTCAAGGTGAACCAGATCGGCTCGCTGTCGGAGACGCTCGACGCGGTGTCGATGGCGCAGCGCGCAGCATATACGGCCGTCATCTCGCATCGCTCGGGCGAAACGGAAGATGCCACAATCGCCGATCTCGCCGTGGCGACCAACGCCGGACAGATCAAGACCGGCTCGCTGTGCCGCTCCGACCGGCTCGCCAAGTACAATCAGCTCATCCGCATCGAGGGCGAGCTGGGCGATACGGCCCGCTATGCCGGCAAGAGTGTCATCCGCGGCCGCGCCGTCTCGGCTTGAATTGCAATGACTGGCACACCGCTTTACCTGCCATTAAGCACCGTGTGGCATAACAGGGGTGTCCACCAGTCATGTGCAGCGTACCCCCAGTGCTGCGTCAGCCAAAAATCCATGATCGACGCTCGAGGCTAAGGCAGGCGACGGTGTTGCTTCTCTGCCTGGGTTTGACGGCCTACTTCGTCCATCATGCAATCAATGGCAGGCACGGCTTCGAGGCGCGATCCAGGCTGATCGAACGGTCAGCTCTGTTGGAGTTTGAGATCAAAAGCCTCGAGGCCGTGCGCGCCAAGCTTGAGCGCGACGTCGCTCTCCTGTCTCCCGAAAAGCCCGACTCCGACCTCGTCGAAGAGGTCGCGCGCGAAGTGCTGGGTTTCGTCCGTCCCGACGACGCTGTACTCATCGAGCGCTGAGCGGCAGACGCACACGGCAGCCTAATCGGTCAACGCTGCGCCGACTTCTGGGTTCTAGATATCGACATACGGCTCTAGTAGGGTTCGATTCACTCCGCGAGCATGGGTTTTGTCGCGCGGCGCATCGTTTCCACGATTTGCACGGAACCCGATGGTGGCGGCGAAAGCTTCATCCAGCCGGAAGGCAGCCGGCGCCGGGAAGGCGCGCGGAACCAACGGCGCCGACGGGAAGGCCCCTGCCAGGGTCTTCACGCGCGAAGAGCGCCTCGACGCCTATCGCCAGATGCTGCTTATTCGCCGTTTCGAGGAGAAGGCGGGCCAGCTCTACGGCATGGGGCATATCGGCGGCTTCTGTCATCTCTACATCGGTCAGGAAGCGGTCGTCGTCGGCATGCAGATGGCGCTCGAGCCGGACGACCAGGTGATCACTGCCTACCGCGATCACGGGCACACACTTGCCGTCGGCATGACCGCGAAGAGCATCATGGCCGAGCTCACCGGGCGCCGGCACGGCTGCTCCAAGGGTAAGGGCGGGTCGATGCACATGTTCTCGCCCGAGAAAGGGTTCTACGGCGGCCACGGTATCGTCGGCGCCTGCGTACCGCTCGGCGCCGGGCTCGCCTTCGCCAACCTCTATCGCGGCAATGGCCGGGTCTGCCTCACTTACTTCGGCGACGGCGCCGCCAACCAGGGGCAGGTCTACGAAGCCTTCAACATGGCGCAGCTGTGGAAACTCCCCACCGTGTTCATCATCGAGAACAACAAGTACGCGATGGGCACCTCGATCGAGCGCTCGTCGTCGACGACGAACCTGTCCCAGCGCGGCCTGTCGTTCGCCATCCCGGGTGAGCATGTCAACGGCATGGACGTCGAGGAGGTTCGCGCTGCGGGTGCACGCGCCATCGAGCATGCGCGTTCCGGCAAGGGTCCGTTCATTCTCGAAATGATGACCTACCGCTACCGCGGCCACTCGATGTCCGACCCCGCGAAGTACCGCACCCGCGAGGAGGTGCAGCATATGCGCGAGACGCAGGACCCGATAGAGCAGATCCGCGCCCGGCTCATCGACGGCGGCGTCGGCGAGGACGAGTTGAAGGCCATCGACCGCCAGGTGCGCGAGGAAGTCAACGCGGCAGCCGAGTTCGCGCTCGCCGATCCCGAGCCCGACGCCTCCGAGCTCACCACGGATGTGCTCGTGGAGGTTTAAGCGTGGTCGCGCGCGGTGTACATTTTGCTTTGACCGCAGAAGACGAGCGGCGATTGCTAGCCTGTCCAGCAGGGCAGCGGCCCGATTTCATAAGGAATGACATCGAGGAGTTCTATTTCGCACACGCCGGTGAATGGCTCTGCGAGACCGACAAGGCCTGGGACGCAATTCATCGCTCGTTTGGAGCGAGCGAGCTCCACTACGAGTACCGGTCACCGCTGCACGGCGTTATTCTTGGCGGTGAGCCGCTCTACTTCCGTCGCGACTACATCATCTCGTTGAAAAAGAGCGGGTGCGTTGGAGAGATCGCGGGAGCGCTCGGCGCCGTGGGCGAGCAGGAGTTTCGGGCGCGCTACTTTGGGATTGATCCGATGAAGTACGATTGTCCTCTTTCGGAGGAGGACTTCGAATACAGCTGGAGTTGGCTGCAGCGCCTTATACCGTTCTACCTTAGATCTGCCGAAGCCGGCCGTTCTGTCGTCTTCACCACTGACCAGTAGCGAAGGTTGCCGCCGTCATGCCCACCGAAGTCCTGATGCCGGCGCTGTCGCCCACCATGGAGGAGGGCACGCTCACCAAGTGGCTGGTGAGCGAAGGCCAGGACGTGAAGGCTGGCGACGTCATCGCCGAGATCGAGACCGACAAGGCAACGATGGAGGTCGAGGCGGTCGACGAGGGCAAGCTCGCCAAGATCCTCGTCCCCGCCGGCACGGAGAACGTCAAGGTCAACACGCCGATCGCCCTCATCTCCGGCGACGACGAGAGCGCTGCCCCGCCATCTGCGCCCCCGAAGGCGGAGACGCGGCCGAAGAACGCAGAGTTGGCGGCGGAGCTCGATGTCGCGCCGACCGAGCAGCCACGCGACGAGCCCGGCCGCAGCTATGAGCCCCTCTCGGCCGAACCTGAGACCGCGCCGGGAACCGAGACCGTCAACCAGACGATGCGCGAGGCGCTGCGCGATGCGATGGCAGAGGAGATGCGCCGCGATCCGGACGTGTTCCTGATCGGCGAGGAGGTCGCCCAGTACCAGGGCGCCTATAAGGTCAGCCAGAACCTGCTCGAGGAATTTGGCGAGCGGCGCGTCATCGACACGCCGATCACCGAGCAGGGCTTCGCTGCGATCGGCGTCGGCGCCGCCTTCGCCGGCCTGAAGCCCATCGTCGAGTTCATGACCTGGAACTTCGCCATGCAGGCGATCGACCAGATCGTCAACTCCGCTGCCAAGACCCACTACATGTCGGGAGGGCTCGTCACCGTTCCCATCGTCTTCCGCGGGCCCAACGGCGCCGCGGCACGCGTCGCCGCCCAGCACAGCCAGTGCTTTTCCGCCTGGTACGCGCACGTGCCGGGACTGAAGGTCGTCGCGCCGTCGACGCCGGCCGACGCCAAGGGGCTGTTGAAGGCTGCGATCCGCGACCCGAACCCCGTTGTCTTCCTGGAGAACGAGATCCTCTACGGGGCGCACGGCCCAGTGCCCAAAGGCGGCGATTTCGTCATCCCCATCGGCAAGGCGCGTATCGCGCGGCCCGGCAAGGACGCCACTGTCGTCTCGTTCGCGCGGGGCATCGTCTACGCGCTGGAGGCGGCCGAGCGGCTCGCCAAGGACGGCATCGACGTGGAAGTCATCGACCTCAGGACGCTGCGCCCGCTCGACATGGCGACGGTGCTCGCCTCGGTGAAGAAGACCAACCGCATCGTCACCGTCGAGGAAGCCTGGCCCGTGTGCTCGGTCGGCTCGGAAATTTGCGCCCAGGTCGCCATGCAGGCGTTCGACGATCTCGACGCGCCGCCGGCGAAAGTGTCGGGCGCCGACGTGCCGATGCCGTATGCGGCCAACCTCGAGAAGCTGGCGCTGCCGTCGGTCGAGCGCGTCGTCGCGGCGGTGAAGTCGGTCATGTACGTTTAGCTGGGGCGCACCATGGGCATCGCCGCGCAAGATCGCATTTTCGCTTCGCCGCTGGCGCGGCGCTTGGCGCAGCAGGCGGGATTGGCGCTGGATGGTTTGCCGGGCACCGGCCCTCACGGGCGCATCGTCAAGCGCGACATCGAGGCGGCGCTCGCATCGGGCGCTTCGAAGCGAGCCGGCGCCTCCCCGACGCGTCGGGAGGTCGCGACCTTCGAGCGGCCGGCGGCGGCGATGCCCGACGACAAAATCCTCGCGCTCTACGACAAGGGCAGCTACGAAGTCGTCCCGCACGACAAGATGCGCCGCGTCATCGCCGAGCGCTTGACCGTCGCCAAGCAGACGATCCCCCACTACTACCTGTCGATCGATTGCCGCATCGACGAGCTGCTGCGCTCGCGCGAGCGGATGAACGCCGCGGCCCCCGCTGACGGCCCGCGCGCCTACAAGCTTTCGGTCAACGACTTCATCATCAAGGCGATGGCACTCGCCCTGCAGGAGGTGCCGGCGGCGAACGCGACGTGGACCGAAGCCGGCATGCTGCGCCACAAGTATTCCGACGTCGGCGTCGCGGTGGCGATTGAGGGCGGCCTGTTCACGCCGGTCATCCGCCATGCCGAGGTGAAGTCGCTGTCCGAGATCTCCAACGAGATGCGCGACCTGGCCGACCGTGCCCGCAAACGCCGCCTCGCCCCGCACGAGTATCAGGGCGGCACGACGTCGATCTCCAATCTCGGCATGTACGGAATCAAGAACTTCGATGCCGTCATCAACCCGCCGCACGCGACGATCCTTGCCGTCGGCTCGGCTGAACGGCGGCCAGTCGTGGTGGGTGAGGGCTTGCAGGCGGCAACCGTCATGAACGTGACGCTGTCGTGCGATCACCGGGTGGTGGACGGTGCGACGGGAGCCGCGCTGCTCGGCGCTTTCCGTGCATTCATCGAGGATCCCGTGCGCATGCTCGTCTGACCGGCCGGAGTGGTTAATTGCGAATCAGCGCGGCGCCGAGTGGTGCCTCAGGCCCCAATTGGGGTGACAAGCTGTGGCACGAGGAGCACGCCTCGGCGCCTTTCCCCAGGTAAGAGCCTCACAATCGGCTCCGAAAAGCATAAGAATAGGGCACTTGCTTGCTGCCGGCCCAGGGCAAGCCTAAAGCGGAACGACAGCGTGGGCGTACCTGGTGACCGACTCTAGCCCTTGGAGTGAATCACAATGACGGCGCGCTCGAACGCCCTCTATGCCGCGGCCCTAGCCTGCATGCTCGCAGGTTGCGCCAACGACGGCTCTCTCTCTTCCGCATTCAACACCGGCTCTATCGATCCGCAAAAGCAGGCGGCGAACGAGCAGGCTGAGAAATCAAAGCAGGCTTTGTGCAACACGCTCGTCTCGCAGATCGAGGCGCTCAACTCGGAAGGCGTGACCGACAAAGTCTCCAAGGCGGCGGCCAAGAAATACAAGCTCAAGGCCACCGACCTGACGAAGGCCGACGAGCTCAACAAGGCCAACGTCGAATTCCAGAGCAAGTGCTCGAGCTACCCGCCGCGCGTCGCCGCGACGGCGCCGATCGAGCCGGTGACCAAGACGTCGGAAGCCGCACCTGCGGCAGCGCCGGCGACGAAGACTGCCGCCAAGCCGCCGGTTCCGTCACAGAAGCCGGTTGCCTCGGCCTTGGCCCAGGATACGACACAGACGGCGAACGCTCCGGCTTCCGGGACGACGACGACGCCTACGCCTTAAAACGCGAGTTGTACTCAACTTCCAGGCGCCTACCGTGTCACTCAGATGCGGGGGCGCCTCGATCATTTCTGCACACTACGATGAGAAGGGTTGCACGCCCCGTTAGCGTGTGGTGAAACCGCCCTGGAACCAATACCAGGGGAGGCCATGGTGTCTGGCAACGGTCGGCGGGCGCGTGCTTACAGCGGGGCAGTAGCGGTCACCCTAGCGGTGCTGCTCGCGGGATGTGCCGGCAACACCGGTACGGGCACCAGCGGCGACCCGGGTCCGCAAAGCTTGAGCGGCGGCGAGACATGCCAGGGCATTCGCGCCAACCTCAACCGCATGGACCGCGAGGGCGTGCCCTCGCTGGTCGAGCAGCAGAACAACGGCAAGAAGCTGGCCGCTCCGCAGAAGGCCAAGGCCGATCTGTACAACCAATTGCTCGACAAGTACCTCGGCGCCCGCTGCCACGTGTAAGAGGCGGCGCGGCCCATTCACTGCGATGAGTGCTTTGGCCTCGGCGTCCGACGACACCGGGGCCTTCGATTTTCAGATGGGGCCTAAGCCATGAGCTCCAGCGACTACGACGCAATCGTCATCGGCGCCGGACCCGGCGGCTACGTTGCCGCCATCCGCGCCGCGCAGCTCGGCCTGCGCACCGCAGTCGTCGAGCGCACGCATCTCGGCGGCATTTGTCTCAACTGGGGCTGCATCCCGACCAAGGCGCTGCTGCGCTCGGGCGAGATCTTCCACGAGGTTGGCGAGGCCGCGAACTTCGGGGTCGTCGTGCCGGGCAAACCGAGCATCGATCTCAAGAAGATGGTCGAGCGTTCGCGCAAGGTATCGGCCGAGCTCAATGCCGGCGTCGGCTTCCTGCTCAAGAAAAATGGCGTCGACGTCATCTGGGGCGCCGCCAAGCTCAAAGGCAACGGCGTCATCGAGGTGACGAAACCCGAGCCGACCGGCCGGACCGATCCCGAGCCGCCAAAAGATGCGCGCGGCCCCGGCCGCTATACGGCATCCCACATCGTCATTGCCACCGGAGCCAGACCGCGGGCGCTACCCGGCCTGGAGCCGGACGGCGACCGCATCTGGACGTACTTCGAGGCGATGCTGCCGCCGGCGCTGCCGAAGTCATTGCTGATCGCCGGCTCCGGTGCCATCGGCATTGAGTTCGCCTCGTTCTACCGGGCGCTGGGCGCGGAGGTGACGGTCGTCGAAATCCTGCCGGAGATACTCCCCACCGAGGACGCCGAGATTGCCGCGCTGGCGCGCAAGGCGTTCGAGAAGGAGGGTATCCGCATCGTCACCGGCGCCAAGGTCGGCGACGTGAAGCGCAGCAAGGACGGCATCACCGCCACGATCGAGCATGGCGACGGCAAGCGCGAGAGCATGGCCGCCGAACGGCTGATCTCCGCCGTCGGCGTCCTCGGCAATACCGAGGGGCTCGGCTTGGAGGCGTTGGGCGTCAAGCTCGACCGGGGCCTCGTCGTCGCCGACGACCTCGGCCGCACCAACGTGTCCGGTATCTACGCGATCGGGGACGTGGCCGGGCCACCGATGCTCGCCCACAAGGCCGAGCACGAAGGGGTGATCTGCGTCGAGGCCATCAAGGGGATGAAGGTGCACGGGCTCGACAAGCTGCACATCCCCGGCTGCACCTACAGTCGTCCACAGATCGCCTCCGTGGGTCTCACCGAGCAGCGCGCCAAGGCCCAGGGCCGCGCGGTTCGCATTGGCCGCTTTCCGTTTCGCGCCAATGGCAAGGCCCTGGCGCTGGGCGAGCGGGAGGGGCTCGTCAAGACGATCTTCGACGCCAAGAGCGGCGAGCTGATCGGGGCGCACATGATCGGCGCCGAGGTCACCGAGCTGATCCAGGGGTTCGTCATCGCCATGCAGCTGGAGGCGACCGAGGAGGACCTGATGCGTACCGTCTTCCCACATCCGACCCTTTCGGAGATGATGGGTGAAAGCGCGCTGGCGGCGTACGGGCGGGCGTTGCACATTCCGCCGGCGGGCAAGCCGTCGAGCTAACGCGTTGCTACCGGGAGGGACGCCATGGATATCGATACGCGGGCGCTGCTCATCTTTGCGTTCATCGGCATCGTCGCCGGCTTCGTCGCCTCGCTGCTGCTCGGCGGCGGCGGCGGACTGCTGCGCTACCTCTTGACCGGCATCATCGGTGCCTTCGTCGGCGGCTACCTCTTCGACGTCCTGAAGATCGATTTGGGATTTCGCAGCAAAATTGTTTCTGAGATCGTCACCGCATCGGTCGGTGCCGTTATCGTCGTCTTATTGGCGCGGATCATCGCGTAAGCGCCCCAACGAACGCTAGGGAGAAAACGCGAATGGAAGACTACGCAGGCTACGCGCCGTGGATCGTCATGGCGGTTAACGGCCTCATCGCCGGCTGGCTCGCCCATCTCATCCTCGGCGGCGGTGGGCTCATCCGCGATATCTTCACGGGTATCATCGGCGCCTTCGTCGGCGGCGCCCTGGTACAGGCGGGTCTTCTGAAACTGCCGATCCTATTGGACTGGCCCTGGGTGCATCAGATCCTCGTCGCCACCATCGGCGCGCTCCTGATCATCATCATTGCCCGCATCATTGGGCGTTAGGCGGGTGTCACCGCGGCCCGCTTTGCGTCGACGGCGCCGAGCCTTAAGATGGCGGCGAAGCCGAGGCTGGAGCTTTTGATTGAGCGCGCCCGCCACATCCACAAAAGTAGCCGCCGAGGGCGGAACGGTATCGCCGCGTCCGGCGAAGCCGGCGTGGATTCGCGTGCGTGCGCCTGGCTCGGCAGCGCATGCCGAGACGGCGCGCATCGTTCGCCAGCACGGCCTACATACGGTGTGCGAGGAAGCCGGCTGCCCCAACATCGGCGAGTGCTGGGCGAAGCGGCACGCAACCTTCATGATCATGGGCGACACATGCACGCGCGCCTGCGCCTTCTGCAACGTGCGCACCGGCATGCCGCGGCCGCTCGATCCGGGCGAGCCCGCCCGCGTCGCCCAGGCGGCGAAGGAGCTGGGCCTCACGCACATCGTCGTCACCTCGGTCGATCGCGACGATCTGGCTGACGGTGGGTCGGCGCACTTCGCCCGCGTCATCGATGCACTGCGCGCGTCCTCCCCGTCGACGACGGTCGAGGTGTTGACGCCCGACTTCCTGCGCAAGGCCGGCGCCCTCGAGACGGTGCTCGCGGCGCGCCCGGACGTGTTCAACCACAACCTCGAAACCGTGCCGCGGCTCTATCTCTCCATCCGGCCCGGCGCGCGCTATTTCCATTCGCTACGCCTCCTGCAGCGCGCCAAGGAGATCGACGGCCGACTGTTCACCAAGTCGGGCATCATGGTCGGGCTCGGGGAAGCGCGCGAGGAGGTCATGCAGGTGATGGACGACATGCGCTCGGCCGGCGTCGACTTCCTCACCATCGGCCAGTACCTGCAGCCGAGCCCGCGACATGCGGCCGTGCAGCGCTTCGTGCCGCCGGCCGAGTTCGAGGCGCTGCGTCAGATCGCTGTCGCCAAGGGATTCGCGCTCGTCGCCGCCAGCCCGTTGACGCGCTCGTCCTATCACGCGGGCGATGACTTCGCGAAGCTGCAGGCGGCGCGCAGCGCGACGCAGGCATAGCGGAGCACCCCTTGCCGACCTTCGAGATGACCCGGCGCGTCGCCTTCACGCCCGCGCAGATGTTCGCGGTGGTCGCCGATGTCGAGCGCTATCCCGAATTCCTGCCGCTGTGCGAAAAGTTGGTCGTCCATTCGCGCGAGGACGGCAGCACGCATTCAACGCTCGTCGCCACCATGACCGTCGGCTACGGCGCCATCCGCGAGAGCTTCACCAGCCGCGTCACGCTGCGCCCCGAGCGGCACGAGGTCGATGTCGTCAAGATCAAGGGGCCATTCTCGTACCTCGCCAACCGCTGGCGGTTCCGCGAGCTGCCCGGCGGCTGCGAGGTCCACTTCTATATCGATTACGCGTTCGCTTCGCGCATGCTGGCGTTGTTGATGGGCGCCGTCTTCGACAAGGCGGTACGCAAGTACACCGATGCGTTCGAGGCGCGCGCCCGCGCCGTCTATGGCAGCCCCACCGTCACTGCGTAGGGCTCAGCGGATCGCCTTGTCGACGTTAAGAGCAGTATCGAGGCCCAGCGCCGTGCTCAATCCCTTCGCTCCGGTGAGGATCGCCCCGTCGAGGTCGGCCTCGGCCAGATCGACGCCGGTCAGGTCCGCCCCCGTGAGATCGGCGCGCGAAAGGTCGGCCTTGCGCAGCTTGGCGCCGCGTAAGTTGGCGCCGCGTAGATTGGCAAAGCGGAGCAGCACATAGCCGAGATCGGCGCCGGAGAGATTGGCGTTGGCGAGGTCGGCGCCGGCGAGCTCCGTCCGCCATATGTGCTCGATGAACCCCGTCTTGTTGAACGGCGCGAGCATCGCTCCGGAAAGATCGGCCGCGCGGAAGCTCGAGCGATTGAAGCGGCCGAAGAGGCGCGAGCGGGCGAGGTTGGCGCCGGCGAAGCTCGGCGCCTCGCTCCGTGGTGCGGCGAGCGTGGAGAAACTCGACGGGCGCAGGAAGCTCGTATCGGAAAGATCGGCGCCGTCGAAGCGCGCCCCGATGATCACCACGCGGTCGAGCCGCGCCCCGCGCAGATCCGCCTTCGACAGGTCGGCGCGCGTCAGGTCGGCTCCGAACATGTTGCTGTTGGCGAGCGTCGCCCCCTTGAAGTCGAGGCCGCTCAGGTCAAGCTCGCGCAAGTCGAGGCCGGAAAGCTGCAAAGGGCGAGTGCGATCCGCGTGGTGCAGGCGCAGCGTGAGATCGCGGACCGTGACGTCGGCGGCGAAGGTTGCCGCGGCAGACATCAGCATCGTCGCAGCCAAGCCAACGATGCCAGCGGTCATTCTACGCATGTCGCAATCCCGGCTTCACGGCGGAGCGCGCCAAGGCGACAGCCTCGCGCACGCTGGCCAAACGCACCTCACGCCGTCCAATATCGCCGAAACGGCATTCGAGCGCACGCGTCGTCTCGCCCTCGGCCGCGACGGCGAAGTAGACGAGGCCGACCGGCTTCTCCGGGGAGCCGCCATCCGGCCCCGCAATCCCGGTCACGGACAAGGCGATGTGCGCGGGCGTCCTCGCCAGCGCCCCGTCGGCCATGGCCCGCGCCACCTCGGCGCTGACGGCGCCATGCCGCGCGATCAACTCCTCAGGTACGCCGAGGAGATCGGTCTTGGCCGCGTTGGAGTAGGTAACGAACCCCCGCTCCACCATGCCGGACGAGCCCGGCACCTCGGTGAGAAGGCCGGCAAGCAGCCCGCCGGTGCAGCTTTCCGCCGTCACGATGAGCAGCGCATGCCGCTGCAGCTCTGCCAGCAGAGCTTCGGCTTCAGCGTAGAGATCGGCGGGGAAGAGGCTCGTCATGGACCTTAGAAATGAATTCGGGGGCGCCGACGGCACCCCCGAATATAGTCCTAGAGCCACGTGAGCCGTCAAATAGGCTCAGGCGGGAACCAGCTTCTCGGCCTGGTGCAGCAGATTGTCGAGCGTGTTGCGGCTCTCCGCGCCCATGACCGTGAAGGCGCGCTTCTGTGCGTCCTGCCAGACCGGGAACGCTTCCTTGAGGATCGCCTGCCCCTTGGGGGTCAAATGCAGGCCGCGACCGCGGCGACCCGCCGGCGGATCCATGTTGATGTGACCCAGCGCCAGGAGGCGCTTCAGGTTGCGCGACAGCGTCGATTTCTCGATGTCGAGCTCGTGGCCGATCTCGACGGCCGTGATCGCGTCACGTGCCGCGAGCTGTGCCAGCAGCGTGTATTGGCTAGCGGTGATGCCTAGCGGGCGCATGGCATCGTCGTAGACGCGGGTCACGATGCGCGACAGCTGGCGCACACGCGTGGCAAGACAGGCGTTCGCCGTTGTTTCGGCGATGTCGGAAATGCTCGCGGTCTCGACCGGCTTGCGCTCCAACGTATTGGTCATCAGGTTCATAGCGGCCCCCGAGGCTCGTGGTCATACAACCACCTCAGGCCTTGATGCCGCGATTCTGTCGCAGGGGTCAAATGACCGACACAACTCGGCGCCGGGCCCCGGATTTCAGGCCGGCAGGAGGACCGTGGCGCTCGCCATCGCGGCGATTCCCTCGCCCCGGCCGATGAAGCCCAGGCCTTCCATCGTCGTCGCTTTGATGCCGACGCGCTCAGCGCCGATACCCAGGATGCCGCCGATGGCGTCGCGCATGGCTTCGCGGTGCGGACCGATCTTCGGCGCCTCGCACAGCAACGTCACATCGACGTTGACGATGCGGCCGTTGAGCTTGCGCACGCGCGCGGCGGCGTCGGCGAGGAAAATGCGCGAGGCGGCACCGCGCCATTGCGGGTCGCTCGGCGGGAAGTGCTGGCCGATGTCGCCGTCGCCGATCGCGCCGAGAATGGCGTCGGTGAGTGCATGCAACCCGACATCGGCGTCGGAATGACCCTCAAGGCGATGCGTGTGGGCGATTTTCACGCCGCACAGCCAGACGTGATCGCCGGCGGCGAAGCGGTGCACGTCGAAACCAGTGCCGTTGCGTGGCTCCAATAGCGCCGCTGCGCGCGCGAGCAGCCGCTCCGCAAGTTCGATGTCATCTGCCGTCGTCAGCTTCATGTTGCGCGCCGAGCTGGCGACGAGCTTCACCGGCAGTCCCGCCCACTCGGCGAGGCCCGCATCGTCGGTAAAGTCGGAGCGGCCCTCGGCAATCGCGCGCCGATGCGCTTCGAGGATCACGTCGTAGCGGAACGCCTGCGGTGTCTGCGCCCGCCACAGCCCGGCGCGATCGACCGTGCGCGAAATGGTGCCGTCGGCGGCTGCCTGCTTCAGCGTGTCGCTGACGGGCTCGGCGGCGATCGCTCCGGCACTTGTGTCGAGCGCCGCGACGAGATCGTCGACCAGTTCGGCGGTGAGGAAGGGGCGCGCCGCGTCGTGAATCAGGACGCGGTCGGGGGACGCGGACCCCAGCGCTTCGAGACCGGCCAGCACCGACGCTTGGCGGGTCGCTCCGCCCGGCACCGGGGGCCGCAGGCGGCCCTCGAAGGGCGCCGCGGCAGCCTGATAAAACTCAGCATCCTCAGGGTTGTAGACGACAACGGCGGTGTTCACTCGTGGGTGGCCGGTCAGGGTGCGCAGCGAGTAGGCAAGCACCGGGGTGCCCCCCAACGGCAGGTATTGCTTCGGCGTGCCGCTGCCGCCCTTGACCCGCGTTCCGCGGCCGGCCGCCACGATCACCGCCGCCGTCGTCACCATTGTCGCACCCTTCGGAAAAACTCGGCCCTGCTTAGCCAGATTGGCCATCGACGGCAATTGTGGACGGGCTTGTTCGCGCTTGCGAAAGAAGGCGCGACCCCCTATTCTGCACAAATCAAGGGCACCGTTTCACATTGCCTAAATAGTGAGCAGGTCAGCTGTCGCGATGACGTCGAAGACCGACGCACTCACCATCGGGGGATATAGCGCACCCAACCGGGTTCTCCTGGCGCCCATGTCGGGCGTCACCGACCTGCCGTTCCGGCGCCTCGCGCATCGTCTGGGCGCTGGCCTCGTCGTCTCCGAGATGGTGGCGAGCGAGGAGCTGGTGCGCCAGCGCGCCGACGTCCTACGCCGCGCCGAAGGGCGGGAGCTGCAACCTTTTGTAATCCAGCTTGTCGGGCGTGAGGCGCAGTGGATGGCCGAGGGCGCCCGCATCGTCGAAGGTATGGGCGCCGACATCATCGACATCAACATGGGCTGTCCGGCGCGCGAGGTCACCGGCAAGCTGTCGGGTAGCGCGCTGATGCGCGATCTCGATCACGCGCTGTCGCTCATCGAGGCCGTTGTGCGCGCCGTACGCGTGCCCGTGACGCTCAAGATGCGCCTCGGTTGGGACGACAAGAGCCGCAACGCCGCCGAGCTCGCTCGCCGCGCCGAGAGCGCCGGCGTCAAGATGATCACCGTGCACGGTCGCACGCGCTGCCAGTTCTTCAAGGGCGCCGCCGACTGGAAGGCGGTGCGCGAGGTGAGCCAAGCCGTCTCAATTCCCGTCATCGTCAACGGCGACATCGCATCGGCCAAGGACGCCGCCGCGGCGCTCGACGCTTCGGGCGCCACCGGCGTCATGGTCGGCCGCGGCGCCTACGGCGCGCCCTGGCTGCCGGGTCGCATCGCCGCGTTCCTATCGCGTGGCACGCCGCCGACAGCGCCTCCGCTCGACGAGCAGGCGAGCATCGCCACCGAGCACGTCGAAGCCATGCTGAGCCACTATGGCGCCGACCTCGGCCTGCGCAATGCGCGCAAGCACATCGGCTGGTACCTGGAGACGAGTGGCCGCGCGGTGGACGTCGTCAAGGCGTGGCGCCGCCAACTGTGCACCGAGAGCAGTCCGGCGCGCGTGCTGCATGGCCTGAAGGCATTCTATGCCGACGCGCAGGAGAAGAAGGCATTCTATGCCGACGCGCAGGAGAAGGAGGCGGCCGCATGACCAAGACTGCTACCGCCACGCGTCCCGCCGCGCCGAGCCGCCGCCCCGTCGAGCATGATCTGCTGCTCGCCGCACTGCCGCATCCGATCATCGTGCTCGGTGAAGAAAACCGCATCGTCTACGCCAACTCGGCGGCGGAAGCCTTCCTGTCGAGCGGCGTCGCACTCCTGAAGCGCATCAAGCTCGAAGAGATCGTCGCCTTCGGCTGCCCGCTGCTCGGCCTCGTCGAGCAGGTGCGCAGCTCCGGGTCCACGGTGAACGAGTACGGCATCGAGGTGTCCGGGCCCAAATTCCAGACGCCCAAGCTCGTCGACGTGTACGGCGGAGCGATGCCCGACAATCCAGAGCTCGTCGTGCTCATGTTGCAGCAGCGGAACATGGCGCAGATGATCGAGCGCCAGCTCACCCATCGGGCCGCGGCGCGCTCCGTCTCGGGCCTCGCCGCCGTCCTCGCGCACGAGATCAAGAACCCGCTGTCGGGCATCCGCGGCGCTGCTCAGTTGCTCGAGCAGGGCATCACCGACGCCGACCGCTCGCTCACCCAGCTCATTTGTTCCGAGACCGACCGCATCCGTAACCTCGTCGACCGGATGGAAGTGTTCGGCGACGAGCGCCCGCTGGTGAAGGAGCCGGTCAACATCCATGACGTGCTCGACCACGTGCGCCGGCTGTGCGAGTCGGGCTTCGGCCGCGGCATCCGCTTCATCGAGGACTACGATCCATCCCTGCCGCCCGTCTCTGGAAATCGCGACAAGCTCGTGCAGGCCATCCTCAACCTCGTGAAGAACGCCGTCGAGGCGATCGGCGAGAACAAGGCGCAAGGGCGCGTCGTCATTCAGACATCGTTCCGTCCCGGCGTCCGTCTGTCGGTGCAAGGCTCCGACATGCGCATCAGCCTGCCGCTGATGATCCAGATCGAGGACAACGGCTCCGGCGTCCCCGACCACCTGAAAGAGCATCTGTTCGACCCGTTCGTCACCACCAAACCCTATGGCACCGGGCTCGGGCTCGCGCTCGTCGCCAAGATCATCAATGACCATGGGGGAATCATCGAGCTCGACAGCGAGCCAAAGCGCACCGTCTTCCGCGTCCTGCTGCCCATGCAGGATCGTGCATCCACCCAGAATTCCCGCTCGAGCCCGAGGTAGGCCATGGCCCGTGGCACCGTACTTATTGCCGACGACGACACCGCGATCCGCACTGTTCTCAATCAGGCGCTGGCGCGTGCCGGCTACGCGCCGCGCGCCACCGGCAACGCCGCAACGCTGTGGCGGTGGGTCAGCCAGGGCGAGGGCGACGTGGTGCTCACCGATGTCGTCATGCCGGACGAGAACGCCTTCGATCTGATCCCACGCATCAAGAAGATCCGCCCCGATCTGCCAATCATCGTCATGAGCGCGCAGAACACGCTGATGACGGCGCTGACCGCCGCCGAGAAGGGCGCCTACGAGTATCTGCCCAAGCCCTTCGACCTAAATGAGATGGTCGCCGTCGTCGGCCGCGCCCTGACGCAGCCGGGGCGGCGCCTGCAACGCCCGGCGCAGGAGATCGAGAGCGAGGAGCTGCCGCTCATCGGCCGCTCGCCGGCGATGCAGGAGATCTATCGCGTCCTCGCCCGCCTGACGCAGACCGACCTCACGGTGATGATCAACGGCGAGAGCGGCACCGGCAAGGAGCTGGTCGCGCGCGTCCTGCACGACTATGGCCGCCGCCGGCAGGGTCCGTTCGTGCCGATCAACATGGCGGCAATCCCGCGCGAGCTGGTCGAAAGCGAGCTGTTCGGCCACGAGAAGGGCGCCTTCACCGGCGCCCAGACGCGCACGCAGGGCCGTTTCGAGCAGGCCGAGGGCGGCACGCTGTTCCTCGACGAGATCGGCGACATGCCCCTCGAAGCCCAGACGCGACTGCTGCGCGTTTTGCAGGAGGGGGAGTACACCACCGTCGGTGGGCGCACGCCGATCAAGACCAACGTGCGCATCATCGCCGCCACGCACCGCGACTTGCGCTCCCAGATCGCGCAGGGCCTGTTCCGCGAGGACCTCTACTACCGCCTGAACGTGGTGCCTATCCGCATCCCGCCGTTGCGCGAGCGCCTGGAGGACGTCGGTGATCTTGTGCGCCACTTCCTGCGTCAGGCAGCGCGCGAAGGTCTCGGCCAGAAGTCCATCGAGGCGGCGGCTATCGACCGTCTCAAGGCGCACCCGTGGCCGGGCAACGTGCGCGAGCTCGAGAACTTCGTTCGCCGTCTCGCCGCGCTCTACACGCAGGACACGCTGACCAGCCAGATCATCGAGCAAGAGCTTGCCGAGGTGCTGCCGGATCGGGCGACCGACATCGGCAACGGCGACGCCAAAGATCTCTCCGAGCAGGTGGAGCGCTACCTTGCCGGGTACTTCTCGGGTTTCGGCAAGGAGCTGCCGCCGCCCGGTCTCTACGACCGGGTCATCCGCCAGGTGGAGCTGCCGCTGCTGACGGCGGCGCTGGCGGCGACGCGCGGCAACCAGATACGCGCCGCAGAGCTGTTGGGATTGAACCGCAACACCTTGCGTTCGCGCATTCGTGCGCTCGACATCCGGGTGTTTCGGACTCCGCAGGGCTAGTGCGGCGCGTTCTCCCCTTGGAATCCCAGGGCAATCTCGAAACCGGCTTGCGCCAGTGCGCAGCTGGCGTTACCTATTGGCCACGTCGCGAAAATGTCACAGTCACTTGATGTGATGTGTTCTCGCAACGGCCGCGGATCGATTTCGGCGGCGACCAATGAACCCGGCCTCCCCCGGCCGCCACCATTTCGAAAGTGTGCTGATGCCGGCCGTGCAGGTTGCACCGCAGCGAGGCTATAGCTTGGAAGAGGGCTCGTCCGCCCTCAATCCGAGCGACCGCGCCTTTTGGATCGGCCTCTGCCTGGTGCTGCTGTCGCTCGTCTCGGCGTTCGCGACCTACATTATCCTCACCGGCCTGTCGCCCATCGCCCCGCGCAACGAGGTGGTGCTCACCGTCCTCTTCCTGAACGTCGTGCTGATCGTTGCGATGATTGTCCTGCTGACGCGGCAGATCATCGGCTTGGCGCGCGCCTGGAAGCAGCGGACGCCCGGCGCACGGCTGCACATCCGCATCGTCGCTCTGTTCTCGATCATCGCGGCGCTGCCGACGCTGCTCCTCGCCATCGGCGCGACCGTCACCTTCGCGCGCTCGCTCGACGGGTGGTTCGCAACGAGCACCCGCGCCATCGTGCTGTCGTCGCGCGACGTCGCCAACGCCTATCTCGACGAGCATGGGCAGGTGATCCGCACCGACATCGTCAACATGGCGCGCGATCTCGACATGGCGGCCGGCTCGGTAGCCGGCGACCCGGGGCGGTTGCAGCGCCTGGTCATGGTGCAGGCGGGTCTTCGCGACCTGCCGTCCGCCTACATCATCGACGGCGAGGGCGTGCCGGTCATCGAAACGAGTGCTGACAACCAGCTCCCCTACATCGTGCCGCCGTTGAGTGCGCTGGCGCAAGCCGCGACGGGCCAGGTGGCGCTTCTGGAACCAAGTTCGCGCACCTTTCGCGTCGGGGCAGTGGCGCGGCTCGAGAATTATCCGGGCAAATACCTCTACGTGACCCGCAAGGTCAGTCCGAAGGTCATCGAGCATCTGCAGCTGACGGCGCAGAACGTCGACGAGTTCAACCGGCTGCGCAAAGCGCGCGGCGGCCTCAAGATCGCGCACGGCCTGATGTACCTGATGATCTCGATGACGGCGCTGCTTGCCGCCATCTGGATCGGCCTGTGGTTCGCCGGCCGCTTCGTGGCGCCCATCCGGCGCCTCATCGGCGCCGCCCAGGAGGTCTCTACCGGCAACCTCCACATCGAGCTGCCCGAGAAGCGCGGCGAGGGAGACCTGCGCCGCCTGTCGCAGACCTTCAACACCATGACGCGGGAGCTGAAGAACCAGCGCGACGCGCTCGTCACCGCCAACGAGCAGCTGATGGAGCGCCGCCAGTTCATGGAAGCGGTGCTGTCGGGGGTCTCGGCCGGAGTCATCGGTCTCGATAGCCAGGACCGCATCACGCTCGTGAGCCGCTCAGCCATCAACCTGTTGGGCCTTAGCGAAACCGACCTTGTCGACAAGAAGCTCAAGGATGCCATCCCCGCGTTCGCCAACGTCCTCGATGAGCGCGAGGAGCACACGCTCAAGCAGCGCTCGCAGGAGGAGGTGACGGTCTTCGTCAACGGCGAGGAGCGCACCTTCGCCGTGATAGCGACGCGGGAGCGCGCCACCGGCGGCGACGTCGGCTCGGTAGTCACCTTCGACGACGTGACCGATCTCGTCGTCGCCCAGCGCACCGCCGCCTGGGCCGACGTGGCGCGGCGCATCGCGCACGAGATCAAGAATCCGCTCACGCCGATACAACTCTCCGCCGAGCGGCTGCGGCGCAAATACTCCAAGAACATCACCCACGATCGCGAGACGTTCGACCGCCTCACACTGACCATCGAGCGGCAAGTCACCGACTTGAAGACGATGGTCGACGAGTTCGCCGAGTTCGCGCGCATGCCCAAGCCCGAGATGGCGCCGAACGACCTGCGCCACGCGGTGCAGGAGCCTGTCGTCCTGTTCCGCGAGGGGCATCCGGAGATCCACTACGAGCTGCGTATCCCCGACAAGCCGCTGATGATGTCGCTCGACCGGCGGCTCATCACCCGCGCCGTCACCAACCTGGTCAAGAACGCCAGCGAAGCGGTGGAGGCGGCGCGCGAGGCCTCGCTCAAGGAAGACCCGAACTGGAAGGGCCGCATCGAAACCATCGTCACGCCGCAGTCGGATCGCGTGACCATCGAGGTCATCGACAACGGCACCGGCCTGCCGAAACAGAACCGCGCGCGGCTGCTGGAGCCGTACGTCACCACCAAAGGGCACAAGGGCACGGGTCTCGGCCTCGCCATGGTGCTGAAGATCACCGAGCAGCACGGCGGCACCCTCGTTCTCGAGGATGCGCCGCCGGCACCGGGGCGCGCGCACGGCGCGCTGGTGCGCATCACGCTGCCACTCGTTCACGGACAGGGGCCGGTTCGCCCCGTCACACCGCATCAAGAGACTGAACAAGCCGTGGCCCACTAGGCCCGACGAATTCCTGCTGAAGGGAGCTTTGAGAGATGGCTGCAGACATCCTGATCGTTGACGATGAGGCCGACATCCGTGACCTCGTCGCCGGCATCCTCGAGGACGAGGGACATAGCGCACGCCTGGCTCGCGACAGCGACGAGGCGCTGAAGGCGATCGAGGAGCGGCGCCCGCACCTCGTCGTGCTCGATATCTGGCTGCAGGGCAGCCGCCTCGATGGGCTCGAGGTGCTGTCCTACATCAAGCGGACCTATCCCGATCTGCCGGTGGTGATCATTTCCGGTCACGGCAACATCGAGACCGCCGTCACCGCCATCAAGCGCGGCGCCTACGACTACATCGAGAAGCCTTTCAAGGCCGACCGACTGATCCTCGTTACCCTGCGTGCGCTCGAAGCCTCGCAGTTGAAGCGCGAGGTGAAGGAGCTGCGCGAGCGCTCGACGTTCTCGGCCGAGATGGTCGGCAAGTCGCCGGCGATCAACCAGCTGCGCAACGCGCTCGATCGCGTGGCGCCGACCAACAGCCGCATCCTCATTCGCGGCGCCTCGGGCGCCGGCAAGGAGCTGGCGGCGCGCGTCATCCACATGAAGTCGGCGCGCGCCGAAGGGCCGTTCGTCGTGCTGAACGCGGCGGCGATGGCGCCCGACCGCGTCGAGGAGGAGCTGTTCGGCACCGAGGATCGCACCGGCGGCGGCCCGCGCAAGGTCGGCGCGCTGGAGGAGAGCCACGGCGGCACCCTCTACATCGACGAAGTCGCCGACATGCCGGTCGAGACGCAGGGCAAGGTGCTGCGCGTGCTCGTCGAGCAGAAGTTCCTCCGCCTCGGCGGCAGCCAGAAGGTGGCGGTCGACGTGCGCATCATCTCCTCGACCAGCCGCGATCTCGAGCGCGAGATCCAGGAGGGCCGCTTCCGCGAGGACTTGTACCACCGCCTCAACGTGGTGCCGCTGCGCGTGCCCGGCCTCGCCGAGCGCCGCGAGGATATTCCCGACCTCATCCAGTTCTTCGTGGGCCAGCTCTCCAGTGCCTCTGGTCTCGCGCCGCGTCGCATCGGCGAGGACGCTATCGCCGTGCTGCAGGCGCACGACTGGCCCGGAAACGTGCGCGAGCTGCGTAACAATATCGAGCGGCTGATGATCCTCG
Organism: Hyphomicrobium album; assembly: GCF_009708035.1. Classification (NCBI taxonomy): domain Bacteria; kingdom Pseudomonadati; phylum Pseudomonadota; class Alphaproteobacteria; order Hyphomicrobiales; family Hyphomicrobiaceae; genus Hyphomicrobium; species Hyphomicrobium album. The sequence continues at coordinate 367,442 of NZ_WMBQ01000001.1, forward strand.
CCGGCGGCGATCCGACGACGGTGATCACCGCCGAGATGCTGCCGGAGGAGATCGGCTCCAACGTGCCGCTGCCGGTCAACGGCGGTGCCGAGCACCTGATGTCGCTGCCGCTGCGCGAGGCGCGCGAAATCTTCGAGCGCGAGTACCTCCTGGCGCAGATCAACCGCTTCGGCGGCAACATCTCGCGCACGGCGGAGTTCGTCGGCATGGAACGCTCGGCACTGCACCGCAAGCTGCGCGCGCTGGGCGTCTCGTCCGAGCACCGCGGCATGGAAATCCGCCAGGCCTAATCTCATGCACGCGGGGATCAGTTGAGCCGCATCGTTTACGTCAACGGCCGCTACGTGCCGTACGCACAGGCCGCCGTTCACGCCGAGGACCGCGGCTTCCAGTTCGGCGACGGAATCTACGAGGTATGCGAGGTGCGCGGCGGGCGCCTCATCGACGAGGCGCGCCACATGCAACGCCTTGCCCGATCGCTCGGCGAACTCGAGATCGCCGCGCCGATGAGCGCTGCTGCTTTGGGCCACGTCATGCGCGAGGTGATCCGGCGCAATCGCGTCAAGGACGGCCTCGTCTACCTGCAGGTGACGCGCGGGGCGGCTCCGCGCGAGTTTCTGTTTCCAGCCGATACCGAGCCGACGGTCGTCTGTCTCGCCCGCCCGATGGCCAGCGCGGGGCTCGACGCCCGCGCGCTCGAAGGCATCGCGGTGAAGTCGATGCCCGACATCCGCTGGCAGCGGTGCGACATAAAGACAGTAATGCTGCTCCCCGCCTGCCTTGCCAAGGAGGCGGCGCGGCAGGACGGCGCGCGCGAGGCCTGGTTCATCGACGCCGATGGCTTCGTCACCGAGGGCGCCTCCAGCAACGCCTGGATCGTCGATGCCGGCGGTGCTGTCATCACCCGGCAATTGAGCAGCGCCATCCTCCCGGGCGTGACGCGGGCGACGCTCCGTGACGTGCTGGAGGGAGAGGGAATTACGCTGACCGAGCGGCCTTTTCGGCTCGACGAGGCCTATTCCGCGCGGGAGGCCTTCATCACCTCGGCGACCCAGACGGTCATGCCGGTCGTCCGCATTGACGGACGCCCAATCGCCGATGGTAAACCCGGTCCGGTGGCCCAGCGCCTACGCTTGAATTTTCACCAGATTGCCGCCATTTCGAGCGCTTGAAGCGGCTTCATTTTGATGACGGAGTTGGTATACCTTTTAAGGTGCAGTGCGAAAAAATGTTATTATATTACGCTCAGCAACGACGCTCACCCACGTATCGAATACCCTATGCAGACCCTAGAACAGGCGGATAACAAAAATGGGCGCAGATAGAGTCCAAAACCTTCAGGACACGTTCCTGAACCACGTGCGCAAGAACAAGACGCCGCTGACCATTTTCCTCATCAATGGCGTCAAGCTTCAGGGGATCGTGAGCTGGTTCGACAACTTTTGTGTTCTGTTGCGGCGCGACGGTCACTCGCAGCTCGTGTATAAGCATGCGATCTCGACCATCATGCCCGGCCAACCGGTCCACCTCATGGAGACCGAGACGACCGAGGCCTAAGCCGGACGGCACAGATCGACGAACGCGTTGACATAGCAGAAGAGCTTGAGGACGGAGAGCGGCGCGCAAGCGGTGCGCGCGCTCTTGTGCTCGTTCCGGATCTGAAGCGCGCAGCACGCAAGGGCGGCGAGCAGAGTGGCGGCCAGAGTAGCGGAAAGGCGCGCACGGCGCCGCTGCACTCTCCCCGCGATCGCCTGCAGGAAGCCAGCGGCCTCGCCGAGGCGATTGACCTCTACGTCATCGACAGCATGCTCGTGCCCGTCGCCACGCCGCGTCCCGCGACGCTGTTCGGCACCGGCAAGGTCGAGAGCCTCAAGGCGCTCATTGCCGCGCACGAAATCGAGCTGGTCATCATCGACCATCCCGTCTCGCCCATCCAGCAGCGCAACCTCGAAAGGGCTTGGAACACCAAGGTTCTCGATCGCACCGGCCTCATCCTCGAGATCTTTGGGCGGCGGGCACGCACCAAGGAGGGACGCCTGCAGGTCGAGCTGGCGCACCTGTCCTATCAAAAGAGCCGCCTGGTCCGGACCTGGACCCACTTGGAGCGCCAGCGCGGCGGCTACGGCTTCCTCGGCGGTCCCGGCGAGGCGCAGATCGAGCTCGACCGGCGCATGATCGACGAGCGCATCATCGCCATCCGCAAGGATCTGGAAGTCGTCGTGCGCACCCGTGAGCTGCATCGCCAGGGGCGCCGGCGCGTGCCGTATCCGGTCGTCGCCATCGTCGGCTACACCAACGCCGGCAAGTCGACGCTCTTCAACCGGATCACCGGCGCCGACGTCTTCGCCAAGCACCAGCTGTTCGCGACGCTCGACCCGACCATGCGCGAGGTCCGCCTCAAGAGCGGCCGGCGCATCATCCTGTCGGATACCGTCGGCTTCATCTCCGATCTGCCCACGATGCTGGTCGCCGCCTTCCGCGCCACGCTCGAGGAAGTGATCGAGGCCGACCTCATCCTGCACGTGCGCGACATCGCTCACCTCGAGACCGACAGCCAGGCGCGCGACGTCGAGGCTGTGCTCACCGACCTCGGCATCGACACGCTCGCTGCCGAGGCGCCGATCCTCGAGGTGTGGAACAAGATCGACCTGCTCTCCGCCGTGACCAGCGAGGCGGCGGTGAGCGCCGCGCGCTTCGCCGACCGTCCGCCCGCCCTCGTGTCGGCCGCGACGGGCGAGGGGATCGACGGTCTGCTCGCCGACATCGACAAGCGGCTGGGTCGCGGGGACGCGGTCGTCGAGCTGGTCATCCCGGCGCACGAGGGCCGCCTCCTCAACTGGCTCTACGAGGAGGCCGAGGTGCTGGCGCGCGAGGCGCTCGACAACGGCGAGACGCGCGCGCGCGTTCGTGTCGCCGCGGAGAAGAAAGAGCGACTTCTGGTGCAAGCCCGCCGCGCCGGGGCCGCGTTATCGCTCGAATAGAAGCCTGCGCACGCGATATTAAAGGTTGAAGATTGTAATCGGGGCACGTGTGCTCGAGCCCGCCGTGACGTCATGGCCACGACGAACAACGCCGATCGCCAATCGCCCAGCGCCGACGTTCTTGGCGCGGGGCCGGCGCTTGCCGATCCGGGGCGCCGTGTGCGGCAGTTTCGGCAAGTCCTCCTCTGGCCGCTACAACTGAAGCCGGGCAAGCGAGACGCCGAAGACCGCGATTGCCACTCCGTTGCTGCACTGATGACCGCCACCGGCTCGCCGTGGACGGAGAAGACAGACCGCGCAATTCCCGACGATCCGCGCGCCCTCTACGAGCACTGCTATCGCGAGTTCGTATCCGTCCTGCCGCACGTGCAGCGGTTTCTCTACGGGGAGGGTGGGCCGACGCGCATCTTCAGCCGCCGTGACATCGCGCGGGCGCGCATAACGCTTGTCCGCGGTGCAGCGCCGCTGGTGTTCGACGTCGCCCGCGTGGAGTTGCACTTCTTCTGCGACGTCGACGTTGCCATCCTTGCCGTCGAGATCGAGGGCCGGGATCTCGCCATCGAGGATGTGCAGGAGGTCATGTATCGCTTCGGCCGCGCCTATCCGTCGGGCTGGACCGAAACCGGAGAGCCCTGGCACTGCCCAGAACGGGTCGAATGGCTCGACCGGGACGGCCGTGGGCTCGCGACTTCAGACTATGAGCAGCGCGACAAGTTCCTGGCCTCGATTTGCGAGCGGCAGGTTCCGGCCATCGCCGCGCACTGGAGGTTCCTGCTGGCGCCGCTCAATCGCGGCGAGGGGACGGGGGCGTTGCGGTTCGGGCTCATCGAGCACAACTGGATACCGCTTATGGCCTACCTCGCCATGGCTGACCCGTTGAGCCTGACGGCCAACGATCATGCGCGCTTGGCGCTGGTGCTCCCTCCCGGAGATCCCGCGGCGGCGCCCTATGCGGCGGCGTTCCTGCAGGATTTCGATAAGCGCTATTGCTACGACCGCTTCCACGATCGATCTCGCGCCGGTGACTGGAGCGATACCCGCATCATGTGCTGCGGGCACGCGTTCGTCATGGTCGTCGATGCGCGGCACGAGGCCGTCACGGATGCCGAGCGCGGCCTGCTCGCCCAGTTCCGCCATTCCTTCTTCCTCTTGGGCCTGATCGCCCACTTGCATCGCGCCGCTCTGCTGGCGCTTTCCGAGCGGCTGGCGCGCACCATCGGGCGGCTGAACACGGAGCGCCCGCAAAGCGTCGAGGACTTTCACTCCAACATTCGCCGCTCGTTGGAGATCTTTCTCCGCTTCTCGCACAGGTACTGGTTCTACGAGGTGTCCAATCAGGCCGTCGCCCGGGATCTCTTTCGCCTCTGGTCCGACCACCTGGCGACAACGCGCCTCTACAACGACGTGCGCGAGGAGCTGCGCGACATGAGCGAGTACCTCGACAGCGACCTGCTGCGCCGCTCGTCGGCGACGATCGTGAGGCTCACCGTCGTCGCCATTCTGAGCCTCATCGGCACGGCAACGACCGGCTTCCTCGGCATGAACTTGCTCGATGAGGCCGATGCTTCGCTGACCATCAAGGTGATCTATTTCATAGTCGTCGCGCTGCTCACCACCATGCTCACTGTCTACACGGTCATGAAGGCCAACAGGCTCGCCGAGTTCCTCGATGCGTTGGCCGATACGCGCCTCTATTGGCGGCGCAAGCTCAAGGCCTTCTTTGCGATCTGGGAGAAACGCTAGCCGACCTAAGCAGCTACATCCTTGTTTCCACCTCATTTCCGGCCCGAACGCATGGCCAAATCCAAAGTGCAATTTGATTCGGCAACGACGACGAGGGGGCCCGAATGCGACCGCTGCTGCAACAACTCCAAGATATGCACATCCGAATTGCCGAGACTGCGACACACGAGGAGACGCTGGTCAGGGCGCTGAGTGAAGCGCTCGATCGCCTCGATCAGCAGCTCCTGCAGGATGTGCAGACCATCGCTAGTGAGCACGAGGCGCGCCGCTCCGCCATCCTTGGCGAGCTGCAGGGCCTCGCCTCGAGCATCGGCATGTTCCAGGTCCAGCACCCGCAGGTAACTGCGCGTGCCGACCTTGAAGAGCCAACCTATCTCCCGACGGCCGGCGATTGGCGTGAAGCCGCCAGCAACATCCGCGACGATTTAGAACCGGTCAGCGCCAGCGCTGCGCCGCGCGCGCTGTTCCCGCACGAGCGGCGTGCGAACGAATCTGCAGCGCCGGTGAGTTTGATGCAGCGGCGCCGCCGCGCCGCAGGTTAGTTTAGCCGCCGTCAGCGATCGGCCGGGGGCACGTACTTGCGCTCGTTGCGCGTCTCGCGCACGATGCCCTTCGGCCCGCTCGACGGCAGCGCGACCTCGTGGGCGTCGCGTGCATCGCGCAACGGCAACGGCGCCAACCGCAACTTCTCGCGCTGCGGTTCGATGATCTGACCTGGCACCGGTGGTGTGTCCTGCGTGAAGTCGTGCGGCACACCCTGCGCGGCCGCCGCGGTCGCGCACAAAGCCGTAAGAGCAGCAACGAGCAAATGCCTGCGCATGAGAGCCTCGCCAGAACGCATTGTCCTATCGAGACAACGCGCAAGGCGGCGGCTTCGTTGCGCGGCCGTCAGTTCTTCGGCTCGACCAGCCCCGGCACCTTGCTTCCCGCCGGCCCGATCTCCTGCACGGCCTGCTGGCAGCTCCACTGCTGCGACACCTTGCAGTCGTTGGGACCGTCGGCGTGTGTGCAGTTGAGCGTCTCGCGCCAGGCGGAGAGGATCTTGCCCGCCTGGGCGTCGAACTCTGTGAGCTCGTCGCCCTGGTAGCGCGACCGCAGCGCGGCGACGCGCGGTGTGATCTTCAGCCCGTAGCAGACGAGGACGGCGCCGGCCGCCTCGCCGTAGCGGGCGCCGGCGTCTTTGGCCGACAGGCTCGGTATCTCGGTGGGGCTTGTGCCGACCCCAGCGGCGGCGATGGCGCCGGTGCCGAGGACCAGGGCCGCGGCTAATGAGATGTTAGGCGAGCGCATGCAATCCCTCGCTTCTTGTTGGCCGCACCGATTAGAGCGGGCCGGCCGGCCGGGTGCAATGCGACTTGCGGCTCAATGCACGGGTGCCGCAGGCGGCTGGTCAGGCCAGGCACGGCGGCTTACATCAGGACACAACGCCGCGAACGCCAGGGACCGAGCATGCTGCAACGACTTTTGAATGTACTGAACGGGCGCGAAGCCCCGGGCATCGGGGCCGCGGCCAATGACCTCGAGCTGGCCGTCGCGGCGCTGCTCGTCGAGGCGGCGCGCATGGACGACGTGTTCGGCGCCGATGAGCGGTCGGCGATCGAAAGCCTGCTCGCCAGGCGCTTCGAGTTGAGCGAGGACGACGTGACAGCGCTCGTCGACGAGGCGCAGCGCAAGGTCGAAAGCTCGGCGCAATATTTTCCCTACACGAGCCGCGTCACGCGCGAGCTCGAATGCGAGCAGCGGGCGGAGATCATCGAGATGCTGTGGCGCGTGGCGTTTGCCGACGGCGTGCTCGATCCGCACGAGGACATGCTCATCCGCCAGATCGCCGGGCTGATCCATGTGCCCGACCGCGAGCGCGGGCTGGCGCGCCAGCGCGCGCTGGCAGCCGGCAGGCAGGACGATTGACGCTGCCGCCGAACGCGGAAGCGCGCGAGCCCATACAATTTATCGCTTCTTGCTGGCATACGCTGCGTGTGCCCGCTTGCGGGGCGTGACGGCACGGGGACGTCGGCATGATGGCAAACCTCGTTGTTCGCTGGCGCTAGCTTGTTTCGCGCACCTGGTGGGCGCCCCCGCGCGCGCGGGTCTTTAAAGCCATTCGACACCGCTATACGCTGGCCGTCACACGACCGAATTACGTTTCCTGTCCTTTATTCCTGCAGCTTTCTTTGTTCATTCATTCGGGAGGCCGCCATGGCCGAAATTCAGTTTGACGACTTCATCGGCGCCGACGAGGCCAAGCTCTACAACGACGACGGCAAGGTCATCCGCTACGGGCTCTGGGGCGACGGCGTTAAGCGGCTAGGCGGCCGGCAGATTGACGGCCGCGTCAAGGTCAAGCTTCGCGACAAAGAAGGTTGGATCGATGCCGGCGCCCTCGGCGGCCGGTCGCTTCTCGAGTTCTACTTCATCGATGTCGGACAGGGCGACGGCATCCTGATCAAGACGCCGGGCTTCCGCCACATCCTGATCGACGCCGGCTATCCGCGGCGATCGCAGAACACCGGCAAGAGCGGCGCCGACTTCGTCGACTGGAAGTTCGTCAAGGACTACGGCCTCGACGCCATTCACCTCGACGCCCTGATCGCCTCGCACAACGACTACGACCACTACGGCGGTCTCGCCGACCTGCTCGACGTCGAGCAGGAAGGGGAGCTGGACGCCGGATCGATGACCGTCGAGGCGATCTACCACGCCGGGGTCTCCTGGTGGGTGAAGCCGACGGGCGGTCGCTGGCTGGGCGAGATGGAGACGACCGATGACGGCAAGTTCCTCGTCCAACTGCTCGGCAACCGGACGCATGCGCGCAAAGTAACGAGGGAGGGCGCCGATCCGATTCTACAGGGCGAGTGGCGGGACTTCGTCGAGAAGCTGCTGGTCGCCAAGACGCTCGACGGGTCATCGACGCCGATATCGCGCCTCAGCCGCCCTGCGACCGCTATCCAGTCGGGCACCAGCTTGCACCTCCCGGGGTTCGCGGAGGCCTCGGATACGGAACCGCGGGTCGAGATCCTCGGGCCCGTCGAGCACCGGGTGAACGGCAAACCGGCCCTGCGCTCGCTCGGCGACACCAGCAAGAATACCAACGGCAACAGCATTCTCCTGCGCGTCGACTACGGCCGCGTGCGTGTGCTGCTGACCGGCGATCTCAACAAGGCGGCGCAGCGCACCTTGCTCAACGACTACGAAGGCGATCGCCTGCAGTTCAAATGCGACGTGGCGAAAGCCTGCCACCACGGCAGCGACGACGTTTCGTTCGAGTTCCTGCAGGCCATGGAGGCCGGTTGCACGGTCATCAGCTCCGGCGACGGCGAGGGGCACGATCATCCGCGTCCGCGCATCGTCGCCGCCAGCGGACAGACGGGGTTCGTCACGGTCGAGCGGGACGAGGTGATCACGCCGCTCGTCTATTCGACGGAGCTCGCGCGCAGCATCAGCGTCGGCCGTGCCGTCGGCTTGTCGCTCGACGAGGGCGGCGGGGTGCGCGAGCTGGCGCAAAACGATTTCGGCGAATCAAAGTTGAAGTACCGCGAAAGGGGCGTCGGCGCCCTGGGAGAGACGAACGGGGAGACGCTGCTGCGCAATACCCGCGTCATGACGCGGCTGATCTACGGTCTTGTCAACGTGCGCACCGACGGCCAGCGCATCCTCGCCGCGACCATGAACGAAAAGGACGGCTCTTGGGCGATCAAGTCCTTCAGCTCCCGCTTCTGAGCAGCCGCGCTGCCGCGCCGAATCGCCTTCGCGCGTCAGGCTTCGTCGTAGAAGCTGTTTGCGACTCGCGGCGGGCAGCGTCGCCGATCTTGTCTAAGTCGGCGAACTGAGCCTCATTACGCCGAGCCCGCCCGCCGGTCCCGGCGGCGCGCTACCTCGATCGCAACCGGAGGAGGTCTGCGTGAGCTTCAAGGTCCTTCTGCTCGGCTTGGCGATGACGCTGATCTCGGCCCCTCTCGCCGCGCGCCAGTGCAAGTATCGCGAGATGCAGAGCGTGGCCGGCGAGAAGATGACGATGACGGCGAAAATCGAGATGATGGAGCCGGACGAGGACGACCCGAAAACCGTATGGGTGACGCTCGACAATTCCGCCGCCGACCATTGCCTGACGTTCCTCACCGGTGTGCCGAAGGCGGCGCTCGCCACGTGCAAGGCGGGTCAACAGATTACCGCGACCGGCAAGGTGTACGAACGCATGGATGCCTGGTGGGGTCTCAACAAGGTGACCGGCGTCAGCTGCAAATAGGCTCGCCCAAATGCACGCGCTCGCGTTGACCCTTGCCGCCGTCAGCGTCGCCATCAACGGCCTCGCGTTCGCGATATCGGGGCTGCTCAACGAGCCGAAGGTCGGCGCGTGCTTCGGAGGTGCCGCGGCGCTGTCGCTGGTTGCGCTCCTCGTCGGCTACGACGACGTCACCGCGCTCGCCTGGACCCTGATGGCGGCCACGCTCACGGCCATCGCGGCGCTGGGCGTGTTTGCCATCAGTTTGCGTGAAGGGCGGGGCGAGCGGACGCCCGATGCCGAGCGCGCGCGGCAATCATCGGACGATAGATCGGCGGCGCCGGAGGGGGCGCCAAAGCTTAACGAGGGATGGGCCTACCTCGCATTCATCGTGCCCGCAGTTGTACCCGCCGCAGCGAGCCTCGCCGCGCTGCTCAACTAGCCGCACTTGTGTTCCGCGCCTAGGCGTGCCATATGCCTCACATCGCTCGGGAACTCCGAGCGGCCATCGGTGCTCCAGCCGCGTGAACGGGCTTACGACTGCCCTCCTGTTGAGCGCCTTTAGAACCTCCAATCCATCGATAGCCCAGGCCACGCGGGGCTCTCTTAGTACCGCCGCGTTCGCTCGCGTTCGGCCGCCTTTGTTGTGCGTGCCGCTGCCCGCGCGCCTGGCCTCAATGAAAGACATGCATTTGACCGATACGACTTCGACCACGTTCACCGACCTCGGCCTCAACAACGAGCTTTTGAAAGCGCTCGCTGCTGAGGGATACACAACTCCAACTCCGATTCAGGCGCAGGCTATTCCTGGCGTCTTGGCCGGGCGCGACCTCATGGGCATCGCCCAGACAGGCACCGGCAAGACCGCCGCCTTTGCGCTGCCGATCCTGCAGCGTCTCGCCGCCGAGCGCCGCCCGGCGCTGCGCGGGGGCACGCGTGCGCTCATCCTCTCGCCGACACGCGAGCTGACGACGCAGATCGCCGAAAGCTTCCGCACCTACGGCAAGCACAGCGGCCTCACCGTCGCGGTGATGTACGGCGGCATGCCGTTCGGTCCCCAGGTGAAGGCCATGAGCCGCGGCGTCGACATCCTCGTCGCCACGCCCGGGCGCCTCATCGACCACATGGAACAGCGCAGCGTCGACCTCAAGGGCACCGAGATCCTCGTGCTCGACGAGGCCGATCAGATGCTCGACATGGGCTTCATCGCACCGATCCGTAAGATCCTCGGCAAGCTCTCGCATCGCCGCCAGAGCCTGTTCTTCTCGGCCACCATGCCGCGCGAGATCGGGGCACTTGCCGCCGAGATGCTGCGCGATCCACTGCGCGTCCAGGTGACACCCGTCGCCAAGACCGCCGATCGCGTGCGCCAGAGCGTCATCCACGTCGAGCCGCAGAAGAAGAGCGCGCTGCTCGTCGAGCTGTTCGCCGATCCGGCCATGAAGCGCACCCTCGTCTTCACGCGTACCAAGCGCGGTGCCGACAAGGTGGCTCGCCACCTCGAAGCCGCCGGCGTTCTGGTTGCGGCCATCCACGGCAACAAGAGCCAGAGCCAGCGCGAGCGGGCCCTCAACCAGTTCCGCAACGGCCACATCCGCGGCCTCGTGGCGACCGACATCGCCGCGCGCGGCATCGACATCGACGAGGTGACCCACGTCGTCAATTTCGAGCTGCCGAATATCCCGGAAAGCTACGTGCACCGTATCGGACGCACGGCGCGGGCCGGCGCCGAGGGCATCGCCATCTCGCTCTGCTCGGGCGAGGAGCGCGCCTTCCTGCGTGATATCGAGCGCACGACGCGCCAGACGATTCCGGCGTCCGACCGCACGGGCGATGCAACTCTCGTCGGCAACGCTAGCGTTGGCAGCGGCGAGCGTGTCCATCGCCACACCGGCGGCGGTCAGCGCACCGGCGGCACCGGCGGCACCGGCGGTAACGGCCACGGCCACAAGCCGGCGGGTTCGCGCAGCGGAGCGGGTCGCAACGGTGGCGGCAAGTTCCGTCCCCAGCGCGGCGCCGAAGGCCGCGGCGGGGCGGCCAAGGCGCACCGCAAGGGGCCGCGTTCCGGCAGCGCCGCGGCGCGCTGAGCGCCCGGCTTATCAAGTAAAGCGGCGCGCGAGGCAAATGCTTCGCGCGCCGCTTTCGTTTGACGCGGCAACACGTGCCCGGCCACACTGCCGCCCTGAGCAGGGGGGACCGCGCGATGGCCGACCAGCACGACACCTCCACGGAGCCATCGCTCGCCCGGGTCATGGGCCCGTGGCTGCTGCTGCTGTTCATCATCGGCGACATCCTCGGCACCGGCATCTACGCGCTCACCGGCCAAGTGGCAAAGCACGTCGGCGGTGCGGTATGGCTGCCGTTCCTCGCGGCGTTCGGCGTGGCGTTGCTCACCGCCTTCAGCTACCTCGAGCTCGTCACCAAATATCCGAAAGCCGCCGGCGCCGCGCTCTATGCGCACCGCGCCTTCCGCATTCACTTCGTTACGTTCCTCATCGCCTTCACCGTGATGTGCTCGGGGATCACCTCGGCATCGACGGCCTCGCGCGCCTTCGCCGCCAACTTCTCGGACTCGCTTGGCCTCGGGCTCGGCGCCTGGGGCGTGACGCTCGTCGGCCTGGTCTTCATGGCGGCTGTGGCGGCCATCAATTTCCGCGGCGTCGGCGAGAGCGTGAAGCTCAACGTGCTGCTCACCGTCGTGGAGCTGTCGGGCCTCCTGATCATCATCGCCATCGGCCTGTGGGCCATCGGCGCTGGCACGGGCAACCTGTCGCGGGCGTTCGAGTTCAACACCGCGGCCGACGGCAGCATCGTCTGGGGCGTCATCGCCGGCACGACGCTCGCCTTCTTCGCCATGGTCGGCTTCGAGGACTCGGTCAACATGGCCGAGGAGACCCAGGACCCGAGCCGCATCTTCCCCAAGGTGCTGCTCAGCGGCCTCGTCATCACCGGCCTCGTCTATGTGCTCGTCTCGATCTCGGCGATCGCGCTCGTCCCGCCCGAGAAACTCGGGGAAGGGGAGACGCCGCTGCTCCAGGTCGTGCAGGCCGGCGCGCCGGGGTTTCCGCTCGGCGTCTTCGGCGTCATCACCATGTTCGCGGTGGCCAACAGCGCGCTCATCAACATGCTGATGGCGAGCCGGCTCATTTACGGCATGAGCCGCGAGCACGTGCTGCCGGCGGTGCTGGGCAAGGTGCATGCAACCCGGCGCACGCCCTACATTGCCATCGCTTTCACGACGCTGCTGGCCTTTGCGCTGATCATGTTCGTCGGCGAAGTGCCGGCGCTCGGCGGCACGACGGCGCTGCTCTTGCTCTGCGTCTTCACGGTGGTGAACGTCGCGGTGCTGGTGCTGCGCAAGGACACGGTCGAGCACGCGCATTTCCGCGCCCCGACGCTCGTGCCCGTGCTCGGCGCGATCACCTGCGGCTTCCTCGTCGGCCCGTGGACGGGACGCAATCCGCAGCAGTATGTGATCGGCGGAATCCTCGTTGCCATCGGGGTGGCGCTGTGGGTGGTGACGATGTACGTCAACCGCGCCACCGGCGAGAAGGTGGCGGAGCCGCTCGCCGACGATCTCTCCGAGCGCGGCCTGAAGAACTGATCGGAGGGGTCCGGAGCAGCGCGCACGCTGCTCCGGGAAGTCAGATCAGCACGCGTGATTGCGCATGCAGCGGCGATAGCGCCAGTTCCAGCCCCAGCGCTCGCGGCAGATGGCGTTCCACTTCCAGCAGCGCGGGCCGGTCTTCATGATGAGCGACTGCGCGGCGGGGTCACCATTCCTGAGGCCCGACATCGGGCTCGCCTGGGCCGGCACGAGGAGGGCGGCGGCGGACATGGCACAGATTGCGCTCGCAATCACGAGGGTTCGAGACATTGCGGATACTCCGTTTTGGACTTGGACTTAGGGTGAGGCACGCGGCGCCCACGACGCCGGGTGCGCGCGCTAGAAACGCTCGCCCCGCCTGAACGGCCGATGAACCGCCGTTGAAATTTTGTTGCGGCGGATTATGCGGCAATTCCTAGGGCTTACTTCTCCGCCGCTTTGGCCTCGTCCCACAGCGCGTCCATCTCGGCGAGATCGGACTGGGCAGGCGACGACCCGCGCCGCGCGAGCTGCTCCTCGATGTAGCGGAAGCGGCGGGTGAACTTCTCGTTCGCTGCCCGCAGCGCGGTCTCGGGATCGATCTTCAGATGCCGCGCCACGTTGGCGACGACGAACAGCAGATCGCCGAACTCCTCCTCGATCGCCGCGCGATCGGCCTTGTCCTTGGCATCGGCGATCTCCGCCTCGAGCTCGCCGATCTCCTCGTGCAGCTTGGCGAACACCGGCGCGAGCGACGGCCAGTCGAAGCCGACCTTGGCCGCTTTGTTCTGCAACTTGATGGCGCGCGTCAGCGCCGGCAGTCCGACTGGCACGCCGTCGAGAACCCCTCGCGCAACGTCGTCCGGCTTCTCCTTGTCCTTGGCGCGCTCCCAGAAGCCGGCGGTCACGCCGGCGGCGCGCTCCTCGTCCGTGCCGAATACGTGCGGGTGGCGGCGGATCATCTTGGTCGTGACGGCCTCGACGACGTCGCCGAACGCGAAGGCGTCCTGCTCCTCCGCCATGCGCGCGTGATAGACGACCTGCAGCAGCAGATCGCCCAGCTCGTCCTTGAGGTGGACGATGTCGTCGCGCGCGATCGCGTCGGCGACCTCGTAGGCCTCCTCGATGGTGTAGGGGGCGATGGTGGCGAACGTCTGCACCTGGTCCCACGGGCAGCCCGTCTCGGGGTTGCGCAGTGCGGCCATGATCTCGATGAGGCGGGAGATGTCTTTGGAGGGTTTCATGCGCGGCACCCTAATCGATGCCGTGCGCTAGGGCACGCCGATCGCCAATTCAACTCCGTCATCCCGCTGCAGAGCGGGAACCACGCCAGGATCAACGAGCTCTCTCTATGAGGCCCGAGTGATGTCGTTGCCACAGGTGTCCCATCGCCTTGGTGAGCGCCACTCGACTTGCGTGGATCCCGGCCTACGCCGGGATGACGGAGAATGGAAGTCGTGAGTTGCGGCGTGGCCAGTAATCAGCGGGGCGCCACGTTGCGTGAGGACGGCGTCCAGGGGGTGGGGAGGAGCGTCACGACCGCCAGCGGCACCAGCCAGCCGAGCCAGGCGGCGCAGCTATAGACGGTGTCGAACGGCAGGTCGTAGCCCGTCACCAGCGTGGTCGTCAGCCGCACCCACAGCGCGCCCGACGCGACCGCCGCCATCGCCAGCATCAGCCGCGCGTGGTCGGCGAACTGGCGGCGCCGAATGGCGGAAATGCCCAGCGCGATCAGTGCCAGCCACACGACGCCCTGGGCGAGAAAACCGGCGCGCGCCATCACCGCCGAATGGCTGTAGATCGCCACGGGCAGCGACGTCAGCGCGCCGAGCAGTACGCACACGGCCGCTGCGTAACCGAGCGGCCGGTGCAGCGCGCGATTGCGGCGCAGGGCGATGACAAACGGAATGAGTACGAGCGCCGCTCCCGACGCCAGCATGTGCAGCTTGAAGGTGCCCGGCAGGCTGTGGTCGACGACGAACAGATTGTAGGGCAGCGGGATGGCGCCGAGACCCTGCGAGACGGCGACGAACCCCGTCGGCAGCGCCAGCAGCAACACGCCGCAAATGGCGGCAAGACGCGGAGAGCGCCCGGCAAGCTGGCGCATGGTGGACTTAAAGCCGCCCGCGGAAAGTGCTGTGGTCGCTGCGTTGGTCATCGATATCGAGCTTCGAGGCACGCCATGTTGGAACGCATATTGATCGCACTTTGTGTTGTGGTGGCGGCGTCTCCGCTGACGGCCGCGGAGCTCACCACCGCCAGCATCGTCGGCCGCTGGCAGGGACCGAGCTGGGCGGGCGAAGGCGAAGTCCCACTGACGCTGGACATCGTTGCCTGCGGTCAAGGCTGGTGCGGTGTCCGCGTCGCCGCAAACGATACGTGCGGCGGCACGGCATTGAAAGTGAATGCGGGGATAGTTGAGGAGAACAACGCGCAGTTCGAGGGCACGCTCGAGCTCGCAGCAGGGACCGAGCCCTATACCGTCCACGCCACTGTCTTCCCACAGGAGCCCGACGCCAAGCTCACCATGCAGATCACGGGCGACACGGGCGGTCAGTATCGCGCCTATCGCCGTTCGTTCCCGTTCGAAGCGCAGCTCGCGCGCATCAAGGATCCGGTGTGCCACGCGCCACAGACCGTCTCGTCGCTCGATCGGCGCTGAGCGAACCCATGCGCAAGCGCATCCTCGCTAGCCTCTGCCTCCTCGCGCTCACGGCACCCGTCGTCGCGGCGGATGTGAAGCCCGAGCAGATCGCCGGGCGCTGGAGCGGCGCCACCTACGGCATGCAAAGCGGCGCTCGCATCACGCTCGACATCGTCGCCTGCGGTAGTGCCTGGTGCGGCATCAAGGTGGAAGCGGGCGACAATTGCGGGGTGACGGCACTCAAGCTCGATTCCGTCCAGCCGCTCGGCGGACCACAATCCGACAGTCTCCAGTTCAATGGCACGCTGGAGCTCATGCCCGGCACCGAGCCCTACACGGTGCAGGCGTGGCTCATACCGCGGCCGGACAACGGTGTTCTCGCCCTGCAGATCACCGGCGACACGGGTGGCGAGTATCGCGCCTATCGCCGCTCGTTCCCGTTCCAGGCGGCGTTGGCGCGCGTACAGGATGCTGTCTGCCACGCGCCGGCAACGGTCTCCTCGCTCCGTTAGCAGTCCTCCACTATCTGCCCCTGTTCGCGCGCACCGCGCCGGTCTAGCATCGACGCGGGGAAGGGCGTCCGCACCGCGGACGGGGAGCGGACAACGGGCATGATCATCCTGCGCATCATCACCAACGCCGTCATCATGGGGGCCGAGGTGGTGGCGGTCGTGGCGCTCGCCGCCTTCGCCTTCTACTACCCGTTCATCTTCGCCGGCGTGACGGCGGCGCTAGCCTTCGTTCTCGGCTTGCGCCTGGAGGTGGCGCGGCTGCGCTACGAGCTGCCGTTCTACTTCGGCGGTCTCGTCAAGCGTGGCGCCTTCCTCACGGCGCTGGTCGGCAGCTTCGAGGCGATGTTCAAGGGACTGCTCGCCGGCGTCGCCGCGCTCTTCACCTTCGCCGGTACCAATGTAGATCGGCGCTTCTGGGTCGCGGTGCTGTTTGCGGTGTGCGTCTACGTCGGTGCGGCCGTGCTGCGCCTGCTGTCGCTGCGCGCCGATGCGCTGCCCATGCGCTGGGGCTACTTCCGGCTGGCGCCGCCGCTCGGCCTCTTGTTCTCGGCCGGATTGGCGCTGCTTGCCGCGGCGCAGATCCTGCCGGCGGCGAACGTCACCGGCATCGGCTGGGACATCATCTTCAACACGCCCGCCGAGCCGTCGGTCGAGCAGGTGAGCGAGCTGTTCTTTCAGCTGAAGCAGGCGTTCGACGAGTTCATCGTCAAGGCGCTGTCCGTGTTGGTGGGCGAGGAATGGGCGCGGCTCATCGGCGTCGTCGTCAGCGTCAACGTGCTGTCAGGCTTCGTGACGGCCGTCTACGCGGCGCTGATCGCGGCCACGGTTCGCCGCTCCGAGGACACCCTGCTGTGACGGCGGCGACGCTCAGGGGCATCTTCCTCACGTCGGAGCAGCCGGAAGCCTGCGCGCGCTTTTACATCGACGTCGCCGGGCTGCCGCTCGAGCACGTCGGCACGGAGGGCGTCTACGTCTACTGGAAGATCGATCGCGACGGTCTGCAGCTCGCCATACACGACGCCAAGACCTTCTCCGCCTACACGCATCCGGCGGTGCGCGCCTCCAACCTGACGCATCTCTATTTCAAGATCGACGACCAGGCGGCGTTCTTGAACCACCTTGAAGGGCTGGCGGTCGCGCCGGCACTCATCGACGACGTGGTCGTGACCGTCGCCGACCCGGATGGCCGCATGGTGATGTTCGGGACGGCGTGAGCATGGGCAGGATCGACACCGGATCGAGGATCATCAGGGCGACGCCCCAGGCGCTCTACGACGCGTTTCTCGATCCGCAGGCCGTGGCGCAATGGCGACCGCCGGCCGGCATGCGGGCGGAGATCTACAACTTCGATGCGCGGGTGGGCGGCGGCTATCGCATGGCGTTCGTCTACGCGAGTGACGATCCTGCGGTGCGCGGCAAGTCGACGGGGAAGGCCGACGTGTTCACCGGGACGTTCGTCGAGCTCGTACCGGACGCGCGCATTGCCGAGCAGGCCACGTTCGAGAGCGACGACCCGGCGTTCGCCGGCGTCATGACCGTCACGACCACGTTCAGGCCGGTGGCAGAGGGCACAGAGGTGACGATGGCATGCTCGGACGTGCCCGCGGGCATCAGCGCCGCTGACCACGCGGTTGGGATCGCTTCGAGCCTCGCCAATCTCGCGGCCTACGCCGAGCGCGGCTGAGCCCCAACGTCGTTCGCATAATATATATTATGGAAAACGTATGAAGATTAACGCGGATTAACAGTCTGTTGTGGCGCGCGATGCGTCGGTCGTCCGGCCGCTACGGCCCACCTACTTCTCGGCCTTCTCGTACTTGTCGGAGACGAACCGGTCGAGCAGCCGCACGCCCCAGCCCGCGCCCCAGCTCGGGCTGATCTCCGACTTGGGTGCGTCCATCGCCGTGCCGGCGAGATCGATGTGCGCCCAGGGCGTGTCCTTGACGAAGTACTTGATGAAGGCCGCCGCCGTGCACGCGCCCGCCCAGCGGCCGCCGATGTTCTTGATGTCACAATTCTTCGACTCGAGCATCTTGTCGTAGGCCTTGTCGAGCGGCATGCGCCACAGCTTCTCGCCCGTCTCGGACGAGGCCTCGAGCAGATCGGCGGCGAGCTTCTCGTCGTTGACGAAGAGCCCCGCGTACTCCTTGCCGAGCGCCACCATGATCGCGCCGGTGAGCGTCGCGAGGTCGATCATCAGCCGCGGCTTGAAGCGCTCCTGCACGTAGGAGATGAGGTCGACGAGCACGAGGCGGCCTTCCGCGTCCGTGTTGAGGATCTCGACCGTGTTGCCCGAGTGGGCGCGCACGATGTCGCCCGGGCGCGTCGCGGTGCCCGACGGCATGTTCTCGACGAGGCCGATGATGCCGATGGCATTGACGTGCGCCTTGCGCTCGGCGAGCGCCTGCATCGTGCCGACGACGGCAGCCGCGCCGCCCATGTCGCCCTTCATGTCCTCCATGCCGGCGGCTGGCTTGATCGAGATGCCGCCGGTGTCGAACACGACGCCCTTGCCGATGAAGCAGATCGGCTTGGCGCGCTTCGACTTGGCGCCGTGCCACTGCATGATGGCGATGCGCGCGGGACGGACGCTGCCCTGCGCCACGGCGAGCAGCGCGCCCATTTTCAGCTCGGTGATCTGCTCGGCGTCGAGGATCTCGATCTCGAGCCCGGAGGCTTCTAACTCCTTGACCCGATCGGCGAATTCGACCGGTCCCAGCGCATTGGCGGGCTCGTTGACGAGGTCGCGCGCGGTGACGATGCCGTTGACCAGCGCTGCGTAGCGGACATAGGCGGCGCGTGCCTTGTCGGGATCGGCGCAGTGCACGACGAGCTTCTGCAGGCCGTCGGCCGCCTCGCCGTTCGTGTCCTCGTCTGAGGTTTTCTTCGTCAGGTATTTGCGGAACTCGTAGTTGCGCAGCGCGGCGCCGAAGGCGAGCGAGGCGGCGAGCGCGTCGGCCTTGATCCCCGCTCCCTCCGGCACCTCGACGATGAGGCTCGCGGACTTGCTCTTGCGGGCGCCGATCGCACCGGCGGCCGAGCCGCCGAGCAGGATCCAGTCGTTCTCTTGCATGTCGCCCGCTTTGCCGGTGCCGAGCAGGATCACGCGGTTGACGTTACCCAGCCGCGGCGGCGCCAGAACCTCGATCGTCGATTTCTTGCGCCCCTTGTACTGCGCTGCCTCCGCCGCCTTGAGGAGCGCCCCGCCCGCCCGCTGATCGAGCTCGCGCGCGCGGCTCCCCAGCGCCACGTCGTCGGCTGCGAGCACGACGACGGTCGGCTCGAGGTCGGCGGTGAGCGGCTGGAAGACGATCTCGGGGCGGGTGGTCATGAGGGCGAAGCTCCAGGTGGGTTGCGCAAAACGCTTCCCTGCTCGCGAAGCAAACGCTCAGCCTGGAACCCCTGCCGCCGAGCAGGGACCCAAGCCATGTACGAGGAGGCAGGGAAGTCCGAAACGATGGTCCCGACCGAGCTAACGCGCGGGAGCCGCGCTGGCAAGCGAGGGGGCCTTCAATCCGCCATCAACCCGGCGTGTGAAGGGTCGTGTTCCCGGTGCGTTCACGCCCGGCTGCAAATTCAGGGTGGAGGTCGCGCAATTCGCCCGGTTGCATAGGCCAAGTCCCTGGGGAAAAGCCGAATTTCCGCCACGCTGGAATGGAACGACAGTCTATGGGACGTGCCGGGGGCCGGCAGGTCCCGGGGGCGCATTCACCACTCTCGGTCCGCATGACGATTTTCGAAAGGTATGTCTTTCGGCAGGCCGGGTCCGCGCTGCTCATCATCCTGTTGTCGCTGTCGAGCATCGTTTGGGTGGCCCTGGCGCTGCGTCAGCTGAACGTCGTGACCAGCCAGGGTCAGGACGTGTGGATGCTGATCAAGATGACCACGTTGGCGCTGCCCAACTTGATGGCCATCGTCGCCCCCTTCTCGCTGCTGATCGCCTCGATCCACACGCTCAATCGCTTGAACGGCGACAGCGAGCTCATCGTGCTGACGGCCTCGGGCGCCACCGTATGGCGCGCGGCGCGGCCCCTGCTCCTGCTGGCACTGCTCGTGGCGCTGGGCGTCGCCTTCGTCAATCACCTCGCCATGCCCTGGAGCCTGAAGCTGCTGCGCGAGTACATCGTGCAGGTGCGCGCCAACATCCTCACCCAGGTCATCCAGCCCGGCGCCTTCTCGAGCCCGGAGCAAGGGCTCACCTTCCATATTCGCGAGCGCGCGCCCAACGGCGAACTCCTCGGCCTCATCGTGCACGACACGCGTAACAAGGAGCTGAACCAGTCGTATCTCGCCGAGCGCGGCTTGATCGTCGAGCGCAAGCCTTCGAACTACCTGGTGATGAGCACCGGGCACATCGTACGGCGCACCGACAAGGACGAGCCCTCGCAGGTCATCGCCTTCGACAAGTACGCTGTCGACCTCGACCAGTTCGAGAAGAAGATCGACGAGGACGGCGAGGACATGAAGCCGCGCGAGCGCTACTTCAGCGAGCTCGTCTACCCGGAAGCGACGAGCAAAGCCTTCCGCCAGGGACCCGGAAAATTCCGTGCCGAGTTGCATGAGCGGTTTTCCAATCCACTATACCCGATCGCCTTCGCGCTCATTGCGCTGGCTGCCGTCGGCCAGGCACATTCGACGCGCCAAAACCGCGTTCAGCAGGTGGCCATCGCCTTCGTGGTCGCCGCCGCGCTGCGCCTCGGCGGCCTGGCAATGAACAACATCGTTGTCATCGACGCTGCGGCGACGCCGCTGCTCTACGCCTTGCCGCTCTCAGCCATGCTGGCGTCTCTCATGCTCATGGAGCGCGCCCGCCGCCGGCTCAGCACGTCGCGTTTCCCCGGCATCCTCCTCGACCCGATCGTCGATGCGTTCGCATCGATTGGCCGGCTTCTGCGCCGACGTCCGGCAACGAGCGGGCGGAGGTAGGCGCCATGTTCGGGACCCGCACCCTCGGCCACTACATCGCCGCCCGTTTCATGATGGCGATCTTGACGACCTTCCTGCTGTGCTCGGTGTTGATCTATCTGATCGATTTCGTCGAGCTGCTGCGCCAGTCCGGCAAGCAGGGCGAGGTGCCGCTGCTGACGCTGGCGCTGATCGCGATCCTGCGTCTGCCGGCCTACGCCGAGTTCCTCATCGCCTTTGCCGTGCTCGTCGGCTCGATCACGGCGCTCCTGCAGCTCAGCCGCAAGAGCGAGCTCACCGTCATGCGCGCCGGCGGTATGTCCGTCTGGCAGTTCCTGCGCCCGGGGATCGTCGTCGCCTTCCTGGTCGGCGTGCTCACCGTCGCCGTCTTCAACCCCATGGCTGCCGCCGGCCGCGACGCCGCCGAGAACCTATTCGCCGACGCTTTCGGTAGGGAAACCAACCTCTTGCGCTCGCGCTCGGGCTCCACGTGGCTGCGCCAGAACGGCGCTGACGGGCAATCCGTCATCAGCGCTGCCGTCGCCACCAACAAGGGCCTGACGCTGCACGGCGTGTCGGCGTTCGTCTTCGACAACGAGGGGCACTTCGTCGAGCGCGTCGACGGCAAGCGCGCCGACCTCCACGAGGGCTATTGGGAGGTCAAGGAAGCCTGGGTCGCACGCATCGGACGGGAGCCTGAAAAGTTCGATATCTACTTGGTGTCCACATACCTTACACCGGACCGCGTCACGGACGCGCTGGGAACTGTGTTTTCCGTCTCCTTCTGGGAGATGCCGGCGCTCATCGAAGTGGCTGAAAAGGCTAAACTTTCATCAGACCGCCTGCGCATCCAGTACGAGGCTTTGATGTCAAGGCCATTATTGTGCGCGGCGATGGTCCTTTTGGCCGCCACTGTGTCCCTCCGGTCATTCCGCGGTGGAGGCATCCAAACTATGGTTATTGCTGGACTGGTGGGGGGGTTCGGCTTCTTTCTTCTTTCGGAAGTCTCCCGACAAGTCGGCGTAGCTGGTTTGACGCCCCCATGGGCGGCGATCTGGCTGCCCGTGGTCCTCGTGATGATTGTCTCGGCTGCAGTACTGTTGCACCAGGAGGATGGCTGAGTGATGCGTCTTACGCGGGCACCGCAAGAGGGTTGCGGATCGTCACGCGTCACCTGCCGGCGCCGGAAGGCAGTCGGCTGGGTGCGGTTGGCTATGCTCGCGTTGCTGTCCGCTTCGCTCTTCGCCACGCACGACGCGTACGCTCAAGACCCATCGACACTCGCTCCGGATGTGCAGTCCAAGAGCTCATTTCCGAAGCAGAGCCTTGTCGGCCCATCACGCAACGTCGACAAATCGCAGCCGCTCTATCTGCAGGGCGACGAGCTGATCTACGACACCGGCGGCAACAAGGTGATCGCCCGCGGCAACGTCGAGATCTACTACAACAACTACATCCTGACTGCTGACCAAGTCGTTTACGACCAGTCGGCCAACACGCTGACCGCCGTCGGCAACGTCGTGCTCAAGGAGCCCAACGGCAATATCGTCCGCGCCGACCGCTACACGCTGACGGACGACTTCCGCGACGGCTTCGTCTCGCAGCTCTCCGTCGTCGCCTCCGACGACACGCGCATCGCCGCCGAATCCGCGACCCGCCGCGCGGGCAACACGACCGTCTTCAAGAACGGTCGCTTCACGCCGTGTAAGTCGGACGACAGCACGCCGCCGCTCTGGTGCTTGAGCGCGGCGACCGTCATCCACGATCAGTCGGCGGCGACGATCACGTACCAGGACGCCCAGTTCGAGCTGTTCGGGGTGCCGATCCTCTACACGCCGTACTTCGAGCACGCCGATCCGTCGGTGAAGCGCAAGTCGGGCTTCTTGATGCCGCAGCCGTCGACGTCCGACACGCTCGGTTACTCGACGACGATCCCGTACTACTTCGCGTTGGCACCGAACTACGACTTCACGTTCTACCCGATGTACACCTCCCGCCAGGGCATCCTCTGGCAGGGTGAGTGGCGCCATCGCACGGAGAACGGTCAGTACTTCATTCGCGGCGCCGGCCTCGATCAGGATGCCGACCAGTTGCCCTCCTCGATCACCAATCGCGATCAGTACGAGGGTTGGCGCGGAAGCATTGAGACCAAGGGCCTGTTCAATCTGGGTAGTTGGTGGAAGTTCGGGTGGGACATCACCACCGAGAGCGACGACACGTTCCGCCGTTTCTACAAACTCGACAACATGCTGCTCACCGACCGCGTGAACAAGATCTTCCTCGAGGGCATCGGGGACCGGAACTACTTCGGCCTCGCTGCCTACCAGTTCACCGGCCTGATGTTCTCGGACACTCCTGAATCGGAGTCGTTCGCGCATCCGATCTTGGACTACAATTATATCTTCGCCGATCCGATCCTCGGCGGTGAGCTGCGCTGGAACACCAATGCGCTGAGCTTCACCAACGATCAGAACAACGCTGTCTTCCCGAACATCTCCGGCAACGAGCAGATGAACCGCGTTGTCACCGAGGTCGATTGGCGCCGCCGCCTGACCGATCCGATCGGCATCACCTACACGCCGTTCGGCCAGCTGCGCGGCGACCTCTATCAGTTGAACGACTACGTCGATCCGCAATCGCCGAACGGCGTCGAGAACACCTCCGTGGCGCGCGGCATCGCGGCAGCGGGTGTCACCGTCGCCTATCCGTGGGCCGCCAACACGCGCCAGGGCTCGCACGTCATCGAGCCGATCGGCCAGATCATCGCCCGGCAGGCTTACATCGAGCAGGCCAACCTCCCCAACGAGGACGCGCAGAGCCTCGTGTTCGACGACACCAACCTGTTCGAGCTGACCAAGTTCTCGGGTTACGACCGCATCGAGACGGGCACCCGCGCCAACGTCGGCGTGCAGTATACCTTCCAGGGCAATGAGGGCGGCTACGCGCGCATCCTCGCGGGTGAAAGCTTCCACCTCGCCGGCCTCAACCCGTATCGCAACCCGGGCCTCGATTCGACCGGCAACCCGACGTTCACGCCCTTCAGCGGCCTGCAGAACGACCGCTCCGACTACGTGCTCGGCGCCTACGTCGCCCCGTGGAGCTTCCTGCAGCTCATCTCGCAGTCGCGCTTCGATCAGGACTCTCTGGACATCCGCCGCCAGGACGCCGGCGGTCAGGTGACGATCGGTCCGTTCGCCATGAACGCCATCTACGCCTACCTGAACACCGACCCAACCAACGGCATCTTGTCCGCCCAGGAGGATGTGTACGGCAGCTTCAACCTGCAGCTCACCGATCGCTGGAGCGTCGGTGCCGCCATGCGCTACGACATCGACGACGACCAGATCGCGTCCGACATGTTCCAGGTGAAGTACGCCGACGAGTGCTTCGTCCTCACCGCGACGTATACGGACAACTACTACTACAACCAGGATATCGTCGACGGCCAGACGCTGATGCTGCGCTTCGAGCTGAAGCATCTCGGAGAGTTCGGCTATTCAACCGACGTGCTCAGCGGTGCGGCGATAAGCGAGCAGCAGTCGGGCGGTTAACCTTGCGCGTCCCGTCGACGCGGGTACGGGTGGCTTCGAGCGGCAGCGTGGCGTAATTGAACCTGCCGGGCGCTGCGTCCGCGCCACGGGACCGCCAATGTTTGCGTCGATAGAGTCCGCATCCCAGGGCAAAGTGCTTGGCCGCCCTCGTTAAGCGGCGCCACCCGCGACGCCGCGACCCTGCCACACTGGAAGGCGCGAACCGTATGACCACTCTTCGTCCAGATCGGCAGCGCTGCCCGTCCGCGGGCCGCGCCGGCGTGCGGACGCTGATGTGGGCTTGCCTGCCGCTGCTCGCGGGCTCGCTGGTGGCGCCTCCGACTGCCGCTGTCGCCCAGCAAGCCAAGCCCACCGTCACCGCCAAGGCGACCCAGGCGGACGCTGCCAGCGACCGGCCGATACAGTCGATCGTCGCCCTCATCAACGACGAG
Organism: Hyphomicrobium album; assembly: GCF_009708035.1. Classification (NCBI taxonomy): domain Bacteria; kingdom Pseudomonadati; phylum Pseudomonadota; class Alphaproteobacteria; order Hyphomicrobiales; family Hyphomicrobiaceae; genus Hyphomicrobium; species Hyphomicrobium album. The sequence continues at coordinate 392,014 of NZ_WMBQ01000001.1, forward strand.
CCGATCACCGGCTACGAGATCGAGCAGCGCGTCGCCCTGTCGATGCTCGGCGCAACTGAGGTGCAGAAGAAGCTGCAGGCGCGCCTCAAGTCGGCAAACATGAACGAACAGTTCAAGAACTTTGCCATGAAGCGACTACAGGCCAACCCACCCAAGAGCGAGACCGAGCAGCAGGCGCGGGTGAAGCAGTTGCAGGGCGAGTTCGTCAACAGCATCAAGAACCAGATCGAGAAGGAATACGTTCCGACCGCGCGCAAGCAGGCGCTCGACGAGATCATCGACGAGCGGCTCAAGCTGCAGGAGGCCAAAAAGCTCAGCGTCGTCGCCGCCGACGACGAGGTCGACCGCGTCATCGCCGGCATGGCCGAGCGCAACAAGATGACGCCCGCGCAATTTGGCGAGCACATTGCCAAGATGGGCGCCAGCATCTCGGGGATGCGCGACCGTATCCGCGCGTCCCTATCGTGGTCGGACGTGATACGGCGCAAGTTCGGCCACCAGATCACCGTTGCCAGCCGCGACGTCGATCGGATGGTCGCGTCGTCCGAGGGGCAGGACGACGTCGAGCTGCGCATCCACCGCGTGCTCCTCAACCTGCCGGTGAAGGAGGACCAGAAGCGCCTCACCCAGCGCCTCAGCGATGCGGAGCAGCTGCGCACCAAGTTTACCGGCTGCAAGTCGATGGAAACGATGGCGCGCGGCGTGCCCGGGGCCCGCTTCGACAACCTCGGCGACCGGCGCCCGAGCAGCCTGCCGGAGCCGACGCGCAGCTTGCTCCTCGCCGCGCACGACGACGAGCTCCTCCCCGCCACCATCGGCGAGAACGGCGTCGAGCTGTGGGCGGTGTGCGGACGCAAGGTGGTCAAGGCCGCCGACTCCAAGCGCGAGACCGCGCAGAACGAGCTGCGCCAGAAAGAGTTCGAGATCCTTTCCAAGAAGCATCTGAACGACCTGCGTACGGACGCCCATATCGAGTACCGCTAGTGCGATGATCGAGAAATTCGCCAACATCAGCTGCGAGGTCTCGAGCGAATTTCTCGATCTGAATCGCACTAGCAAGAAATGTGTGCCTCTAGTGTCCCTTCTGCTTCCGAAGCTCGCTCCCACGATCAGCCGCGGGCTTTGGCGAGCTTCGGAAGCGGGACACTAGATGATTGGTGGGGACCACAGGCGCCGGCGTCCGCTCGCGATCAGCATGGGCGATCCGGCCGGTATCGGCCCCGAGATCACGCTCCGCGCCTGGTTGGAGCGCAGCGACAAGGGGCTCGAGCCCTTCGTCGTCTTCGCCGACAAGGGCGCGATCGCCGAACGCGCCCGGACGCTCGGCGTCACGGTCCCCATCGCGCCGGTGGGAACGGCCGCCGAGGCGTTCGACGTGTTCGGCACCGCGCTCCCCGTGTTGCATGCCCCGCTCGCAATGCGCGCTCACGCCGGCAACCCCGACACCGCCAACGCACCCGCCATCATCGCCGCCATCGAGGCCGCGACCGCTGCGGTGGTGCGCGGCGAGGCATCCGCCGTCGTTACCAATCCGATCGCCAAGCACGTCCTGCGCAGCGCCGACTTTCCCTTCCCAGGCCACACGGAGTTCCTCGCCGCGCTCGCCGAGCGCCACACCGGCAAGCCGGTGCGGCCAGTGATGATGCTCGCCTCGCACGAGTTGCGCGTCGTCCCGCTCACCGTGCACTGTGCGCTGGCCGAGGTGCCGAAAGCCATCACCCGGGCCCTCATCTTCGAGACGGTGCGCACCACCTACGCGGCGCTGCGGCGCGACTTCGGCATCAGCGCCCCGCGCATCGCCGTGGCGGGTCTCAATCCGCATGCTGGCGAGGAAGGGACGATGGGGCGCGAGGAGGTCGACACTATCGCGCCGGCCATTGCCGATCTGCGTGCCGAGGGACTGTCGGTCACCGGGCCGCACTCGGCCGACACGCTGTTCCACGCCGCAGCGCGGCGCGGCTACGACGCGGTCGTCGCCATGTACCACGACCAGGCGCTGATCCCGTTGAAGACCATTGGCTTCGACGAGGGCGTCAACGTCACGCTCGGGCTGCCCTTCGTGCGCACCTCGCCCGACCACGGCACGGCATTCGACATCGCCGGCCAGGGCCGCGCCTCGCCGTCGAGCTTCATCGAGGCGTTGAAGCTCGCCTCGGCTATTGCCGCCGCGCGTGCCGCGACGCCGCCGGCATGAGCGGCAGCGAGCGAGACGCGCTCAGCGGCGCGAGCCCGGACGGGCTGCCGCCGCTGCGCGAGGTGATCCGCACCTTCGAGCTCAACGCCAAGAAGAGCCTCGGCCAGAATTTCATCCTCGACCTGAACCTGACGCGACGCATCGCGCGCGCCGCCGGCTCGCTCGAAGGCAAGACGGTCGTCGAGGTCGGCCCCGGGCCGGGCGGCCTGACGCGCGCACTGCTCATGGAAGGCGCCGCCCGCGTCATCGCGGTGGAGCGCGACGAGCGCACCCGCGGCGCGCTCGACATGATCGCCCAGCGCTACCCGGGCAGGCTCGACGTGCATTTTGGCGATGCGCTCGAAGCCGACTGGCCGCGCATCCTCGGCGACACGCGCGAGGCGCTGATCGTCGCCAACCTCCCCTACGGCGTCGCCACGCTGCTGCTCACGGGATGGCTCGACACCGAGCCGTGGCCGCCGTGGTTTCAGCGTATGGTGCTGATGTTCCAGCAGGAGGTGGCCGAGCGGATCGTCGCCCAGCCGGGGACCAAGGCGTACGGGCGCCTGTCGGTGTTGGCGCAGTGGCGCAGCGCGCCGCGCATCGTGCTCAAAGTGCCGCCGGAAGCTTTCACGCCGCCACCGAAGGTATCGTCCGCGGTGGTCGAGCTCGTACCTCACAAGGCGCCGTCTCCCGACTGTTCGCCGCGTACGCTGGCGCGGGTGACCGCTGCTGCCTTCGGTCAGCGTCGCAAGATGCTACGTGCAAGCCTGAAGCAGCTCATGCCCGAGCCCGAGCGGCTCCTCGAGGCGGTGGGCATCGCCGGCAACCTGCGCGCCGAGAATCTGAGCGTGAAGGATTTCGCCCGCATGGCGCTGGTCTTCGAGCGCTCGACGCTGTCGCGCGCCTGAGAGCTACGCAAGTTTAGCGCCTCAGCGTCCGCAGTCGTTCGGTGCGCGGCGCCCCTTGAAGCGATCGGTCATCCACTGCACGGCCCCATAGGCGCTCTTCTCGGCGGCAAAGCTGTGCGAGACGCCCTTCAGTATCTTCAGCTGCACCGGCGTGCCGGCTTTGCAGAGTTCCTTGGCGTAGCGCACCGTGAGTGCCGGATTGACCGTCGTGTCGCCCGTTCCCTGTGCAATGAATACCGGTACGCTGAGCGGCGCGGCACCGGGGGAGTTCTTGACCATTAAATCGCGCCAGGCCGGCAGCGTCGCCGGATCGACTTTGAGGAAGGACTTCTTCAGCGGCTTGGCGAGCTTCAAGAGCTGCAGCATCTGCGAGATGGATTGAAGGCAGCTCCCGGCGACCTTCTCGACCGACTTCTCGACGCCGTCCTCCAACAGCTCGGAGATCGGTAGGTTGTATGTCCGCGACCACGACAGCATCGCCATGGCGGTCAGGCTGTCTCCGGCGATAGTTCCCTTCTGTGCCTTGAACAGGTCGACGAGATTGGTGGCCGGCGCCGCCGCCGCGACGCCCAGCAGTTTCAATTCGGGTGCGTATGACGCCGCGAGCTCGCCGCTGAACAGGGAGGCGTGGCCCCCCTGCGAATGCCCCCACACGATGAAGCGGTTGGTCGCCTGGGCGCCCGAGAGATTGCGCGCCGCTCGCACGCTGTCCAGCACCGACTGCGCCTCGCTGATGCCGACGAGATAGGCGTGCACGCCGGGAAGGCCGAGCCCTTCATAGTCGGTGGCGACGACGACATAGCCGCGCGACAGCATATCCTCCAGGCCCGGTATGGTTCCCGACAGGTTCGGCAGCAGTCCCGGCGCGCAGCGTCCCGCCACGCCTGTCGTGTAGTGCGCCCAGGCGATGACGTCGCGCCCTTCCTTCGGCGCCGGGGTCGCGGGATAGATCACCGTGCCCGACACGGCGATCGGCTCGCCGTTCAATCCCGTCGAGCGGTAGACGATGCGGAACGCCTTGGCGTTGGCGGGCGCCCCGCCGACCTGCGGATGGATGTGGAAGACGCGGCCGGGTTTGGCCTTGCGGATCTCTGCCTCGGACACGTCGAGCTTGAGATCCGGCGCGGCGTTCACGCTCGGTGCGACGAGCACCCAGAGCGCCGCGATGAGAAGGAGAGCAGGCATACGGGTAAGCGGTGCGAGACGGGGAAGAACGCGCATCGGGGTGTGCACTTGCTGGTGGAGGGCGGTTATGGACGTGTCATATCGTGCGCGGCGCCCAGAGTCAGGGGCCGCGACAAACAAGGTATATGGAGCGCCATTGTGGCTTGATGACAGTGCCTATTCCTGAGGCACCCGCGGCTCAGCGCTTGCAACCATTGGGCGCTGGGCGCCCGTGGAACCGGTCGTCCATCCAAGAGACCGCGGTATACGCCCCGTCATAGCCGGCGAAGGCATGCGATACCCCGTCGAGCCAAACGAGGTCGACGACGGCGCCGGCGGCACACAGCTTCTCGGCGAATTGCTTGGTGATCTGTGGCCGCACGAGATCGTCGGCCGTGCCCTGCAGGATCAGCACCGGCGCACCGGCGGGCGCCTGCCCCGGCGTGTTCTTCTCCATGATGCCGCGCCACGGCTCGATGGTCGTCGGATCGACTTTCAGGAATGCGCGCTGCAACGGCGCTTCGATCTCCTGCAAGCGCAGAAGCTCGGTGATGCGCTCGATGCACGTCTTGGCCACGGTCTCAAACGTATGCATGGAGCCGGGAACGACGACGTCGCCTAGCGGAATCTTGAAGAGCGTCGACCACGACAAGAGCACCATGGCCGTCAGGCTGTTGCCGCCGACCGAGCCGCGGTCCGCCCTGAACAGCTCGCCGAGGTAGGTAGCGGGCGCGGCGGCGGCAACGCCTACGAGCTGTAGCTCCGGCGCATAGGCCGCCGCTTCCTGGCCGGTGAACAGCGCCGCATGTCCGCCCTGCGAATGACCCCACACCGCGAAGTGGTCGCCGGCACCGGCGTCCGGAAGCGAGCGCGCCGCGCGCACGGAATCGAGCACGCTCCGCGCCGCGCTGGTTCCGATCAGATAGGGGTGCATCCCTTCGCCGCCGAGCCCCGCATAGTCGGTGGCGGCGATGACGAAGCCGCGGTCGAGTATTTCCTCGACGCCGGCGATGGTGCCCGCGAGATCGGGCAGCAGCGTCGGCGCGCACTTCTCTACGACCCCCGTGGTCGGATGCGCCCAGGCGACGATGCCGCGCTTCCCGTGCGGCGCCGGTGTCGTCGGGATGAGCACGGCGCCCGATACCGCGATCGGCTCGCCGTTGAGCCCGGTCGAGCGATAGAGAATGCGATACGCCTTGGCCTTTTCCTCGCCGCCGCCGACTTGCGGCCATACGCGAAGGATCGTGCCGGGCTTGGCGGCGACAATCTCGTGACTACCGACATCGCCAAGCGGATGTCCCGCACCCGGCTGGGCCGGGGCGGTCGCCAGCACTGCCATCGGAATGGCGCAGAGAACGCTGGCGAGACGGCGCATCAAAGTTGGTTCTGCATGTCGCGCACGAAAGCCGTGAGGCCGTTCAACCGTTCACGTCGCAACCGCTCCGCCGAAAGGATCGCGGTGAGGCCCTCCATCGAGACCGCCACGTCGGTGTTGACGATGACGTAGTCGTATTCCGGCCAGTGGCTGATTTCCGCCGCCGCCTGGTCCATGCGCTGCTGCACGATGTCCTCGGCGTCCTGCGCCCGGCGGCGCAGCCGCTCCTCGAGCACGCCAGCCGACGGCGGCAGGATGAACACGCGCACGACGTCGTGCTTCATCTTTTCGGAGAGTTGCTGCGCGCCCTGCCAGTCGATGTCGAAAAGCATGTCGCGTCCCTGGCCGATCGCGGCCTCCACCGGCGCGCGCGGCGTGCCGTAGTAGTTGTCGAACACGTGCGCCCACTCGAGCAGCTCGCTATTGTCGGCCATGCGCTTGAACGTCGGATCGTCGACGAAGTAGTAGTCCTGTCCCTCGACCTCGCCGGGGCGCGGCTTGCGGGTCGTCACCGATACCGACATCGAAATGTCCTGGTCGGCGGTGATCAAGCGGCGGGCTAGCGTCGTCTTGCCCGCCCCCGAGGGCGACGACAGCACCAGCAGCAGTCCGCGCCGATCGATAGTGGGCGTTTGTCTCATGTCGTGCCGTGGCGGGTTCTCCCGCTCGCTCCTTTTGCGTTTCCCTACTCGATGTTCTGCACCTGCTCGCGCAGCTGGTCGATCACCGTCTTGAGCGCCAGCCCGGCGCGGGTGATCTCCACGTCGCTCGCTTTCGAGCACAGTGTATTGGCCTCGCGGTTGAATTCCTGGGCGAGGAAGTCGAGCTTGCGGCCGACCGCGCCAGGCTCGCTGATCAGCTCGCGCGCCGCGCCGATGTGCGAGCCGAGGCGCTGCAGCTCCTCCTCGACGTCGGCGCGCGTCGCCAGCAGCACCGCTTCCTGATGCAGGCGTGCAGGATCAAAGCCGTTGCCGGTATCGACGAGACGGCGCACCTGCTCCTTGAGGCGCTGCTCGATCGCCTCGCGCGAGCGCGCCGGAGACGCCTGCACGATGGCGACCAGACGCTCGATCTCGTCGAGCTGAGCTGCGAGCGTCGCGGCGAGGCGCGCGCCCTCGGCTGACCGCGCGGCGACCAGCGCCACCAGCGCCCCGTCGAGCGATTTGAGCATTGCCTCACCGCGCGCCGCCGCCAGTTCCTGGTTCTCCTGAGGTTCGACGATGTCGAGAACGCCCTTGATGGCGATGAGGCCGTCGACACGCGGCGGCGTCGCGTTGGTGAGGTCGCGCACGCGGTCAGCCGCATGCATCACCTGCTGCAGCGCTCGCTCGTTGAGGTGAATTTCCACACCGCCGTCGCTGCGCTCCACCGCGAGCGTGATCGAAACGCTGCCACGCGTTATGTGGCGGCCTACGGCCTCGCGCACCCGGGGCTCGAGCGGTTCGTTGCCAGATGGCAGGCGGAGCCGAATGTCGAGCCCGCGCCCGTTGACGCTGCGCGCCTCCCAATGCCAGGTGGCGCCTTCGTGCGTGCCCTCGGCGCGCGCAAAGCCGGTCATGCTCTTGATGCTCATCGCGGCTCCGTTGGGCTCGGCGCCGGGGGCCCCAACGCGTCGCGAAATCTAGTGTGATGATCGACAAGGCCGCAACATCGCGCTCGGCTGGGTGGCCGAAGCGGACTTGTCGATCTGAATCACACTAGAGTCATTTCTTGGCTAGTGTCCTTCAGATCGCGAAATTCGTTCCAACTATGCCGCACGCGGAGACGAATTTCGCGATCAGGACACTAGCGGCCCCGGCCGTCGGCAACAAGGAGCCCGGTCGCCGAAAGGTTTCTCACCCCGTGGGGCTCATTGCTTCGGCTTGCGGACCGGCAAGGGGACGGAGGCGCCGCTGCCCACGGCCGGCGCGGTACCCTTGGCGTTGAGCACGCGCGGCGCCGCGGCTTGGGTCGCCAGCGGCACGGGCACGGCATCAGGCGTATCGGCAGCGTCCGCCGGCTGATCCTTCTTCCGGTCGCGCTCGACCTTGCGCCAGACGTTCACCGCCGCATTGTGCTCCTTGAGCGTGTCGGAGAACGTGTGACCGCCGGTGCCGTCGGCCACGAAATAGAGATCGGTGGTCATCGGCGGATTGAGCGACGCCTCGATTGCCGGGCGCCCCGGGTTGCAGATCGGCGTCGGCGGCAGGCCGCCGATCTGATACGTGTTGTGCGACGACTTCTGGTCGAGATCGGCGCGCGTGATCGAGCGCCCGAGAGTGCCCTGCCCCCCGACGATGCCGTAGATCACCGTCGGGTCCGACTGCAGGCGCATGCCCTTCTTCAGGCGGTTCATGAACACCGCGGCGACGCGGCCCCGCTCGTCCGCCCGGCCCGTCTCCTTCTCCACGATCGATGCGAAAATGATCGCCTGCTCGGGCGTCGTGATCGGCAGGCTCGGCTGACGCCGCTCCCAGGCGGCGGCAAGAAAGCGCTGCATCTCGCCCTGCATGCGCTCGAGCAGTTCGCGCCGCTCCATGCCCTTCGAATAGCGGTAGGTGTCCGGCAACAGTGTGCCTTCGGCCGGGATCTCGGTGATATCGCCGACGAGTTCGTCCTCGCCGCGGAGTTTCTCGACGATCTGCAGGCTCGTCAGGCCCTCGGGGATCGTAATCTTGGAAAGGACGCCCCGGCCCTGCGTCAGCGTCTCCATGATCTCCGCCATGCTGGCGTTCTTTTTGATCTCGTAGTCGCCGGCCTTCAGTTCCAGCGGCTTCGGACCCAGCGCACTGCGCAGCATGTAGTTGATGATGAAGGCCCAGCGGTTGGAGATGGCGCCCTCGCGTTCCAGACGCGTCGCGATCTCGATGCGTCCCTCACCGCGCGGCACGGTGACGACGCGCGACACCGCCAGAGGACCGGACGTCTCGAACTGATGGTAGAGCAGCGCCATGACGCTGCCGGCGGCGAGCATGACGACCAGAACGACCGTGAACAGGCCGCTCAAGAAGCGCATGAAGCCCGAGCCCCGGCGGGGCGCGTTGGGCGCCACGGCACCGCGCGGCGGTCCGGGCGGACGCGACGGTTCGAGCATCTCGGACGGCGAGCGCGGACGGATGGCCCCGCGCCGCATGGGAGGCTCGTGCCGCGAAGGTGGCAAAGTGCTCAAGTTGCGCTCCCGACGAAGCCGGCCCCGCGCGGCAGGTCATTCTCGCCACGACCCTAGGACCAATTATGGCAAAAGCGCGAATGGAATTCGTTACCCGATACGCAGCCGTGGATGCCCGTGGCGGGAGGGCCTCAGGCGACGCGGCGCAGGATAAGCGAGGCGTTGGTACCGCCGAAGCCGAACGAGTTCGACAGCACGGTATTGATCTCGCGTTTCTTCGCCGTGTGCGGCACGAGATCGATCGCCGATTCGACCGAGGGGTTGTCGAGATTGAGGGTCGGCGGCGCGATGTTGTCCCGGATGGCCAGCGCCGAGAAGATCGCTTCCACCGCTCCGGCGGCACCCAAGAGATGCCCGACGGCCGACTTGGTGGACGACATGGCCACCTTACCGGCGGCATTGCCGAACAGGCGCTCGACGGCGCCGAGCTCGATCTCGTCGCCCATGGGCGTCGAGGTGCCATGCGCGTTGACGTAGTCGATATCGCTCACGTCGATCTGGGCGCGCTTCAGGGCGGCGCGCATGCAGCGGTAGGCGCCATCGCCGTTCTCGGCCGGCGCCGTGATGTGATAGGCGTCGCCCGACATGCCGTAGCCGATCACCTCGGCGTAGATCTTCGCGCCGCGTGCCTTGGCGTGCTCCAGAGATTCGAGAACAACGACGCCGGCGCCCTCGCCCATCACGAAGCCGTCGCGGTCCTTGTCGTAGGGACGCGAGGCCTTGGTCGGGTTGTCGTTGAAGCCGGTCGATAGCGCGCGGCAGGCGATGAAGCCGGCCATGCCGATGCGGCAGATGGGGCTTTCGGTACCGCCCGCAACCATCACCTCGGCGTCACCCAGCGCGACGAGACGCGCCGCGTCGCCGATGGCGTGCGTGCCGGTCGCGCAGGCTGTCACCACCGCGTGGTTCGGGCCCTTGAGGTCGTGCTTGATCGAGACGTAGCCGGCGGCGAGATTGATCAGGCGTCCGGGAATGAAGAACGGCGAGACGCGTCGCGGCCCCTTCTCGTTCAACAGCAGCGAGGTCTCGGCGATCCCCGGGAGGCCGCCGATACCCGAGCCGATCAGAACGCCCGTCGTCTCCTGCTTCTCGGGCGTATCCGCCGTGAAGCCGGAATCGGCGATCGCCTGGTCCGCGGCGGCGACGGCATAGATGATGAAGTCATCTACCTTGCGCTGCTCCTTCGGCTCCATCCAATCGTCGGGATTGAACTTGCCTTCGGCGGTGGCGCCGCGCGGAACGAAGTTGGCGATCTGGCAGGACAGATCCGCAACGTCGAACTCCTCGATCCGCCGCGCGCCGCTCTTGCCGGCAATGAGGTTCGACCACGCGTGATCGACCCCGCAGCCGACGGGGGAGACGATGCCGAGACCTGTGATGACGACGCGACGCATCCTAGTCCTTCGAAGCGGGAGAACGGCGCCGTCCCCAGCCCACGCCGCGCTCAAGCCCGTGAGCCTGATGCGTCCGCACGAGCAACCGCGGCGTCGCCGTTCCAGAAACCGCGGTCAGGCAGAAAGGAAGCGAGCGGCCTTTAAGCGGCGCTGGCGTTCTTCTCGAGAAACTTGACCGCGTCTCCGACGGTCAGGATGTGCTCGGCGGCATCGTCGGGGATTTCGCAACCGAACTCCTCCTCAAAAGCCATCACGAGTTCAACCGTGTCTAGACTGTCGGCGCCCAGGTCGTCGATGAAGCTGGCGTTCTCGGTGACCTTCTCGGCCTCCACGCCCAGGTGCTCCACGACAATCTTCTTCACGCGCTCAGCGACATCGCTCATCGTCTTCCCTCGCGTCGGTGTTGCTCTTGGCAGTTCGTAAATTCGGTTATCAGGACTAGCCCTTGACCCGGCTCGGCGCCACGACTTCTATAAAGGCGCACGCCACCGTTGGGTATTGAAACGACGCGGCTATCCCACTTGTTCGCACTCCGTGCGGCGGCCGAACTCAGGCCCTTCGTTTACTCGCACTAGTGTGCCGAGGGTCGAAAAACCGTTCGGCTCGTTAACATACTTCACAGAGCTTGGCCAGCGGCGCACCGGTGCATTCGGCCGCACACCTTGCGACCTAAATTCCCCAGACGGGCCAAGCAGTAGAGCGAACTGATGCACATTTACCATGGGCATTAGACCATCGCCATGCCGCCGTTGATGTGCAGCGTTTGCCCGGTGATGTAGCCGGCCTCGTTGCTGGCCAGATAGATGACGCCGGCAGCGATCTCCTCCGGCGCGCCGAAGCGTTGCTGGGGGATCATCTTGGCGATCTCGTCGGTCTGCTTCTCGTTCAGCGCCGCGGTCATCGGGGTCGAGATGAAGCCCGGCGCGATGCAGTTGGCGGTAATTCCACGCGGTCCGACCTCGCGGGCGAGCGACTTGGTCATGCCGATCACGCCGGCTTTCGAGGCCGAGTAGTTGCCCTGGCCCGGATTGCCGAACACGCCCGAAACCGAGGCGATATTGATGATCCGGCCGAAGTTCGGCTTGGCGCGCAGCATGGCGCGGGCGGCAGCGCGGCACAGCATGAACGTCGAGGTGAGGTTGACGGCGATCACCTCGTCCCACTGCTCGTCCTTCATCACCATGAAGAGGTTGTCGCGCGTCAAGCCCGCATTGTTGACCAGGATGTCGAGGCGGCCGAGCTTCCCCACCGCCTGCTCGATCAGCTTCACGACCTCATCGCGCTTACCGAGGTCGCAAGGCAGCACGTGCCCGCGGTCGCCGAACTCCTTCGCCAGCGCCTCGAGCTTGTCCACCTGGCGGCCTGACACCGCCACGGTGGCGCCCTGCGCGTAGAGCGCGCGGGCGGTAGCGGCACCAATGCCGCCGGTCGCGCCGGTGACGAGGGCGGTCTTGCCGGTGAGGTCGAACATCGGGGGATCCTCTAGGAGTTGAGACGCGCGAGCGCGGCGTCGATGTCGGCCGGGGTGCCGACGCTGCTGGCGGTGAGCGAAGCCTCGATGCGCTTGGCGAGACCCGCGAGGACCTTGCCGGAGCCGATCTCGTAAACGTCGGTGACGCCGCCCGCGGTCATGTAGGTAACACACTCGCGCCAGCGGACCGTGCCGGTGACCTGCTCGACGAGGCGCTTCTTGATTTCCTCGGGGTCGGTGATCGGTAATGCCAGTACGTTGGCCACCACCGGCACGGCCGGGGCGTTGACCGCCACCTTGGCCAGCGCGTCGCGCATCGCGTCGGCGGCAGGTTGCATCAGCGCGCAATGGAAGGGTGCGGACACGGGCAGCGGCACGGCGCGGCGCACGCCGTGTGCCTTGCCGATCTCGGGCACGCGGTCGATGGCGGTCTTGTCGCCGGAGAGAACCACCTGTGTCGGCTCGTTGTCGTTGGCGACCTGGCAGACGTCGCCCTGGGCCGCGGCTTCCGCCACCTGGCGCGCGGCCTCGATGCCGACGCCGAGCAGCGCCGTCATGGCGCCCTTGCCTACCGGGACGGCGGCCTGCATCGCCTGACCGCGCAGCTTCAACAGTCGCGCCGCATCGGCGAGCGAGAAGGCGCCGGCCGCGGCGAGCGCCGAGTATTCGCCCAGCGAGTGGCCGGCGACGAATTTCACCTTATCCTTCAGTGAGAACCCGTGGTCCTTCTCGAGCACGCGCATGACCGCCATCGACACCGCCATCAGCGCCGGCTGGGCGTTCTCGGTGAGCGTCAGCGTCTCCTTCGGCCCCTCCCACATGATCTGCGAGAGCTTCTGGCCGAGGGCGTCGTCGACTTCCTCGAACACGGCGCGCGCGCTGGGGTAGGCCTGAGCCAGCTCGCGGCCCATGCCGACGTCCTGGCTGCCCTGTCCGGGGAAGATGAATGCGATGGCCATGAATTGGGGCTCGGCTGGAGGATTTGGCTGGCAAGAACACGCCTGTCACACGCCTGTCAAGCGGCGCATACAGCCGCGGTGCGGGACGCCGAGGGTCGCTTAGGGGCATGGGCAAGGGACAACGTAGCGGGCCCCGCCTGTCATGATCCTGTGAAGCTGCCGTGGTCCCACTCCCCGCGGAATTCGCGAGGAGAAACAGTCCATGCCGCATCGTTCGTTCGATCCGGAAACCGTCTCGGTCATGGGGTTGGCACTCGATGCCGCCTGGGCCGAGGTCGAGCGCTCCACCCCGGTGCGCGCCGCGCCGGAGAAGGCGGGCATCCGGCGGGCGCTGGCGCTGAGGATCATGGCCGCGGTCCGCGCTGGGCAGCGCGACCCGGAGCGCCTCTGCGCAGTGGCGCTGCACGTCATCGAGGGTTGCCGCATCGTTCGCGCCGACGCTCACGCACCCGCGGGACATTAAGGCCGGACATTAAGCACGCCGCGACGCCGGACGCGCATCTCCCTACCCTCTGCTAGGATCGGCCCCAGTCATCTCGAGGCCGTCCCATGCGCCCATCCCTCCGCGCCGCCTGCATCTGCCTGTTGCTCGGCGCCATGCCGGCGCTGGCCTGCGAGGCCGCTATCAACCTCATCTACAATAAGCCGGTCGATATCCGCGGCACCCTCAAAGCCGGCAAAGGGCAGCACGAGGCGCAGGGTGCATTCGCCTATAGCTACGTCGCGCTCGACCAGCCGGTCTGCGTCGCCTCGGAGACCGCGGGCGACGAGTTCAACGAGCCGACCGACAAGCCGATTGACCGCATCCAGATCGCCGGCGAGGCAGCCGGCAAGGACTTGCCGCTCGGCAAGCGCGTGAAGGTGAGCGGCACCCTGTTCGGGGCGCACACCATGTGGCACGCCGAGGACGTGCTCATCGACACGAGCGACGTCACACAGGAATAGTTCAGATTGCGGCTACCCGCGCTTCGCCTTGCGCTTTTGAACCCGCTTGCGTGCCGGTGCACGTTGCGTCGCGGTCGGCGCAATGAAGCCTTCCCAAAACGCCGCTTGCTGGTTGACCAGCATGCGGGCCGGCGACCACGCCATCAACGTCTCGAGCACCGCGAGCTGCCGATCGAGCACCGAGCGCCCCAACGCCTCGCGCCGCACCGCGTCGCCGATCGCCAGCGCTTTCGTGCTCGGGCGGCGGCGCCGAGGTGATTTCGCGGTTACGGATTTGCGGCGGACCGGTTTCTTGCGCGGGGGCATGGGCACATCCTCTGTAGGTGCGGAGCGCAGCGCTCCTAGACAGATCGACGACGTCCCCCCGCCGCGAGAGGTGAGCCTACAGGTGATAACGGTTCGCCGGCAAATAAGATCGCCTAGTGCGCGGAATTGCCGGAAAAAACGGCGGCCAACCCGATCAATGGAACGCCGGGCTTTCCTCTGCCGTTGATATTGTGATTAGCGGGAAAGGGAATGGTCAACGATCGACAAAGGGATGCCCTGTTAGTGATCGGTAAGCATCTCAAAAACGAGCTCGACCGCGAGCCTCCGGAGCGCAAGCCGGACATCGAGAAGGCGCTGCGGCGGCTGCTCGAGCGGGATGTGGCGGAGCGCTCACGCCCGCATACGCGGTGGTCAGGGAAGGGCAAGTAGCCTGCCTCACCCAGCGCACGCCGTCAGAAGCGCTGGAGCCCTATGGCGCGTCCATAACTCTCCAGGGCGAGCCGCCGCGACGTGATCTGCTCGACGACGTGATGCGACATGCCGGTGATGCTTGCCAGCCGCATCGCCTCGACGGCGGCGGCGCCTTTCGACGGATGCGCGCCCACCTGCTGATGCAGATCATCGGCGACCCTGAAGATCGCCCACCTGCGGACCATTGCCATTTCGCCATACCTCCTGAACCACAGCTCAGCGCTGCGAGCCTGGAGGCTAGGGGTGCCTACGCGAACGCGCTGTCGCGCAGGGAACACCTGCGAAGGCGATGGAGCCGGAAATCGCCTCAGAACGGGACGCTGCCCTTGATGGGGGCGCTGGGCCGGCCCGGCCGACTATCTCAGAACCGATACCGCTAAGGCCTGCCTGGAGGCGCACCCTCATCTCTGCTTCTGCAGATTTGCATTGCTTTGGCGTGCTCCAGGCGGGCGGCGGCTTCGCAGAGATCCCGATGCTCTCCTTGAAATTTGTCGCTGCATTGCTGAAGCCGTTTATTTTGCGCGCCGATCAGCCGTTGGACGCATACCTCATCCATTTCGGCGGCTGCCGATGGGGATGGGATCAGGGCGAGGGATAGTAGGACCGCGCCGAAGATGTGTTTGCACACTGGGTGATCTCCGAGAATCTCCTAAGGGCCGTGGACGTCGCTCTGCAAAGCGGTCGAGCCTGACCCTACGCAATCCTACTCCATTACGCCCTTTCGAGAGTATGCGGGTCGCGCTCACGGGCAGCTGCGGTCACGTCAGATCAGAACGGGACGCTAGCCTTGATGGAGGCGCTGTTCTGCTGCGTCTCCTCGCCTTGGCGTTGATCACGGCGATGCCGGCCGCCTTAATGCCGCGGGGCGCCTGCTCGTGGCCGCCAAGCCCCTCGCGCCCATCGTGGGCTTGCCCTGGCGGCGATTTCGGCTATAAACCGCCCCTTCGCTCGCTTCGGCTGAAGGCTGAACGGGGAGCCGTGCGCGGGAAACCGAACCGGCAGGGCCCTTAAGGGGGTCCGCTTCCCGGTGTCTTCACTCTCTTGGGTGACCTGCTTGGGCCTTTCTCGGGTCCATTAGGGGCTTTGCGCCGGGGCGGCACGAACAAAGGAAAGGCAATCCGCATGGCTCTTTATGAGCATGTCTTCTTGGCGCGCCAGGACGTCTCGAACGCCCAGGTCGAAGCGCTGACCAAGGAATTCTCCGACCTCATCGAGCAGGGTGGCGGCAAGGTCACCAAGAGCGAGTACTGGGGCGTCAAGTCCCTCGCCTACAAGATCAAGAAGAGCCGCAAGGCCCACTTCTCGCTGCTCAACATCGATGCGCCTCCGGCGGCGGTGGCCGAGATGGAGCGGCGCATGGGCCTGTCGACCGAAATCCTGCGCTTTCTGACCGTGAAGGTCGAAGCGCACGAGACCGAGCCGTCGGCCATGATGCGCAAGAGCGACCGCGACGAGCGCGGCGACCGTGATCGCGGCGGCTTCGGCGGCCGTGGTGGCGGCGGCGGCTTCCGCGGCGGCGGTGGCGGCGGCTTCCGCGGTGGCGACCGCGGCGGCGGCGGTGGCGGCGGTTTCCGCGGCGGCGACCGCGAGGGCTCGACGTTCCGTCCTCGTCCTCCCCGCGACGGCGATCGCCCGCCGCGTGACGACCGTGGCCCCCCGCGGCCCCCGCGTGATGGCGGGACGGGTGGCTCATCGTCTGGTTCCGGCTCGGAGGCATAACAATGGCAGAGATCGCAACTCCCGGCGGTGGTGGCCGTCGTCCCTTCCATCGTCGTCGCAAGACCTGCCCGTTCTCTGGCCAGCATGCGCCGAAGATCGACTACAAGGACGTGCGCCTCCTTGGCCGCTACGTCTCGGAGCGCGGCAAGATCGTGCCGAGCCGCATCACTGCGGTGTCGTCGAAGAAGCAGCGTGAGCTGGCGCGCGCCATCAAGCGCTCGCGCTTCCTTGGCCTGCTGCCGTACGTGCTGAAGTAAAATTCCGGCGGCGGGTGCATCGCGCCCGCCGTCCTCTGCCAAATAAGTGCCGGGAAGAATTCTCGGCACGAGGTTGGGACAAGGCGGGAAGCCGCACGTGTCTCTAACCGCGATACCGCGGGACAGCTGCTTTGATGCCGTATCGTCTGCTCATCGCATTGGGAGCCGGGCTCATCTCGGCGGTCGTGTTCGCCTCTGCGACCACGGGCCCGCTGCTGATGCGCATGATCCTGTTCCTGCTCACGGCGCTGCCGCTGTTCCTCGCGGGCCTCGGATTGGGACCGCGCGCGGTCGCGGTGGCGGGATTTTCCGGGGCGCTGCTGGTGCTCGTCGCGGGCAGCCCGCTCGGCGCCCTCGTCTTTGCCGCCAGCCAGGCCATCCCGGCGGCGATCCTCATCTATCTCGTGGCGCTCAACCGCGTCGCCGACGATGGGCGCACCGAATGGTATCCCGTCGGGCGCATCGTCATCGCCGCCGCGCTCATCGCCGGCGGCTTCGCCACGCTGACGCTGTTCCTGCTCGGCGGCGACATCGACACCTTACGCTCAGCGTTGCGCGGCATGCTGCAGACGTTCGTCGACAACGAGCTACCGAAGATGCCGGACGCCCCCACGCTCGGGCCGGCGGATATCGACGAGGCGACCGGGATCGCGCTGGCGCTGCTCCCTGCAGCTTCCGCCATCTCGACCATGGGCAGCTTGCTGTTCAACCTCTGGCTCGCCGGCCGCATCACCATGGCCTCCGGCCGCCTGCAGCGTCCCTGGCCGGATCTGGCGGCGATGGTCTATCCGCCGATGGCGCCGTTGATGCTCGCCGCGGCGACGGCTGCCGGCTTTCTCGCCGGGTTACCGGGCATGATCGCCGCCGGCTTCGCCGGTCCCCTGCTCTTCTCCTACGTGCTGCTCGGTCTCGCAGTCGTCCACTACACGACGCGCGGGCGTTCCTGGCGGCCGTTCGCGTTGTGGGGCCTCTACGCCTCGCTCTTCATCATGAACACCATCGCGTCTCTCGCCATCGCGCTTCTCGGCCTCGCCGAGGCGATTTGGCCGATGCGCAAACTCTCACCACCACCCGACGAACCGCCGTCGACCTGATCGCCGGCTCAACACAACAAACGGTTAGATAGAAGGAGTATTGAACATGCAGGTCATTCTGCTTCAGCGCATCGGCCGCCTCGGCCAGATGGGCGACATCGTCAACGTCAAGGACGGCTACGCGCGCAATTTCCTGTTGCCGCAGAAGAAGGCGCTGCGCGCTACCGACGACAACCGCCAGCACTTCGAGAGCCAGCGCGCCCAGCTCGAGGCGAACAACCTCGAGCTCAAGAAGGAAGCCGAGGCAGTCTCCGAGAAGCTCGACAAGAAGGTGTTCGTCGCGATCCGTTCCGCCGGCGACACCGGACAGCTTTACGGCTCGGTCGCCACGCGCGACATCGCGGAAGTCGTCACCGCCGGCGGCTTCACCATCGACCGCCGTCAGGTGATCCTCGAGCGTCCGATCAAGAACCTCGGCCTGCATCCGGTGCGCGTCGCGCTGCACCCTGAGGTCGTCGTCACCGTGTCGCTGAACGTCGCTCGCTCCGAGGACGAGGCCGAGCGCCAGTCGCGCGGCGAGGACGTCACCATGGTCAAGGAAGAAAAACTCGAGCTCGAGACGTTCAATCCCGAGATGTTCGAGGAAGGCGCCTCCCCGGCCGAGGGCGAGGAACAGGCCAAGGAAGAGTAGCGGCGGGCGATTCGCGACGTTGCAAACGAAATCCCGTCCCCATGTGCATAGTGGGGACGGGACCAGCCAGGCGCTCGACGGCGGACCGATTGAATCGGATACCGTGAGCCATGGCAAAAAACGCGCTCCAAGTCTCCGATCGGTTCGCTGCCCTTAGCGCTGCCGACGATTCGCTGCCCTTCCGTCAGGCTCCCCACAACCTCGAGGCGGAGCAGGCGCTGCTCGGCGCGATCTTCGTCAACAACGAGACGATGGACCGCGTGTCGGGCTTTCTCGACCCGCATCACTTCTACGATCCGCTGCATCAGCAGATCTACGAGACGGCGGCCAAGCTCATCCACGCCGGCAAGCAGGCGACGCCAATCACGCTGCGCACCTTTTTCGAGACGGCCGAGCCGATCTCGCCGACGCTCACGGTGCCGCAGTACCTCGGCACGCTCGCCGGCAAGGCGACGACCATCATCAATGCCGAGGACTATGGCCGCACCGTCTATGACCTCGCGACGCGCCGCGCGCTGATCATCATCGGCGAGGACATGGTCAACAATGCCTACGACAGCCCCGTCGACCTGACGCCGCGCACGCAGATCGAGGACGCCGAGACCCGCCTCTACGATCTCGCCGAGCAGCGCAAGTACGGCTCGGGCTTCCTGGGGTTCGGCACGGCGCTCACCACTGCCATCGAGATGGCCGGCGCCGCCTACCAGCGGGCTGGGCACCTCTCGGGTCTGTCGACCGGCCTCACCGACCTCGACAACAAGCTCGGCGGCCTGCAGTCCTCCGATCTCATCATCCTCGCCGGCCGCCCCTCGATGGGCAAGACGGCGCTGGCGACGAACATCGCCTACAACATCGCCAAGTCGTATCGCGCCGAGCAGCAGCCGGACGGCACGATGAAACCGGTCGACGGCGCCATCGTCGGCTTCTTCTCGCTCGAAATGTCCGCCGAGCAGCTCGCCACGCGTATTCTCTCGGAGCAGGCGGAGATCGGCTCGGAGAAGATCCGCCGCGGCATGATCAACGAGGACGAGTTCCGCAAGCTCGTCGAGGTCAGCCGCGTGATGAGCGAAAGCCCGCTCTACATCGATCAGACCGGCGGCATCTCGATCGCCCAGCTCGCCGCGCGCGCCCGCAAGCTGAAGCGGCAGAAGGGCCTCGGCGTTCTCATCGTCGACTACCTGCAGCTCCTGACCGGCTCCTCCAAGCGCGAGAGCAACCGCGTGCAGGAGATCACCGAGATCACCACCGGCCTCAAGGCGCTGGCGAAGGAACTCGCGGTGCCGATCATCGCCCTGTCGCAGCTGTCGCGCCAGGTCGAGCAGCGCGAGGACAAGCGTCCGCAGCTTTCCGATCTGCGCGAGTCCGGCTCGATCGAGCAGGACGCCGACGTCGTCATGTTCGTCTACCGCGAGGAGTACTACGTCGAGCGCCTGAAGCCCTCGGAGGGAACAGCCGAGTTCACCGAGTGGCAGCAGAAGATGATGGCCGTGTCCGGCAAGGCGGAGGTCATCATCGGCAAGCAGCGCCACGGCCCGGTCGGCACGGTCGAGTTGTCGTTCGAGAGCCACCTCACGCGCTTCGGCAACCTCGCCCGCGACTACCAGGTCACCCCATACGGCCGCTGACAAGTTGGCTATGCGCGACGCCCCTCATGCGCGCAAGAACGCCGTACGCCCAGCGGAGCGTACGGCGCGTTTCTTCCCGAGGTAGCATCGCAGTGCTATTTGTGGGCACGGCGATAAAGTATGGCCACGAGGGACCCTAGGATAGCGAACACGGCGAGAGCCCCGGTTCCGTCTATTTCTGGAACCGCTCCGCCATCGCCCCCGCCGCAATCACCAAATCCCAAAAAGCATAAGGCAAACGCGTTTTGAGCCCACAGTGTCGTCGCCAAGAAGACGCCGGTTGCTCCTAGCTTCCGATACATGGCTTCCTCCAATACTCCGTCGCAATGCAGCCGCGTGGCGACCGCAAGCGAACCTAGGTCCTAGGGGAATGACGGCTCAATTACCTAGAACGGCCAGCGCTCAATACGTCGACGGACGTAGCGCACCGCGGCAACCGCAACGAACGCGCTCATTGGCTTGATCGCGCTACCTTAACCAGATGATGGCCTGTCCGGCAACGCCGAGGGTATCGTCGGCCAGCAGCGCCACGGCCCGGTCGGCACCGTCGCCACTTCGGCAACCTCGCCCGCGACTATCAGGTTGCCACCTACGGCGACTAGCCGACCTCCGTCGCGCAAACGACGCAAGGTTGCGGTCTATTGAAGAGGCACCATTGCCGCTACCGGGGACGGCCTTGATCGAATGGTTCAAAGAGTATGACGCGGTCATAAAGGTTGCGGCGACGGCCCTTGTGCTCTTGCTCGCGGCCTGGGCGGCGAACCGTGAGAAACCGAAGGTATCAGCAGGCTGGACCTACCTTCACTACACGATGCTCGTAAAGGTGATTGCCGGGCTATTTCTCCCCTTCATGATCGCCGCCATCCTGTACAACGGGAGCAAGCTCTTCGAGGAGAGCTGGTGGGTTCCTCCGGTGATCTTCCTGACGACAGCCGGAGCCGCATGGCTGTTCTACGATTCTTTCTTCCGCACCATCCGATGGAACTCAGAAGCCCTGGAGGTGCGAGGGCTGTTCTCGAAGGGCTGGCGGGTGGCGTGGGAGGAAGTGCGATCAGTTTCCCTCGTATCGGAGGCCCTGTTTATCACCGACGTTGAGAACGTCAGTCGCAAGCTCAATCTCCACTACAGGGTGGGAGCCCGTGACTTGATCCAATGGCTCTCCTCCAGGCCGCAACGCGGGAATCCCCCATAGGTTGGGACCGTGGAATCTGCGCCTCGTTTGCGGCCCGATTCGGCGCTAGAAATAGTGCTTTCCCGGAACCCGGAAAGCCAAGTGTCGGACAGGACCGCCCACATCTCGCCGATGACCGACAGCGCCCAGCGCGAGGCGCCGCGTGCCGATGCGGAGCTCGCGGCGGTGCCCACCAGCGCCACCGGCGTCATCATCGTCGACCTCGCTCAGATCCGTGCCAACTGGCGGGCCCTTGTAGGGCGTGTCGCTCCCGCCGAATGCGCCGCCGTCGTAAAGGCGGACGCCTACGGTCTCGGCGCGGCGCACGTCATCCCGGCACTGGTGAAGGAAGGCTGCCGTACTTTCTTTGTCGCCACCATTGCCGAGGCAGCCCAGGCGCGCGGCCTTGCACCCGAGGCCACGATCTACGTTCTCGATGGCTTGCTGCCGGGGACCGGATCGGAGTTGCTCGCTATTGGTGCCATCCCTGCGCTCGCCAGCTTCGAGGAGGTGAAGGAGTGGGCCACGCTCGCCGCCGCTCGCGGCGCGCGCCTGCCGACGGTCCTCCACCTGGACACGGGATTGAGCCGCCTCGGACTGACCGGCTCCGACATGAACGTGATCGCCACCGAAGGACGCGCCCGTTCGCTCGACGTGCGACTCATCATGAGCCACCTCGGGTGTGCGGATAATCCCGAGCACGACATGAACGCATTGCAGCGCGAGAATTTCGACGCGATGCGTGGCTGCATGGCGCACGTGCCGGCGAGCCTCGTCGCCTCCGACGGACTGATGCTCGGCGTCGACTATCACTACGATCTCGTGCGTCCCGGCTATGCGCTCTACGGCGGCCAGGCCTTCCAGGGCGGCCCTGCACCTGTCGCACCAGTCCTCATCGTGAAGGCGCGCGTCCTGCAGGTGCGGCACGTTCAACCGGGCGACCAGGTCGGGTACTCGGCGACGTGGAGACCCAATCGCCCTACCCGGCTCGCCATCGTCGCCGCCGGCTACGACGACGGCGTTGCCCGCGCCCTGAGCCGCGGCACCGGCGAGGACGGCGCCCACGTCATGTTCGAGGGCAAGCTCGCGCCGATCGTCGGCCGCGTATCGATGGACCTCATCACCGTCGACGTGACCAAGCTCAAGCACCCGCCGGTGCGTGGCGACTTCGTCGACCTCATCGGTCCGGGCCTGCCGATCGAGACCGTCGGCGCGGCGGCGGGGACCATCGGCTACGAGGTGCTGACGCGGCTCGGCCGTCGGTTCCATCGCATCTATCGCGGCGGCTGAAGCAGGATGGCGAAGCCGAGCAAGACCACCTTCGTCTGCCAGAACTGCGGGGTGGCCTCGCCGCGCTGGACGGGTAAGTGCCCCTCGTGCGGGGAATGGAACACGCTGACCGAGGAGACCGCCGTCGCCGCGCCACCGGGCACCGGCCTATCGCGCCGTGGATCGGGGCGCGTCATTGTTCTCGAAGGTCTGAAGAGTGGCACGCGCGAGGCACCGCGTTTCTCGACCGGCATCGGCGAATTGGACCGCGTCACCGGCGGCGGCATCGTCCCCGGCTCGGCGCTGCTGATCGGCGGGGAACCCGGCATCGGCAAGTCGACGCTGCTTTTGCAGCTCGCTGCGACCCTGGCGCGCGCCGGGCGCCGCGCCGTCTATTTCTCCGGCGAGGAAGCGGCCGCGCAAGTCCGCTTGCGCGCCGAGCGCCTCGGGCTCTCGGACGCGCCCGTCGCGCTCGCCTGCGAGACGTCGCTGGCGCACATCCTCGCCACGCTCGAGGCCGGCCCGCCGCCCGACCTCGTCGTCATCGATTCCATCCAGACGCTGTGGGCCGAAGCGATCGAAGCGGCGCCCGGCACCGTGAGCCAAGTGCGCGCCGCGGCGCAGGCGCTGATCCGCCACGCCAAGCACGCCGGCAGTGCGCTTCTCCTCGTCGGCCACGTCACCAAGGATGGCCAGATCGCCGGCCCGAAGGTGATCGAGCACATGGTCGACACCGTGTTGTATTTCGAAGGAGACCGAGGGCACACCTACCGCATCCTGCGCGCGGTGAAGAACCGCTTCGGCGCGACCGATGAGATCGGCGTCTTCGAGATGGTGAGCGAGGGCCTGCGCGAGGTCGGCAATCCCTCCGAGTTGTTCCTCGGCGATCGCGACGCGTCGAGCCCTGGCGCCGCAGTGTTCGCCGGCATGGAAGGTACGCGTCCGCTGCTGGTCGAGATCCAGGCGCTCGTCGCGCCCTCCTCGCTCGGCACGCCGCGCCGCGCCGTCGTCGGCTGGGATTCAGGGCGCCTGTCGATGCTGCTCGCCGTGTTGGAGGCGCGTGCTGGCCTGTCGTTCGCCGGCCAGGACGTCTACCTGAACGTCGCGGGCGGTCTGCGCATCAATGAGCCCGCCGCCGATCTCGCGGCTGCCGCGGCGCTCATCTCGTCTCTTTCCGGTGTGGCTATTCCGCGACATAGGGTCCATTTCGGGGAGGTGTCGCTTTCGGGCGCCATCAACGCGACCCCGCTCATGTCGCCGCGCTTGAAAGAAGCGCAGAAACTGGGGTTTCGCCAGGCGGTGCTTCCCGGTCAGGGAGAGCTCGAAACTGCCGGTCTGAAGCTCAAAACGACGCGGATCGCGCACCTGAGGGAGCTTGCCGATGACCCGCCGTCATGCGACTGACAGGCAGCTTTTGCCGAGTAACGGAGCATTCTGAACCATGCTGGGCCCGATCACGTATCTCGACGCGGCGCTGATCGCCGTCTGCTTCATCTCGGGTCTCTTGGCGCTCTACCGCGGCTTCGCCCGCGAGATGCTGTCCATCGTCTCGTGGGCCATCGCGGCCGCGGCCGTGCTCTACTTTGTCATCTTCCATAAGCCATTCGCGCAAGACATGGCCGCGCAGATGGGCACGCAGGTCGCCGTGGCGCAGATCGTCGTCGGCGCCGTGATCTTCCTTATTGTGCTGATCGTCGTGCATCTCATCACCGCGCGCCTGTCGGACGCCATCCTCGACAGCCGCATCGGTATGATCGACCGCGTGCTCGGTTTCATCTTCGGCGTGGTGCGCGGCTTCGTGCTGGTCGTCATTCCTTACATGTTCTACGACGCGTTCTTCCCGGACCCGAACACGCAGGTCCCGTGGGTGCGCGACGCCAAGACGCTGCCCTACATCAAGGGCACCGGCGACTCGATCCGCTACATCCTCGAAGCCTATATGCCGTCCTCGTTGACGGCTCCCCCGGGAGAGCAACCCCAGGAGGAGCAGCCCGTGCAGCCTCAACAGCAAGGGGCACTGGAAAACCCGCGGGGCGACGAATTAGCGCTTGAAGCTGCAGTGAGATATCATATTTGTGTCACGTGGCAGGTGCGCGCCAGCTGATCCAGCGGCACCGCCATCGTTAACTTGCGTTCATCCTATCGGGCAGCGGCACGACACCAGCGGGAGGTGGCGATGACTCAACGGCTCGAAGATGCCCAAATGCTTTGCGACGCGAAGCGCCAAGGGCCAGTCAATCTGCGCTACGACGACGACAGACTCCGCGAGGAATGCGGGGTCTTCGGTGTTTTTGGGCACCCGGATGCGGCGGCCCTCACCGCGCTCGGGCTGCACGCCCTCCAGCATCGCGGCCAGGAAGCCTGCGGCATCGTCGCTTACGACGGTAAGCAGTTCCACTCCGAGCGCCGCATGGGCCTCGTCGGCGACAACTTCTCCCGCGCTTCGGTGATTGAACGCCTCAAAGGCCACGCCGCCATCGGCCACAATCGATACTCCACCTGCGGCGATGCCGTGTTGCGCAACGTGCAGCCGCTCTTCGCCGACATCGATACTGGCGGTTTCGCCGTCGCCCACAACGGCAACCTGACCAACGCCTTGACGCTCCGCCAGGAGCTCATCTCCACCGGCGCCATCTGCCAGTCGACCTCCGATACGGAGGTCGTCCTCCACCTCCTCTCCCGTTCCAAGAAGCGGCGAATCGTCGAGCGCTTCGTCGAGGCGATCCGCGAGGTCGAGGGCGCCTACGCCTTCGTCGGCCTCACCAACGACATGCTGATCGGCGCCCGCGACCCGGTCGGCATTCGCCCGCTCGTCCTCGGCCGGCTCGGGCAGGCGTATGTCCTCGCTTCCGAGACCTGCGCGCTCGACATGGTCGGCGCCGAGTTCGTCCGTGAGATCGATAACGGCGAGGTCGTGGTCATCACCGAGGACGGCATCGAGAGCCACCGCCCGTTCCCGATGCGCCCGTCGCGGCCCTGCATCTTCGAGTACATCTATTTCGCCCGGCCGGATTCGGTCATCGGCGGCCGTACCGTCTACGACATCCGCAAGCAGATGGGCGTGCAGCTGGCGCACGAGGCGCCGGCCGAGGTCGACGTCATCGTGCCCATCCCGGATTCGGGCGTGCCTGCAGCGATCGGCTTCGCGCAGGAGTCGGGCGTGCCGTTCGAGCTCGGCATCATCCGCAATCACTACGTCGGCCGCACCTTCATCGAGCCCGAGCAGCGGATCCGCGCGCTGGGCGTGAAGCTCAAGCACTCGGCCAACGCCAGCGTCATCCGCGGCAAGCGCATCGTGCTCGTCGACGACAGCGTGGTGCGCGGCACCACATCGAAAAAGATCGTGCAGCTGATGTACGAGGCCGGCGCCCGCGAGGTGCACATGCGCATCGCCTCCCCGCCGATCACGCACCCGGACTATTACGGCATCGACACGCCGGACAAGGTGGACCTGCTTGCGGCCAACAAGGATCTGGAAGGCATGCGCCAGTTCCTCGGCGCCGACAGCCTGGCGTTCCTGTCCGTCGACGGCATCTACCGCGCCGTCGGCTTCGACGCTCGGGATGCACGTGCCCCGCAGTTCACCGACCATTGCTTTACCGGCGAGTACCCGACCCCGCTCACGGACCAGAGTGGCCAGACCGTCCCGCGCCAGCTTTCGCTGCTGGCCGAAGTGGGTTAATCCGCCTCAGCGCGCTTCGCCCGGGTAATTCGTAGGACTTGCCTCGCCCGCCCGTCGGCATAAGCTGCCCGGGCGGGCGTTGCTTTTTCCGCCAGCCTGACGGGGCCATGAAAAACAAGAAACCGCTCAAAGACCGGCTTGCGCTTGTTACTGGCGCTTCCCGCGGCATCGGACGCGCCGTCGCCCTCGCGCTCGCCCAAGCCGGCGCCCATGTCGTCATCGTCGCGCGCACCATCGGTGCCTTGGAGGAGCTCGACGACGAAATCCGCACCGGCGGCGGCAAGGCCACGCTCCTCCAGCTCGACATCTCCAAGGGCGACAAGATCGATCAGATCGGCCCGACGCTATTTCAGCGCTGGGGCAAGCTCGACATTTTCGTCGGCAATGCGGGAGTGCTCGGACCGCTGTCGCCGCTGCACCACGTCACCGAGGACGCCTGGAACCAGGTCATCGACGTCAACCTGTCGGCCAACTGGCGGCTGATCCGCACCATCGATCCGCTGCTGAAGCGATCGGATGCGGGACGCGCGGTGTTCGTCTCCTCGGGTGCATCGAGCGGCAAGTACGCCTATTGGGGTCCCTACGCGGTGTCGAAGGCGGGCCTCGAGGCGCTGGTAAAGACCTATGCGCACGAGCTCGCCGACACCAACGTGAAGGTGAACCTCGTCAATCCGGGACCGACGCGTACAGCGATGCGCGCCAAGGCGTTTCCCGGCGAGGACCCAATGAAGCAGCCGGCCCCTGAGGAGCTGGTGCCGATGTTCCTGGAGCTCGTCTCGCCCGACTGCGATTTCTCCGGGCGGGTCGTCGGCTTTGCCGAGTGGAAGAAGCACCACGCCTCCACCGACGCTTGAGCTGGTAGCTCAATCGAACGCGACGACCATGCCGTCGTAGGCGGGCTCGACGCCTTCCGGCAGCTCGCGCCGCAGCGCCTCGTAGTCGAGGTCGCTGGTCATGTGGGTCAGGATCGCCCGCTTCGGCTTCAGGCGCTCGATCCACGCCAGTGCCTGCTTGACGCTGAAGTGGCTCGGATGCGCCGTGAAGCGCAGCGCATCGATGACCCACACATCGAGGTTCTCGAGCAGCGGCACGGACGCCTCGGGAATATCGCTCACGTCCGGCGAATAGGCGAAGCCGGCGACGCGATAACCGAGCGTGCCAATGTCGCCGTGCATTTGCGGTACCGGCGTCACCTTGACGCTTCCCGACGGCCCGGCAACGGTGATCGGGGCCGGTGCTTCGATCGCGTGCGCCGCCAGAATGGACGGATATGTCGAGCCCGGCGGCTTCTCGAAGCAATAGCCGAACCGCTCGACGAGGCTCTTCCGCGTCGGCTCGTCGAGCCACACGTCAATGCGCTTTCTCATGGCATAGGAAACCATGCGCAGGTCGTCGATACCGTGCGTGTGGTCGGCGTGGTCGTGCGTGTAGAGCACGCCGTCCAGCGCCTCGCAGCGCACGCTCAACAGCTGCTCGCGCAGGTCCGGCGAGGTGTCGATCAGCACGGTCGTGTGGCGCGGCTTGCCGATGCGCTCGATCAGCGCGCTGCAGCGCGTCCGCCGGTTCTTCGGGTTGGAAGGATCGCAGGCCCCCCACATGGTGCCGATGCGCGGCACCCCGCCCGATGAGCCACAGCCCAGGATCGTGGCGCGGTAGGTCATGCGGCGGCGTCATCCCGCCGCTCGGGGCGCTTCACCTTGCCGAACAGGCGGAAAAAGTTGTCGGTCGTCGCCTTGGCCATCTCTTCCCGGCTCACGCCCTTCACCTCGGCCAGTGTCGCCGCCGTATGCGCGACATAGGACGGCTCGTTGGTCTTGCCGCGGAACGGTTCCGGCGCGAGGTAGGGCGCATCGGTCTCGACCAGTAGCCGATCGAGTGGGACTTCCCGGGCGATATCGCGCAGCGCGTCCGACTTCTTGAACGTCACGACGCCGGTGAACGACACGTAGAGGCCGAGCTCCACCGCGCGCGCCGCGAGCCTTGGGCCGCCCGTGTAGCAATGCAAAATCGCCGGGAACGCGCCCTTGGCGTGCTCGTCCTCGAGAATTGCGAGCGTGTCGTCGTCGGCGTCGCGGGTATGGATCTCCAGCGGCAGCCCGGTGCGCCGCGCCGCCTCGATGTGCTGGCGGAAGCCTTCCGCCTGCGCTTCGGGCGACGACTTCTTGTAGTAGTAGTCGAGCCCCGCCTCGCCGATCGCCACCACCTTCGGATGCTGCGCCAGACGCACGATCTCGTCCGCCGGGATGCCGCGCTCCTCGTCCGCATTGTGCGGATGCGTGCCGACCGAGCAGTAGATGTTGTCGTGCGCCGCGCAGATGTCGAGCAGCGTCGGAAGCTGGCGGATGCGCGTCGAGATCGTCACCATCACGCCGACGCCCGCAGCCTTGGCGCGCGCGAGGATGCCCTCGCGGTCGGCCACGAGTTGCGGGAAATCGAGGTGGCAGTGGTGGTCGACGAGCATCACGCTTGACCCATCAGGCTTCGTCTTTCGGCGCCTTGTCCTTCGGCGCCTTTTTCTGTTTCTCTGGCTTCGGCGGCTTCTCGGCCGGCGGCTCGGCCTCTGGCGCCACGTAGCGCGGGAAGACGCCCTGCGGCTCCGGCAGCACCGTGCCGGGCTTCAACCGCCCGGCCTCGCCCAGCGCCTTGAATGTGTGGGCGTCGTCGTCCTGTCCCAAGTAGTCGAGCAGCTTTTCCGCCGCGTGCGGCGTCACCGGTGTAGCCAGAATGGCGATCTGCCGCACCACCTCGGCCGTCACATAGAGGATCGTCTCCATGCGCTTGGGGTCGGTCTTTTTCTTCGCCCACGGCTCCTCGCCGGCGAAATACCGGTTGGCGTCGGCGACGACCGCCCACACCGCGTCGAGGTAGCGGGTGACCGCCTGCTTATCCATCGCCTCGCGCGCTTTGGCATAGAGCCCGTCCGCCGCGGCGAGGATCGCCTTGTCCGCCGCGGCGAACTCGCCCGGCTCCGGCACGCGCGCGCCGCAGTTCTTGTTGATCATCGACAGCGAGCGCTGGGCGAGGTTGCCGAGGTCGTTGGCGAGATCGGCATTGATGCGGTTGGCGATCGCCTCCGGCGAATAGTTGCCGTCCTGCCCGAAGTTCACCTCGCGCAGGAAGAAGTAGCGCACCTGCTCCAGCCCGTAGGCGTGGACGAGATCGAAGGGGTCGACGACGTTGCCGACCGACTTCGACATCTTCTCGCCCTTCGACAGGACGAAGCCGTGGCTGAAGACCCGCTTGGGCAATTCCAGCCCCGCCGACATCAGGAACGCCGGCCAGTAGACGGCGTGGAAGCGCAGGATGTCTTTGCCGATCACGTGCACGTCGGCCGGCCAGAAATGCCACAGCTCGCTCTTCTCATCCGGGAAGCCGACGCCGGTGATGTAGTTCGTCAGCGCGTCGACCCACACGTACATGACATGCGGCGGCGAGTTCTTGCCGTCGGTGCGCTTCGGCTCCGGCACCGGGATCCCCCAGTCGAGCGTGGTGCGCGAGATCGACAGATCCTCCAAGCCGCCGCGCACGAAGCTCGTCACCTCGTTGCGCCGCTCGGGCGGCAGGATGAAGTCCGGGTTGGCGTCGTAGTGCGCGAGCAGCTTGTCCTGGTAGGCCGAGAGGCGGAAGAAGTACGTCTCCTCTTCCGTCCACTCCACCGGCGTGCCCTGCGGGCCGCGGCGCACGCCATCGTCACCGAGCGTCGTCTCGGTCTCGTTGTAGTACGCCTCGTCGCGCACCGAATACCAGCCGGCGTACTTCTGCAGGAAGATGTCGCCGGACTTCTCCATGCGCCGCCAGATCTCCTCCGACGCTTGGTAGTGGCGCGGCTCGGTTGTGCGGATGAAGTCGTCGTTCGACAGCCCGAGCAATCCGGCCATCTCGCGAAAGCGCTTGGAATTGCGGTCGGCCAGCTCGCGCGGCGTCAGGCCCTCCTTGAGGGCTGTCTGCTTCATCTTCAGGCCGTGCTCGTCGGTGCCGGTGAGGAAGTAGACGTCCTTGCCGTCGAGCCGCTCGAAGCGCGCGATCGCATCGGTGGCGATCGCCTCGTAGGCGTGGCCGATATGCGGCTGGCCGTTGGGATAGGAGATCGCCGTGGTGATGTAGAACTTGGGGCGCCCGCTCATGGACTATGGGTCCTCGGAATAGGATTGAGATGTGTGAGGTCGAAGGCGCCGGCGCGCAGCCGGCATCGCCGCCTCACATTCGGGCGGAGCGCGAGAGATCGGTTCTGGGCCGGCGCGGCGCGTGCATCTCTAAGCGGGCTTTCGATCCTGTGCGGCGGCGGCAAGGCCAGCCACCGTCTCCATGATGAGGCTCTTGCGATCGAGGTTGAGCGCAAGGGTGTCGGCCTTTTCGCGGGCTACTCTTTCCCACAGGGCGGCAAACGAGGCAAGCCGGGTATCGCCGATGATGCGCCCCGCCAGCGCCCGTGTTTCGGGGCTCCCTTCCCCGGTCGCCGCCGCGTGAATGAGCCGGGCGAGTGTGCCGAGCAGCAGCTCGAAGAACAGGTCGAAACGAACCTGGGCGGCTATGGGTTGTAGCTCGTCGGAAAGGGCGTGCACCGCTTTCCAGTCGACGCGCGGTAGCAGTCCGAGCAGCTTGTCGATGCGGCCCTGCAATTCCAGGCCGCCGGCACCGAGCAACCCCAAAAGGTGCCCGGCGCTGCCGCCCGCGAGGTGAATAAGCGGCGCCCAGTCGCCATCCCCCGGCAGTGCTGCATCAGCGCCCGTGAGCGACTGTGTCGCCGCTTTCCGCAGGTTTCCGTCGTCCAGCGGCGGCAGCGTGAGCATGCGGCAGCGCGAGCGGATGGTCGGCACGAGCTGACCCGGGGCCGACGACACCAGGAGGAAGACCGTGCGGGCAGGCGGCTCCTCCAGCGATTTCAGCAGCGCGTTGGCGGCGTTGACGTTGAGCTCATTCGCCTCGTCGACGATGACGACGCGCCAGCCGTCGCCGGCAGCACGATGCGCCAGGAACGACCGTAGGCGGCGCACCTCGTCGACGGGAATCGAGGTGGAAAACCGCTTGGCCTTCACATCGTAGGGACGTCGGAGAAGCAGCAGCCCCGGATGCGATAGCGCCCGCACCTGGCGGCTGGCAGTCGTCTCATCTCCCACCTCCAGGCTCTGTCCGAACAGGTCGCGCTCCTCGGGCGCGGCAAGCGCGGCGCGCGCGAACCGGTAGGCCAGCGTTGCCTTGCCGATGCCCTGCGGCCCGACCAGCAGCCACGCGTGGTGCATGCGCCCGCTGGCGAGCGCGGCGGCAAGTGCGCGCTCGGCGTCGTCCTGACCGAAGAGCACCTTGGTGTGGCGCGGATGCGGGAAACTTTCGAGCCGGTCGGCCTCCGGCAGCTCCTCGATCTCCGCGGTGAGCGGCGCGCGCGCCATTAGTGTCCCTCTTCCGAAGTTCGCCGGCGTTCGCTGCTGGGACTTGGAGCGAACTTCGTGGCGAATTTCTCGATCATCACACTAGCGGGCCAGGGCGAACAGGCGCGTCTGCACGGCACGCCAGACTTCCGAGAACACGACGCGTTCGTCCAGCCCCGCGTCGATCAGCACGCAGCGCTGCGGCTCCGCACGCGCGATCTCGCGGAAGGCGTCGCGCAGCTTCCAGTGAAAGGCGAGGTCGCGCTTCTCGTAGGCGTCCGCCTCGGTGTCCGGATTGACCTTGTCGACGCGGCGGCTGTGGGCGCGGCCCAATCCCAGCTCTGCCGGCACGTCGAGGATGATGGTGAGATCCGGGTAGGTCGGGCTGACGATCATCTCGTTGAGCGTGTCGATGACCTCGCCCGGCAAGCCGCCGGCGATACCCTGATAGACGCGCGTCGAGTCGATGAAGCGATCGCAGATCACCCACAGTCCGGAGTTCAGTGCCGGGCGGACCGTGTTGTCGAGGTGGTCGGCGCGCGCCGCATAGAACAGGAGCGCCTCCGACAGGGCCGAGTGCGGCGGCATGTTCGGATCGAGGATGACCTGGCGCAGCGCCTCGGCGAAGGGCGAACCGCCCGGCTCGCGGGTGATGAAGGTGTGGACGCCGACCCGCCAGAGCTGCTCGGACAAGAGCCGCGCCTGGGTGGACTTGCCGGACCCCTCTCCGCCTTCGAAAGTGATGAACTTGCCGAGCACGATGATCGTCGCCCTAAAGCGCCACAGCCGTGCTGCGTCGGTAACACGGCAGCCTGCCCCGCGCTACAGGGGCACCCAGCTGAGCGCCATGTGGGCGAGCGAGTCGAGACCGCGGCGCATCAGGCCGCCAGCCTCCACGTCCTCGGCGGCGTAGAGCGGCACCTCGTTGACCGAGTTCGACTGGCTGGTGACGCGCAGCACGCCGACCTTGTCGCCCTTCTTGATCGGCGGCTTGAGCGGTCCGTCGTAGACGATCTCCGCCTTGAGGCGCGGGTTCTCCGGTACGCGCGGCAGGATCACGGTGATCGGACCATTGCCGGTCAGCGGCACGAAGAACCGCTCGCCGCCCCACACCCGGGCGCTGCCGACGGTCTCGCCGGCGTTGAACAGCTTGAATGGCGCGAAACTGCGGTAGCCCCAGTCGAGCAGGCGCTTCGCTTCCGCCGTGCGCTCGTTCTCCGTGGCGAGCCCCATGACGACCACGATCAGCCGCTTGCCGCCCTGCACCGTCGAGCCGACGAGGTTGTAGCCCGACTCCTTGACCATGCCCGTCTTTAAACCGTCAGCGCCGATCTCGAGCGGCAGCAGCGGGTTGCGGTTGTAGAACTTGTGTTTGCGGTACTCGAAGAGCTTCTGGGAGAAGATCGGGTAGTACTCGGGGTATTCCTTGATGATGTAGCGCGCCAATAGCGCGATCTCCCGCGCCGTCATCAACTGTGCCGGATCATAGAGCCCGCTCGGATTGGCGAACGTCGATTTGGTGAGGCCGATGCGGCGCGCCTCGACGGTCATGCGCTTGGCGAACTGATCCTCGGTGCCCCCCAACCCCTCGGCGAGACAGATCGCGGCGTCGTTGCCCGACTGGATGATCAGACCCTTGAGCAGGTCGTCGATCGTCGCCGGCGTATTGATGGGCACGAACATGGATGACGTGCGCGACGGCGCGCCGCCGGTGCGCCAAGCGTGCTCGCTCATCGTGAACTCGGTCGTCGGCTTGATCCGCCCTTCCTTCAAGGCGCGGAAGGTCACCGCCGCCGTCATCAGCTTCGAGATCGACGCGGGGGGTAGCAGCTCGTCGGCGTTGGACTGGTACATGATGGCGCCCGTGTCGCCGTCCATCAGCACCGCCGCCTTGGCGCGCGTGGTAAATCCGCCGCCCTGTGCGAGCGCCGAAAGCGGCGCCGCCACGACGGCAGTCAAAAGAAGCATCAACGGCAGCAGGAGATCATTGCCAACGCGCCGGCGGAGGGAAAAGAGCATTGCGCCTTTGCACCTTACGGAATTGCGTCACGCGCCCCGACTATCAAGTGAGGGTGCGCCGCCTGTCAACGATTGGGAGCACTCTCTCCCGTCGGAGCCTGCGAGGTGGCCTCTGGATCGAACCCGGCGGCCACGATTCGCGCCATTGCGGACGCGGCATCAGCGTCGTCGTAGGGTCCGAGCCGCACGCGGTAGGCCGGCTCGGCGCGCGTGCCCGAACGCTCCACGAGGCCTAATTCGCCGCCGCCCAGCATGTAGCGCAGCCGCTCGGCCTCCTCGTGCGTCGAGAACGGTCCGACCCGGACATACGTATCGACCGCAGGCTTGGTGAGGATCGATTCGGCCTGCTTCGCGCTGTCGAGCTCGCCGCGCCGGTACTGTTGGACCGACCACATCGGCGTCTGCTGCGCACCGAGACGCGCGTAGTCGACGCTGCGCACGCGCCGCGTGCTCACCGATCCAGTGGTCATTGAGGCCGTGTCCGCCTGGGCCAGCTTCGGCCCGCCGTACCAGCTCTGCTGCGCCAGAAAGCGGCGCTCGGCGCTGTCGTCGCCGTTGAGCGGCGCGCGCCCGGCATAGCGCACCCGCACGCGGGCCGTACCCTGGTTATGAAACCCCAGCGTATGCGCCGTCCGATACGAGAGATCGATCAAGCGATCCCGCGCGTAGGGGCCGCGGTCATTGATGCGCACCAGCACCGTGCGGCCGTTCTGCAGGTTCGTGACGTAGGCATAGGACGGCATGGGCAGTGTCGGGTGGCCTGCCGTCAGCGCGTGCATGTCGTAGATTTCGCCGTTCGACGTGCGGCGCCCGTGGAACGCCGTGCCGTACCAGGATGCCGTCCCGACACGATCGTAGTTGGGGCTCTCGTGCGGGTGGTACCAGCGCCCGCCGACGCGATAGGGGCGCCCCACTTTGTAAATGCCGCCACCCTTGCGGATCGGGCCGTTGTCCGCCACGCGGGGGCTCGCGCTGACCCCCAGATTTGTGTCGAACGCGCTGCCGCCCGAGCAGCCGGCGAGGGCGGCGCTGCAGATGGCAACGGCGACAAGGGCCGGCCCGGCAATTGGCAAACGCAAACGCATACTTGAAGCAGCCGCCGGTGAGCGCAGAACTGAAAGTCCCTCGTGCGTCGCGGACGTTCGCGCGGCACGTCTCAAGGTTGACCCAACACGTTTGAATTTGAGTTAACCGTGCATTCAGGCTGGGGCATGGGGCCGGCCGGCGCGCAGAGTACCGCATACGAAAGTCGCTCAATCCGTACGCGAACGATTTTAATGAGGCCTTAGCACATGGGGCAGAGAGCTAGTTCGTTGCATCGTCATCGGTGAGGCCATGTATCGCGTCATCGCCTGTCTCGCCACCGACCACGATCGTTGGCTCGTCGTCCTTGCCGCACTCGTCTGCATCGCGACGACGCTGACGTCCTTCCAGATGTACTCGATCGCCGACAGCTCCACCGGCCCGCGGCGATTTATGTGGGCGGCGCTGACTGGGGCGGCGGCCGGGTCGGGCATTTGGGCGACGCACTTCGTCGCCATGCTCGCTTACAAGGGCGCCATGCCGACCCACTACGAGCCGGTATGGACCGCGCTGTCGCTTCTCATCGCAATCGTGATCGCTGGCGCCGGCTTCGTCGTGTCGACCGGCAAGTCCTACGCCTCGGCAGCGCTCGGCGGACTGCTCATTGGTCTCTCCATCGGTACCATGCACTACACCGGGATGACGGCGCTCCTCATTCCAGGCTCCATCTCTTGGGATATGCACCTGGTCGCAGCGTCGTTTGCACTTGGAATTGTCATCGCCGGATCGGCCATCATTGCGTTCAAGGCGCTGGCCGGCTCCCGCGCCATCGTCACCGCCGGTTTCCTGCTGGCGCTCGCCATCTGCGTGTTGCATTTCACTGCCATGGGCGCGGTGACGATCGTGCCAGATCCAACAGTCGAATTTCACGAATCGGGCATGAACCGCGGGCATCTCGCGCTCGCCATCACCGCCGTGACCTTCATCGTCCTGCTCTGCGTGTTCTCGGCCGCCACCGTCCAGCGGGCGAACCTGCGCTACGAGGCGGCGCTGACCGAGCAGAACGCCCTGCTCGAGGCGGCGATGCGCTACTTGCCCGTCGGCCTGTCGATGTTCGATCGCGACCAACGGCTCATCATGTGCAATCCGGCCTACCGAAAGCTCTATGGTCTTTCCGAGGAGCTGACGCGCGCGGGTGTGCGCTACAATGACATCGTAGCCACGCTGGCCCGCGCTCAGAAGAGCGTTGGCGGCGCCGGCCAGTCGATCGCCGATCACCGGCAAAATCTCGACTGTGGCAGCTCGTTTTCCGAGACGATGGCGCTCGATGACGGGCGAACCATCGTCAAGAAGGTTGGTCCCATCGCCGGCGGAGGCTGGGTGGACGTTCAGGAGGACGTCACCGCGCAAAGGGAACAGGAAGCCCGGATCGCGCACATGGCGCGCCACGACGTGCTCACCGGCCTGCCCAATCGCGCCCATCTACTGGAGGTGCTCGATACATCCCTGCATGACGCGTGCGGTGACGAGCGCGTCGCCATCCTCTTCCTCGACCTCGACCGCTTCAAACAGGTGAATGACACCCTCGGTCACCTCATGGGCGACGACCTGCTCAAAGCAGTGGCCGGCCGCTTGCGCGATACGGTGCGCCGCACCGACCTGGTTGCACGTCTCGGTGGCGATGAGTTCGTCGTCATGCACTCGTCCACCGATCCAATAAACAAGTCTGCCAAGCTCGCCTCCCGGATTATTGCCTCGCTTGTGGCGCCTTTCCACATTTCCGGGCGCCGCGTCGACATCGGCGCCAGCGTCGGTATTGCAGTCGCGTCGCGCGACAGCGTCGACGCCATCACGCTCCTGTCGCGCGCCGACTCCGCCCTCTATCAAACGAAGGCGGCCGGCGGCACCGGGTATTGCTTCTATGGCCGCGACGGCGAAACGGCGCGCGCGCTTGTCGTCTATACGGGGCAGGCCGAGAGGGCCCTCATCGCCTGAGCGGCCGGCTGCTGCAATTTGCCTTCCCGGCGTGGCACAGCCTCACCTGATCACTTGAGACCCGGCGGCCGGTTATATAGGGTCCGCACCTCCGCCGCGGCGGGCAGGAAGGGTGGTCGAGTGGTTTAAGGCTCCGGTCTTGAAAACCGGCGTGCTCGCAAGGGCACCGTGGGTTCGAATCCCACCCCTTCCGCCAACCCCGTCCTGCTCAAATCAACTCATGACGGCTCACTGAAGCGCAGAATGCACGCACTGGCGGACACTTAGCGCCGAATTCAAGTGTGCATGACTGCTCACGCGAGCTTGCCGAATCTCAGGACAGCGCAACAAAAAAGGGGGACGGAAAGAGGGACGGCTCTAGGGCCATCCGAGCGAAAAGGGGGGACGCGTGTGGCCAAGGCATTTCTGCTGACAGCGCTGTTCGTGAAGCAAGTCCGCGAGCCAGGTGTCTATCGGGATGGGCAGGGTCTGGTCCTCCGGGTCTTCGAGAGCGGCGCAAAGCGCTGGGTGCTGCGCGTGACGGCGCGGGGCCGCCGCCGCGACGTCGGGCTGGGGTCAGCATCTGAGGTCTCCCTGGCAGAGGCGCGTGAGAGAGCTGCCGAGCGGCGCAAGGACGTGCGCGAAGGCAGAGATCCGGTTGCCGCCCAGCGCGCCGCGCGCACCTCCATCCCAACATTTAGAGACGCCGCCGAGCAGGAGCATCAGCGCCGGTGCAAGGGATGGCGCGACGGCAAGCATCGTGACCAGTGGATCAACACGCTCCGGCAACACGCCTTCCGGAAGATCGGTGACCGGCTCGTTTCCGACGTCACGATGGCCGACGTGCTCGATGTGCTGACACCGATCTGGCTGGCCAAAGCAGAGACCGCGCGTCGTGTCCGCCAGCGGCTCCGCGTCGTGCTAGAGCGCGCACGGGTTGCCGGGCACCGCGACGGTATCAACCCCGTTGATGCGATCGGCGCTGCGTTGCAGAAGCAGCCTCGCCGGTCTCGCCACCACGCGGCCGTGCCGTACGCCGACATGCCGGCCCTCATGCGCCGGCTTCACGCCAGCAACGGAGACGGCCTAGTCAGGCTGGCGCTCGAATTCACAATCCTCACTGCTATGCGCACCGGTGAGGTCCTGGGGGCGCGCTGGGAGGAGATCGACCTTCCCACGGCCACGTGGACGATCCCGGCCGAGCGCATGAAAGTCGAGGTCGAGCATCGAGTGCCGCTGAGCGACAGGTGCGTCGAGATGCTGCGACTAGCACGTGCGCTGGCGCCCAAGAGCGAGTTGGTGTTCCCCAGCCGTAAGAGGCGCGGCGAGCCGCTCTCCGACATGGCCATGCTCATGCACCTGCGTCGGCTCGGCCGCAGTGAGACCGTGCACGGCTTCCGCAGCTCGTTTCGCGACTGGGCCGCGGAGGAGACCAACTTCCAGCCTCAGGTCTGCGAGGCCGCCCTCGCACACCAAGTCGAGAACAGGGTTGAGGGCGCGTACAGACGTGGGGATCTCTTCGCGAAGCGGCGCGAGCTCATGAAGGCCTGGGAGAGGTTCATCACCGGGGGACCAAACCGCCTGGACCAGCGCAGGACCTCACAAATTACAGGCCTGCACGGGGCGCCAGCGTGATAGGGCGCCAACAGCCGATGTCGGTCCGCCGATCGACTTCGGTTCGGTTAGGTTACAAGCTAGACTAAGACAGCCGGCGTCCAGGGAGCAGGACCCGGCTTCTCGTTATTATTCATACTTTCCATAAACATAATCCAGGCGTCCGATGAAAAATGTTTTGAACACAGCCGCATTCCTATTGACCCTGACGTTCGCCACACCTCTGCACGCCCAGGCTTGCTTGCAGTCCGACCTTGATACCTTGGAATGGTGTCTGAATCCCGCCAACA
Organism: Hyphomicrobium album; assembly: GCF_009708035.1. NCBI lineage: Bacteria > Pseudomonadati > Pseudomonadota > Alphaproteobacteria > Hyphomicrobiales > Hyphomicrobiaceae > Hyphomicrobium > Hyphomicrobium album. The sequence goes on from NZ_WMBQ01000001.1 coordinate 430,026, forward strand.
AGGCCTCGGCCCTGTCCGTGTCGCAGATTATTCGCGGTAGATATTGCAACGATCCCGGTGCTGTGAAAATCGGCTTCTACAATTGTCAGATTGAACACGACAAGGACGTCGTCGAACGCACTTCAAAGTGCAACGCCGAGTACTGGGTGACCACCGCGTCCAAATTTCTGCCAGCCGATGACCCCCGTCGATCCTCTGCCGGCTGCAATCAGGCCACTCCCACACCGGCCCTGCCGCGCGGAAATCAATGCATCACAAATGTCGGGCCAGTCGGGCGATGCGTGGTCACTCCGGCACCCATCGGTTCGAAATGTTCCTGTCCCGGGGGTGGCACCGGCGCGATACGGTGAGCGCTTTCCTTGGTAGAAGGCAATCACTGCTTTTCCATCTTCTCGAAGCGCTCGCGGTTCGCGTCCTTCCACGTCGGGCACTTGGTCTTGATCCAATCTGTGCTGCGCCCCGAACGGTAGGCCGCATCCGCCCGCTTCGACACGACGCCTTCCAGGCCGAGCTTGCACGCGTGCTCCAGCACCAGCTCGCCGTCGCCTCCGATGTGATCCACGTACCTGATGAGTTGTACGCCCGACGTGTTGTCGAGCAGCGCTTCGAGCACCCGCTTGCGGTCGATCAGAGCCGCTCCACGCAGGTCGAAGCCGTCGAGGTACAGCAGATCGAAGGCGTAGTAGACGAGCCGGCCCTTGATGCGCGTCGGCTTGGCCGTGAGGCTCGATGGCAGCTCGTAGAACACCGCCTGCCCCTTCGCGTCCACCGCGACCAGTTCGCCGTCGAGGATGACGTTGTTGACGGGCAGCGCGATGAGCGACGCGGCGACGGTCGGCATGCGCGCCGCCCAGTCGTTGCCGCGGCGGGTGTAGACGCGGGCAGAGCCCTCGCAGAACTGCGCCTGCGCGCGATAGCCGTCGTGCTTGATCTCGTGCAGCCAGTCGTCGCCTGACGGAGGAATTTTCCACTGCGTCGGCGCGCACGGCTCAACGAAGCCGGGGAACGCCGCCGGCTTCGCGCCCTCGATGACGCGGCCCAGGAACCGTGCGGACGAGCGATGCGTGGAGCGGCGTGGCGTCAATGACGCTGCCCGCGCTTGGCGACGTCGCTCCTGAAGCCCGCTGGCAGGCGCGGCTTGGTATCGGCGTCAGACGGGTTGCAGTTCGGGCACGGCATACCCGCCCCGCATCGGCACCCCGCCGGCGCCGATCGATCCCAAGGCGACGTGGGGTGGTTTTCGCAGACCCAGCCCACGTCGAAGCACTGAGCGCATTTGGGGATGGGCCGAAGGGACATGTCGCGTACCGAACAACTCGCCGCATGCTCAAGATCAGCTTAGCCCCGTTTGGTCGGAATGTCCGCGCCTGGCGCAGGTGAGCGGCGCACCGGCACGTTTAACGGATGCGGCCACGCCGCGCGTCGCGGTTGCTCTCGGGGTAGACCAGCACTTCCGTGGATCCGCACTCGCAGCACTTAGCAGCGCGCCCACCAGGTTCACCGGCGTGTCCATCGGCAGGTCGAGATCGGTCGTCCGGGACAGGCGCCGGTTCGGGCAGTGCCCGCACTGCACGACGACGTGTCGGCCCGAAGCAGCAAGCTGGGCGAGCGTGATGCCGGGGTATGCTTTTTTAGGTGCCACGGTCAGACTTCCCGCTCGATACGGTCCTCGCGGTCGGCGCTCGACTGCACGATGCGCATCTGCTCGGGCAGAATGTCGGGGCAACGCTCAGATGACCCGAGGGAGGCTAATAAGCGACCCCGTCGCTGCCAACCCATCCACTCGATGTCTTTTCGAAAAGCATGCTGCTGCGCATGCTCCGCCGCTCACCAGGCTCAGCGACGATCGCGCCCCGCACTCCCGTATTCATGGTGAGGCACTTCATCGAATAGCCCTGGCCACCACCCGAAACACACTCGGGGTGCGATCCTTGCGGGAACGACACGACCACGTCCACGTCGATCACATACCCCTCTCGCCCCATATTGGCGATCGGGTATTCCTTCAACTTCTTGAAGCTCTCGATCGTAAAGGGCGCGCCGTTCGTCTGCTGTCGGAGATAGTTCTCGAACACGCTTCGCGCAGCGCCTTCGCTCGGCGTGCAGTTCCACAGGCACATTGCATGGGCTGGAAGAGTCACGAAAGTCATCAGGGCACACACGCCAGCAAAAAGCGATTTCATCGGAATACTCCCCACACTGAAAATCGGCATCTTATCGCAGACGTAAAGGGAACGCCATCTCAGCGATGCAGCGTCGCGCCCACCGCGGCTGGCTGAAGTTCCCAACGGCGATCGCCACGAACTCTTCGAGCCGGAGCGGCAAGCGACTAAGCGGCGTTGAGCAAATCCTCTTGATCGGCGCCCGACTGAACGATCTGCATTTGATCCGCGGCATAGCTGCGCGCCAGCGCGAACGCCTGATCGGGCGACCCTGACAACCAGGTCTCGAAATCTGCGGGATCCGTGATCAGTACCGGCATACGCTCGTGGTTGATGCTGGCCGTGAGCGCGTTTGGCTCCGTCGTCATGAAGGCGAAAACCTCCTGGTCGACGTTCTCGCCACCCTTCTTGAGCGGGCCGCGGTAGCGTGTCCACACGCCGGGGAAGGCGAAGAGGGGACGCTGCTCGTCGCCGTTGACGGCGAACCAGTGCCACGTCGCCGGCTTCTCGCCCTTGGGCTCGCAGTACGATGAGGCCGGCACCAGGCAGCGGCGCTGCTCGAACGACGTACGCCAGAACGGGCTGGTGAGGATCTTGTCGTCGCGCACGTTGGTGACGCGGCGTGGGGCCCTGTCCTTCTGCAACAGCACGAAGCCCCAGTTGAGGTTCACCAGTTCACGCTCGCCGTCCTCCGCCTTGCGCACCACCGGCGCAACGTAGCCGGGGAAGATCGCCGACTTGCCCTCGATCGACGCGGCACGGTTGTGGCTGACGCGGAACAGGCGCAGCACGGCCTCGGGGGCACGGGTCATAGAGTACAGATTGCACATCAGCTTAAGCATAGAACCCGACGGCAGATAGCGCGATGCCCTCGAGGCGTTCGAAGTCGCGTGGCGCCGTGTTCAAGGGGAGGTGCCCTGGCGCGCAAGGGCATGATCGTAGTCTCCGAACCGCCAAGTGCGACCGCAACTATGCGGAGCGGATACCGCGGCCTCGCCCCGGGGTTGCGGGGACTACAACTTCGGAGTATATCCGAAGTGTTCGTCGCGCCCTGCTGAAGCCATGACCAACATGTCGGAAGCAGCAGCGTCGGACCCGAGACCTAGAGCAACTAGAGATCAGGAGAGTCCTATGAAGAAGCTCGCCATCGTCGGCGCGTCTCACTTCGTCAATCGCATGTTCGAGGCGTGCGGAAACTTCCAGTGGGCGCGCGAATTCCTAAAAAACTCACTTGAGGCCGGTGCCACCAAGGTCGAATTTGGCATCGAGTGGCAGGCGGTAGAGAAGGATGGCGTCTATCGCCGTACGATCTCCGACAACGGCGCGGGCATGGCCCGCGACGAACTGCTCAGGTTCTTCTCGACACTAGGGGAAGGCGCTAAGCGCATCGGTGGCGTCCACGACAATTTCGGCGTCGGGGCCAAGATCGCGTCGTTGCCGTGGAACCCTGAAGGCGTGGTCGTGATCTCCTACAAGGAGGGTCGCGCATCGATGATCCGGATCCAGTTGGACGTCGACGCCGCAGAGTACGAGCTCCTCGAATTCCGCAGCCCCAAGGGCGCTGCATACGCTATCAATCCCGACGAGGTCGACTGGGGCGACGGCGTGAACTGGGGCGAGGTTTCACCCGCGTGGGCACGAGAGCATGGGACAACAATCGTCCTTCTCGGCAGCGAAGAAGCCCCCGATACCGTGCTCGGCAATCCGAAGGCCGGCGAAAAAGATATCAAGGGCCTCTCGGTCTACCTGAACAGTCGATTCTGGGACCTCAACGAACCCGAGGTGACCGTTGTCGAATTGCGCAGTGAGCGCAAGACCGCGTGGCCCACCAGCGCTGATGATCGCGACGACGCCCGGCGGCCGAACAACCGGCGAATTCGTGGCGCGAAGTACTATCTGGCAGACGTTTCGGCCGGCAAGGGGGAGCTGGCGCACCAGTCGATCCTGCCGCTCGATGAGGGCCGCGTACAAGCGCACTGGTACCTCTGGGAAGGCGAGCGGCCGAACATTCACTCCTACGCCAAGAAGCCGGGCTACATCGCCGTCAAGTACAAGGACGAGCTGTTCGAGCTCTCCATGCACAAGGCTCACTTCCGGTGGTTCGGGATTGCTGATCCGCAGGTGCAGCAAAACCTGACGATCATCCTCGAACCCACTCTCTTCGACCCGCAGATCGCCATGTGGGGCGTGTACCCGGATCAAAGCCGCAACCGGCTCATGTTTGCTGGCAACGGGGAAAAGGGCATTGGATTGCCCCTCTCCGACTGGGGTTTCGACTTCTCCGACAACATGCCGCAAGAGATCCGCGACGCGATCTTGGCGGCTCGCGGCGACGGCAACAACACCCTGGAGGATGAGGAGTACCGGAAGCGTCTCCAGGACAAGTTCGGCACTCGGTGGTTGACCACCAAGCTTGTTCAGGCGCGCGACGAGGACAAGGACTCCAAGCCTGCAACCCCGACCAACGAGACGGTGGCGATCGTGCAGCGCGATGGCGAGGGTGGCGGCGCCCGGAAGGTTCGGAACAAGCGCAAGAGCGCTCGGCGAATTCAAGTTATTCGCCTGCGCGCAGTTGAAGGAGGTAATGGGCAAGGTGTCGAGCGGCAGGTAGCCGTCGACGTGCCGAAGTTCCGCTTCGTCGGCGCCGACCAGTTCGACGAGAACTGGCACCTCGCATCGTGGGTTCCGAACGATCCAGACGGGCCCACGGTCTTGATGAACAGTGAGGCGCCGATTTTGCTGGAGACGGTCAAGCACCATCAGGAGCAGTATCCGGACGTCTTCGCCGCCGAGGTCGACAAGATCGTTCGAGACACCTACGGCGAGGTCGCGGTGTGCAAGATAGCTCACTCCCAGAAGCTCATCGCACATGTTGCTGAGGAGGATCTCGATCAGGTGTACCGCAATGAAGCGGCCCTCACGGTGTCGCTGATGGGGCTGCTGGCCGAAGAGAGCCTGCTTGCCCAGCGGCTGGGCAAGCTGGGCCGCAAGAAAAATGCGGCGTAGTCCCGGCCTTTCGGCCTCGCGTGAGCACAGCGCTCGCGCGAGGCCACGCTCCGACACCTCGAGTCGTTGTCTGGCGCTGCTGCGAGGCGCTAAGCTGCTCTCTGGCGCGTGGCGGTCACAGTCGCCGGCATCTCATCCCAGGTTCGCCCCTTAAGCAGACGCCCTCTGCGCTTCTTCACGGGTCCGCCCCACTGCTTGAAGAAGAAGCTCGAGCCGTACTTCCTGGTGGCCGAAAGCAGGTCCAAGACCCATTTCTCTTCAACAGGGCGCGCGCCGGGCCCCGACTCGCCGCCGACGATGATCCAATCGATGCCGCGCAGGTTTGGCTTCGGTATCGCGCCCAGCAGCGGCTCGAAGGAGATGAAGCGCACGGCGGCAGAGACCTCGCGGATGGCGTCGATGCGATCGAGGTACGCGGCGCTCTCGACAGAGGTTCCTAACCACACGTTCGGTGTGACCGTCTTCCTCGTCTTGAGGAACGCCGCCATGCGCTGGGGGCGTTTGGTGAGCACCTGGAACTGATGCCAGTGAGCCTGTTCCATGACCGACCACACGGCGCTTACGAAGGTGTCGGGGACGCTTTCATGAAAGAGGTCGGACATCGAGTTCACGAAGATCAACCGCGGCTTCCTCCACCGCAGCGGGATGCTGAGAGCATTGACATCTAGGCGAATGGAGCCCGACCAGATCGCGCGGCCGCCAGACTTGCGAGTCGTCCCCTGGTACTTCGCAAGACCCATCGCCTGAAGTCGCGCAGCCATGCGCATGGCATAGCAGTTCGTGCAGCCGGGCGAGACCATGGCGCACCCCGCGACAGGGTTCCAAGTCGCATCCGTCCATTCGATGTCGGATCCGCCGGCCAGTAGGGTCACTCCCTCAAGAGGTGGTTCGCGATGTTCATCGAGGCCGCCTGCGCGGCCGGTGACGGATTCGAGCACGCGAACATTAAGGAGTAGAGTACCCGAGTCTTGTCTTTGAGGTGGAGCACGTTGCGCGCCACGCCGGGGAAGCCGGCTGCGCGTATTCGATCCTGAACCTCCTGATCGAGCATCTCCAGTGTCGCCACCTTCACCTGCTCAGGCTCGTTGCCGAAGAAATTGGTCTGCCGCGAGGGCTCATAGAACTTTTCTCGCCACCCCTTGTAGCCGAGGAAGGCGTCGATCTTGGCACCCCAACTGGCGGGCATCTGCGACCTTGTCTTCGTCGCCAGGCGCTGCAGGCCCATGCCGGTCGGCACCAATAGCCAGAGATCGACACCGGCCTTGCACCTGGCGATCGCCTGCAAGGTGCTCCACTCGAGCTGCATGCCATAGGGGTCAATGAACAGCACGACGCGGTGCTTCTTCGTCAACCTCTCCAGCAGCGCCGGCAGGATCGCATTGACGTCGCCGGCGTGAAAGGAGACGCGATCGAGCCGGTCAAGATGGCGCGCGGCGATCTGCTCGCGCAACCGCTTCAACGCCTTCTCAGATTTTTCAATGAGGTGATACTCCGCCATTGGAGGATCCAGCCCGACGGCCTGGAGCGCAGAGCCCGCCGTCGGCGCAGCCGCATCGCGCAGTATCACCTCGCCGCTACCGCTGAAGGCATCGATATAGACCGTCTTGGCCCAGCTCTGCCGGCTCATCACCTTCAGCCAAGCCTCGAGGTACTCGCGCACCTTGCCCAGCTTCTTCGTCGTCCAAGGTCCGCCGCGCCCCTTCACTTTCCGCTCCGCTCAGATATCGGTAGCGCTGTACTGTCGGATCCCGGCCGAGCGTCACGTCGCACTGAGCTGGAGATTTTGGACACCCTACGCGCGCGAGTTTGACTCGGCTGGCCGCCTACCTGCCGTCCAGCCACAACGAGGGCCTTGCGCGCCGCTGCGACAGTGCCGACGCTCGCGCCGGTCTCGGCCACGACGTCCCGCACCGACGCCCCCCGCAGTAACCCCGCTTTGATCTTCTCAATATCGAAGTCCGCGCCTCTCGGTCGGCCGATGGACTTGCCGCTCCTGGTGCCACTGGAGCGGGCCCTGGCGATGCCGGCGTTCACACGGGCCACGATCATCTCGCGCTCGAGCTCGGCGAACACACCGAGCATCTGGTAGAGCGCGCGGCCGGCGGGCGTCGTGGTGTCCAGGGCTTGCGTGTGGATGTAGAGGCCGCGGCGCGTCTCGCGGATGGTCTGGAGTATGTCAAGGAGGTCCTTCATGGACCGCCCGAGGCGATCCGAGGACCAGACGGCTACGATGTCGAAGTTCCGGCGAACTGCATCCTTGAGCAGCCTGTCGAGCCCCGGCCGCTTCGCTCGGCCCTTCGACCCGCTGATGCCCCTGTCCTCGTGTACGGCGACCACGTCGTGCCCCGACCGCGCCGCCCACCTGTGCAGCTCTTCGAGCTGGTTGGCGGTAGTCTGCGCATCCGTGGAAACGCGCGCGTAGATAGCGACACGAGCCATAAACCCTCCCGCGACGTGTTCAAAAGGTAGTGGATTTGAACATACTTTACGGCGTTCCGGAGAGCCAGTGTTTTGGGGGTTATCAGCGAGGTTTTTCGACAGGGGTTTTGAACAGTACCGGCGCGGACGCTCACGGCAAGATCAAGTTGATGCGCAACTGCGCGTCGGCTCGTTCCGCCTTCTCTCGTGCCACCGCGACAACTTCGTCGGGAGCGTCCACAACCTTCTCGAGCAAGTCCCAGTAGGCGGCGAGCCGTCGCTCATCTTCGACCCCGAGGTCGGGCCGGAGCAGGCCTTCAAGCTCGGTGACCTGATCGAATGTGAGCACGCTCAGCAGGCGCGCGAAGGCGGCTGTCACTTCGGGATATGGATCGACTCGTTCGCGTAGTCGGGCGCCGAAAACCTTCTCAAGTCGCTGCAGTCGCGTGCTCGTGCTCATTGTCACCTCCTAATGCCGCGGAGCGGCGTTCGATGAGAGCGTGCGCTCAAGGGCCACCAGCCGCGCGTCGTGCTCGACGTCGACCAGGGCACGTCGATGTATGTCGACCAGGTCGCTTAGCTGTCGTCCCTGCTCCGGCGTGATCTCGGCGTTCGTCACGCCAGCCCTGATGGCGGACAGGGCGCGCGGGACATCCTCGACGCCATCGATATCGGGAAGCTTGAACTTGAGGACGCGAGGCGCCGCGCCGTAGCCGCGGCTCGCGCCCATCATTTTCAAATAGAACTGCGCCGCATTGCTTTGGACTGCAGGGTTCCGATCATCTGCGATGCGCTTGATGATCACGCCTTCGGCGATGTCGAGGCGGTTCTCGAGAATCTCGGCGAGCGCCGCCTTCACGTCTGGGTAGCGCTCCACGTAGTTCGTCACCGTTGTGGGGGAGCAACGCAGCACCTGAGCTGCGCCGAGGCGGATACCGGCGCTGGCCTCGAGGGCTGCGATGACCTGAGCCGGGGAAAACTTTTCATGTGGCCGGCGAGCCGCGGCCTCACGCTTCTTGCGTGCCATGACTTACACTCGTGTTCTAGAGGACTGCGATGAACCGCTTGCGCATGAGCCACGCCTTCAACCCCATGATGGGTCGTTGGATCGCGATCGTGTCGGACAAACACATCGCCAACGGCGACCGCGAGACCAACGTGCTGGCGGTCGAGTTCTTGGGCTCCGAGGAGGCCTGCTACGCGTGGTTTGAGCGCGTGCAGGCCGAGCGCCCGTGGGAGCGGCTTAGATCTTGAAGCGGATCTCACGGCGGCCTGCGGCAGCCAGCAGCAGCTTACGCTCGGGGGGCGAAGCGGCGCCGAGAGCAATTTGCCATTCCCGCCGATCCAGCACCGGCTCCTTGCCGCGTGGCGGCCGAGCGATAGCGGCCGGCATGTAGCCGGCGTCGCGAATAGCCTTGCGGACCTTTTGCAGCTGGCGGCCGCCGGCATGCAGCGTGTATCCGCCCGCGGCGTCAGACTCATACAGAGGTTGCTGGCTCGACGGCGCCTCGCTGATGGATTCAATCGAGGTCGGCAGCTCGTAGAGCGAGTGGGGATAGCTCATGGGTTGTCCTTGGGTTTGAAGGTTGAAATTTCATCGAGGACGATGTCGAGCCGACGGATGTCGGCGAGGTCGAGCTCGTCGATCACGCGACGGTCTAGGCCGGTCATCACCGCGTAGGCGGCGAGGCGGATCTCGAGCACGTCCTCGCGGCTCGGTCGGCGCACCATGAGGGCGCGCACGACCGAGCCGTCGTCGAGTTCGATGGGGTACAGCAGCGTTAGCTTGGTGCTGGTCATCGCGCACCGCCTTCCGGCCGCACGTGCATGGCATTCCAGCGGGCGACCGCCTCAGCGTGATCCGCCACCATGTCGAGCCAGTCGAGCTCATCGAGCTCCGACGGTGACCAATGATAGATCAGCGCCAGATCGTTGCGGATCTGGCGCCAGGCGTAGGGGCTTATCGGCGACCCGCCGCCTTTTGGCTGTCCGACAAAAAATCGGTGACAACCGCACCCAGGCGCGTGAGGTCGGCTGCGTCCATCTCGTCGAGCACGCCCTCCTCGACGCCGGCGAGCAACGCGAAGAAGGGGAACATTTTCTCGACGCTCGACGACCCGTCGGGCAGGAAGCGCATGTCGCGGCCCTTGGGGCGACGCAGCTTCAACGTGGCGATCGTCGCGCCCTGGTAGTCAATCGGGTAGGCGAGCTTGAGCTCGACGGGCTTGGTACCTGTCATGGGCTTCTCCAATGAAAAAGGCGCCCGGAAGCGCCTGCTGATCCGCGATGCCGTCGCGGGCGGAATTGGTGGTGTGGCTAGTTGCCGTCGATCGCGGTTGCGCCCCGCACCTTGGCGCCGACGGCCGAGCCGACGGCAGATCCGATGGCGCCTGGATCGGCGTTGGTTTGCACGCTGACGGAGACACTCGTGCTGACGCCGCCGACATTGACGGTCTTGCTTTGATCGATGTTGTTGGTCGTCGGCCCCGCGATGCTCGGCGGCATCTGCAAGCCGCTAGGCAGTGTTGCGAACCGGCCGACGCCGCCAGCGGGCGGCGCGATGACGGCGCGGGCACCAGCGGCCGCGCCTGCGATCCCACCAGCCTTGCCGCCGCCCCAGAGCGAACTCAGTGACGGCAGGGAGCCAAGCAGCTCGCGGATCGCCCGCAGCGGGTTGAGAAGCTTGTTGGCGGCCGCCGCGCCAGCATCGAAGAAGCGCGTGAGCGACCCCGAGTCGAGCGAACCGAGATCGAACAGGAAGTCGATGCCCGATTTGATCTTGCCAAACACACTGCCGAGGATCGGCAGTTGACCAGCGAGCCACTGAAAGGCCTGCTGGGCCTCAGAGCCCTGCCAGCCGGTGTTGAGGCCCGACCAGAAGCCCGACGCCGCGGCCTCGATCGCGGGGTAGAACGTCACGATGCCGAGCAGCGCCGCGCCGACGCCGGTGCCGAGCGCCAGCAAGCGAAGGCCGGCAAACAGGGCGGCAAGTGGACCTGCGACTCGCGCCACCGTGGCGAGCGCATGCACGACCATCGGCCCCGCACGCGCCAAACCCTGCAGCACGCCGAGTAGCGCGCGGCCCGGCAGCAGCAGGAGCGCGAGCCGCGTGCCGAGGCCCGCGAGCGCGAAGCGCAGCATTGCCGCCGGCAGCGCGATGGCGGCGAGACCACCGAGCAGCATCGCTGCCCAGCCCGTCGCGCGCTGCACCCAATCGGGCATTTGCACGAAATCGGTGAGCCGATCGCGGGCGAAGTTCATCACGGCGATCATGTCCCCGGCAAAGCCCGACCTGCCGATAGACAGCCGAGCCGCCTCAACATTGGCCCTCAGGCGATCGAACACGCCTGGCAGGCCGGCCATCTGGTCGTCGGCCATCTTGCGCGCAACGCCGTCGGCCGTCTCGAGCTCGCGCGTGAGACGCCGAAGCTCGCTCACGCCACCGGACAGCAACGCTGCCAGGATCGGTCCGCCCCGGTCGCCGAAAGCCGCCATCGCCTGTTGGGCCGTAACGCCCTTCTTCTGCAAGTGCTCAAGTAGGTTTGGCAGATCCTTGAAGTGTCCGTTCTTGTCGTAGATGTCGCTCGGGTCGAGGCCGAGGCTGCGGAGAATATTTTGCGTCGGCTTTGTCTCCTTCACGAAGCCGCTCATCATGCGTCGGAAGCCGGTGCCGGCGAGCGAGCCCTTGATGCCCTGCTGCGACAAGAGGCCGACCGCAGCGGCGGTCAGCTCGAGCGGTACGCCGAACTGCTTCGAGATCGGGCCGGCCATCTTGAAGGCCTCGCGCAGATCTTCGAGCTTCGAAAACGTTTGGCGCTGCGTTTCGGCCAACACGTCGGCGACATGAGGCAGGTCGGCGTCGCTCAACCCAAACTGGTTCTTGATGCCGATCAGCGTCTCCGCTGTCTTCTCTAGCGGCTCTCGCGCGCCCTGGGCGACCATGATGGCGGTCGGCATGGCCATGATGGCCTCGCGCGCCTCGTAGCCGGCCGCGCCCATCTCGCCGAACGCCTTGGCGATCGTCGTCGCCGAGAACGTGGTCGTGGTCGACAGCTCGATGGTCTTCTTCTCGAGCGCCTCAAGGTCGGCGATCGAGCTCCGCGTCATCACCGCGCGTGTGTTGTTGATCTCGCGTGCGAAATCGAGGTTCGAATTGAACAACCCGCGGCCCAGGCCGCTGCCGTAGCTCAGCACGCCAGCGAGGCCGAGGCCGGCGCCCAGACCCACCAGGCGATTATTGCGGCCCACGCGGGCCGCCATCGCGCCGTGGCTGCGCGTCGCAGCATTCATCTGCTGGGCCAAGCCGGCAACCTGGCGGCTCGATGCCGTCGCGGCGGCGCCGATTGAGCGCACGCCGCTCGCGGCACCGTTGGCCGCGCCGGTGATGTTGCGCGAGGCCGCCTGAATCTCGCGGCTCATGCTCGTGAACGATCGGCCAGCAGTGCGTGCTGGCGCCGTGAGCTGGTCGCGCAGTTGCAGCAGGATCTGGACGGCGAGGTTGCTCATGGGAATACCTGTTGGACGCGCGCAGGCGTTCGCAGCAGCAGGTGGCTGCCGCGCGTGCGCAATGTTGTGGAGATTTCCAACACCCCGACGCCGAGCCCTCCCCTCCAGGAAGGCGAGCACGGCGCCGAGGTTAACCGGTCGTTTGGGTGAATGATGCCGACAGCTTCGAGCTCGCGGACCAAGTTACGCAGTGTCTATGCGGACCCGCGTTCCACTTCCTGAGCCTTGAGCGACATCGCGCGGTCGGCAATTGCCTGCGCAAAACTGTCTTCGACACGTTTTTGGAGGTCGCGACCGTAGCCCCCGGGGCCAGCGGCGCGTGCGATGTCGGAGAACAAGAGCTTCGCGCCTACCTCGTCGTCGAACGCAACCTTGTGCCGAAGCGCCAAGTCGCCCACAAATTTTGCGGACAAGAACACCCACGGGGATTCGTACGGGCAACCATCACGTCGCTCGGCGACTTCGCCCCCAGCGTGCATCTTAGGCGTGCCCCGCAGCGAGTACACGGCCTCGCGCAAGACGTCGCTGGCCAGCTGATCATCGTCGAACGTGCGCCCAACCGTTCGGTACCGCCAACTGCGGGTCCGTTCAACACCATCTACTACGTGCTGAGGTTCGGCCTCAGGGCAGATCTCTCGCAGTCGATCGAGCAATTTGTTGAGCAGCGTGGCGCCCAGTGTTCGGTTGTCGCCGCGTGGGTCCGGTACTCCACCACGCCGCGGAAAAGAAGCACGCCCGTTTGACGACGTATTGGAGGTTTGCCCTCTTTCTAAAGGCGAAGCCGGCTCTCTCCCCCCGGAACGGGGGGATAGGGGGGACTTCACTTCAAGTGGAGGATCTTTCTGAGGTTCTCCCGTAGGAGAGGTTAGTCCCGCACCGCTGCGGGTACCCCTCTCCTCGTCCGCGCGGGTACCTTCCCGCTCATCTGCGGGTACGTCTCCGCTTGGCTGCGGGTACCCGCAAGAAATTCCCTCGACATCGAATGCGGCGGCGGCAAGGGTCGGCAACGTGGTTTCAGAGCTGTCGTAGTCGCCAAATTTTGACTTCCGAGTCTGACGTTTCACGTGCCCCGTATCGACGAGCCGTTTGAAGGCGCGCTCGACTGTAGTCCGCGAAACGCCGAGATGCTCCGCGTAGTAATTGTTGCCGTGCCAGTCCTTGCCCTTCTCGCGGTTGATGCGGTCGACCACGCAGGAGAACAGCGCGCAGGACGCCTTTGTCTGCCGAGCGTCCCGATTTACTGCCTCTCGCGCGGCCTGCAGTGCCCCACGCCAGCCGCGCCGTGCCCCATGCGGAAGAGCCTCGCCTTTTTTCTTGTCGTCCGGGATGGAGGCGATCTTCTCGGCGTAGAACGCGAACGGTTGGGTGGCTGGCGTCGGCGTCTGATTCTGTTTTGGCCGTCCGCGCCCTGCCGGGTGGGGACCTTCCTGTTGGAGCCTTCCGCGCTCCTCGACTAGGACCTCCGCCAGCACGTCGCCGATGTCGCTATAATCGGATGATGAGCCGACGTCGCGGCACGGAAATTCGATCACGTTTTGGGCGCGCATCGAAGTGTCCAAGTCCGCGTTCGGGACGGTGGCAGCGCTCGCAGGTTCGCGAATTTCGATAGCGCGTGTGCGCACTTGCGTGTCGTTGTAATGGTTCATGTTTCAGACCTCGCATGATGACCTTGCGGCCGTCGCCCTAGCCCGAGCGCGGTCGCTTTCTTTGAGCGGAGACATTTGCGCCGCTCGCGCATGCGGTCTGGTCTGGTCTGGATGGTGAGACGCCGGTATTAGCTCTGGTCAGGAGCAGCGTCTCGGAGGTGGCCTGGAGCACGCCACCGACGCGAGGCTATTAGATTCAGCCTCGGCCTGGGTTTGCTTCTGCGGCGCTATCCACATCAATGTACGGAGCTGCTGACCCGCTGAGGCCTAAGTAGGCAAGAAGATCGTCCTCGACGACATAGTAGATCCCGCCGATCAACACCGGCGGCGGCAGTCCCCCAGGCTCGCGCAACAGGCGCTTGGCCTTGCTCGGGCTCATGCCGAGCTGGCGCATCGCGGCGGTAAACCTGACCATCTTCGGTAGACGTCGATTGTCCATGTCGTTTCTCCACGCACACGCGCGCGACCGCCGCTAGGCGTCACGTCGACGTGTCGATGATGTTGGGGATGTAGAAAATGCAAAGCGCCCAGGTTGCCCCAGGCGCAAAATCGGAGAATGCCGAAATGTGTACTCGACCAGCGCGCTGGCGTCAAGCGGTGTTATCAGGTTCGCGCTCGCGTCTCTTCGCCAGCGCATCAAGCCGAAGCTCAAATCTCTTCGCCCATGCATCGAGCTGAACATTCAGAGATGCACTAGTGCGGTCTACTGCTACCTCCGCTCGATCGAATGCGGCCTTGAGGTCGTCGAGCTTTGCGAACAGCAGATCGAAGCGCTGCTGCTGCAGCGCGGCTTCTCGAGCGACAATGTCTCTGAGCGTCGACACCCGTGCAGCTTAACGCCCCGCACGACGTCGGTGAAGCCCGAGTTGGCGACGGCCGGGGTAGCAGTACCCAAGGCGCGCGGGGCTTCTAGGATTCGCCGCCGGGCATCTGCAAAAGGCTGAGCTTCGGATGTCGACTGCCGCAGCCGCAGTCCTCCATTCCGTACTCGAACACATCGAGGTCGAGTGTCTGCTTCAACCACAGGCTCACGAGGCCCCTGTGGCACCAGTCCGGCTTGTTGGGCGCCTCGTAGCAGACCAACGTGGGAATGCGTCCGTCCGCGAACGCCACGAGCTCGGAGACGACGCGCTCCGGGTCCAGCTGGTCGAGCACCTCGGCTTGGTAGCGCTTCCGGTATTCCTCGGGCGAGACGCTCGAGAACCATGGGCCGGGGGCCAATTTGGGATACCGGCGATAGCCCGCCGGCATGCCCCGTGGCGTGCCGCGCGAGATGCCCACCCGCAGGTGATCTTCGGGGAGCGCCACGTACCAGCTGCTGGTCAAGATTCTCGGCATGCAGATCCCGTGTCTCCTGTTGCTCGCTTGTCGTAGCGCGAACTAGTGAAGCGGCCCATAGCTTGCTGCGGAGCGCCGCAACGCTCCATCATCTGCTGCCATGTTCGCGAAGACGCCGCCGCCCCTCGGGACGGCGGCGTTGTTCTTATTGGCGCTTCTTCTCGAGCTCGTAGAGCGCCCCAAGGAGCTTCGCCAACATCTCGTCATCGGGCGTCTGGGCCTGCTCGGTCAAGCAGCCCTGGCGGCCGTAGTCGTGGAATTCCGCCACTACATTCCGCAAGGCCAGCACGCTCTCAAGTGTGCCATCGACCGGGATGGACCGTGCGATCTTGAGCATGCGCTCGTCGCATGCCGCCACCTCTACACGGGCCCGCTTGTGAGCTCTCGTTCCGACAAGTACGACAGACTCGCGGTCGATAGCCTCGAGCCGAGCCGGAACGAGGGTCGCGAACTCCTTCATCAACGCTTCCGTCAACATCTGCACCTCCGCAATAGGGTTGGAGAAGACATCCTAGATTGCATGCGCCACTCGCGGCACGAAAAGCGCAAGGTATCGTTCAAGTTTCTGTGATTTATGTAGCTCAATAAGTTACATAAAGTTTTTCCATGACCAAGGCTAAGCCACATAGAGGGCGTCCACGGCTCGCCCGGTCGGCTCTGCTCGCGCCCGTGATGATCAGGTTCCCCGGAAGCATGTTGAAGGCCATCGACGCCATCGCGAAGCGACGTCTAGACCGGCCGAACCGCAGTGCTATCGTGCGCGAGCTCGTGGCCGAGGCGATCGCCGCCAGGTCGGCTCGTAGGAGGAGGAAGGGCTAGTGTGGATCGCCGGTGCCGGTGCCTTGGTGTTGATGCTCTTGTGGTTCTGGGTCGACCTCGGCCTGCCTGACAACGAGTGGCTGATGCTAGCGGCGGTGGCCGCCATATTCGCACTTGGCGGGTGGCTTCAATTTCGCGGCGACCCGCAGGACGCCGACGACCTGCAGCCCGGCACTGAACGTGCGGCCGGCGCGCTGCCGAAGCGCGTCGAGACGGTCGCCTTCTTCGCGTCCGCCGTGATCCCCTACTGGGTCGGCCTCGCGGTCTGGGGCCTCGAGAGCGACTGGCCCATCGCCGCCGCTCTGCTAGGTATCGCGACGTTCGTCCTCGGTTACCTGACGTGGCTCAGCTACGCTGCAAGACGGGCTGAGGAGGGCAAGAAGACTGAACGAAAGAGCACCAGCTAACGACAGGTCTCAGCCTCGCCTGGAGTCGCGTTGCGCGGTCCTGGACATGGCGGGAGTCGACGCCCCGCAGGGAGTCGCGGCGCGCGGTCCTGGAACGCGGCGGGAGTCGGTTCCTCGACAGGTGCACCAGCCGCCGCGGTTAAGCAGCGACTCGCACGGGAGCCTCGGGAACCTCACAGGCAGCGACCGGCGCTCCAGGCGGTGGATAGAGCCGAGGACGATTGCGCGTGCCGTCTGGGTTCTGAGATGATCCGTAGACCTTCTTGCCCGTGGTCATGCGCGTGAACTCGCGCGCGACCGAGTTCCAGGGCCGGATCACAAAGTTATGCCTCGTGCACATCTCTCGGTAGTTTGTTTGAACCTCGGCTACAGACATCGGTGCGTGCCAGCCTGCTGCCATGAGATGGTCTACGAGAGCGGCGGCCAGTTTTTCGGGAGGCAAATAATTCTTCGGTCTACTGGGCGGCGTCGCTGCCACTTGCCGACCAGAAGCAAGCGGCTCGCCGCGGGCCGTCTCAGGCGACGCGGACTCTGCCCTAAGCAACCGAGACCACAATCGACGTAGCACCGGTCAGAGCTCCGGCGCGTGAGTCGTATCGCCGACGACGTGCGGCAGCGTGAGACGCCACGCTTCGATTTCGTCCTCCAGGAACACCACCCTTCCCGGGCTCGCCTTGCGCGCCTGGGGGAACAGACCACGTGCCCTCAGCCGGTCGATGGTCGACCGCGACAGTCCCGTCAGCTCGCTGACTTGCTTCTTGCTCAGCATCTTCATGAACGTCCTCCTAGCTTCGAGAACGATCATGAGTGCGCCTGCTCGATACGCGCAATACCGGCGATGCCACGCCGTCGTGCGTTAGCGAACCGAGCTTACTTTAAAATAGCAACTTGCCGCATACCGCGTTGAAAACGCGATGCCATTCGAAGTTTCTACTTTCGAATTTGGTTTTAACGATCCACAGCTTTGTCAACACGTGAGATCGGGCATGCGCTCGCCGCTAATTCCGCGTTTGCAAGAGAGCATAAGCGGGCTTGGATGCCGACCGACTTGCCTGACAGTGCCAACCCTCGCTAGTGGTCTGCACGCAAAAAGAAGTTCTCAAGACGAGACCCACCCATGCCAGACATCGAGCAGTCGTCGGAGACGCATCCCGAAGAGATGACGTTGGGGAGGAGAGCGAAGGTCGTCCTGTCGCAGAATGGGGAGCCTATGACCTATCGCGACCTCATCACGGCGCTGTGGTCGACGTTCCCGGAATACCGTGATCATAGCTTTAGTCGTCATCCGAGGGAGGCTGAGGCACGGCGCGAGGTACGGACACGGCTGGGCGGCCTGGTGCGCAACAACCCCGACATCTTCACGGCGACGAAGGCCGACGGCATCGTTTTGGTCGGGCTGGCCGCCACGTCGGAAGATGTCGCCGATGATGCCGAGGAGGACGAGGACGACGCTGAGCCGGGGACGCCTTCGGTCTACTGGTACACGTTTCCGGCTTACCAGCGCGCCGATGGGCCTTATCCTATTAAAATTGGCTGGGGCAAAAGGCCCACTGACAGGATCATCCGCCAGTCGAAGACAGCGATGCCGGAACACCCAATCGTTCTCGGTACCCGTGAGCATGTGCAGGCCTTCGATCTAGAACGGGCACTGCATGCCGTGCTTGTGCTGCGGGGTCGACGAATTCGGACAGCACCGGGAGCGGAGTGGTTCTCAACCACGCCCGCAGAAGTGGCGGAACTCATAGGCGTGTTGCTCGGCTGACGCTAAGCGAAACAGAGTCCGTGCACCGTTGAAAGGGGGATGCAAAGAGGGACGCCCGGAGCACGCTTCGGTCTAGAAGCTTGGCGACGCGAAGGTTTTCCCTCGGCGTTCGGCCGCCACCCCTTCCGCCACCCCACCACTTAGGATTGTGACGTTTGTGTCATCTGGGCATCGGCCGGCCAGATTCTCCTCTGCACAGACTTCAAAACTGGACCATAGAAGTCATGAATATTACCGTCCGCGAACGATCAGACCTCAAAGTCATCTCGTATCGCGTAGGGGGTTCAAGTGGTGTTGCGTCTCGGCGGGCGTTCGTGGAACTGCGTCTATAAGAAGTCTGCGTTTTTCGGTGCCCTTTTGGCGAGTATAGCGCCGGTCGAAGCGCAGGAAGCGCCCAAGACCGACCAGCTGCCTCCCGTCGTCGTCGAGACGGGCCCCGCGCCCGCGGCGAAGAAGAAATCGTCCGCCAAGAAGAAGGCAGCCCCCTCGACCGCGGTCGCGGTCACGCCCGAGCCCGTACCACCCGCGCAGTCGACCGAGCCCACCTCCGGCGGCCCGCTCGGCAACCCCAACCCTGGCGGCGTCATCGGCTACATGGCCACCCGCACGTCAACGGCGACCAAGACCGATACGCCGCTCATCGACATTCCGCAGTCGATCACCGTCGTTCCGAAGGAGCTGGCGAAGGACCAGGGTTCGCGCGACATGCGCCAGCTCCTGTCCTACGTTCCCGGCATTGTCGTTGGCCAAGGCGAAGGCCATCGCGACGCGCCGACCATCCGCGGCGTCAGCACCACGGCCGACTTCTTCACAGACGGCATGCGCGACGACGTTCAGTATTTCCGCGACCTGTACAATATCGAACGCGTCGAGGTGCTGAAGGGCCCGAATGCCATGATCTTCGGTCGCGGCGGCGGCGGTGGCGTCATCAACCGCGTCACCAAGAAAGCGGAGGGCGAGCGTCTTTACGAGGCAACGACGACCTACGGCTCGTTCGACACCAAGCGCGTCGAAGTCGACGCCGGCCAGGCGATCACCAACGACTTTGCCTTCCGCATCCTCGGCATGTACGAGGATTCCGGCAGCTACCGCGATTTCGTGGACCTGGAGCGCTTCGGCATCAACCCGAAGATTGCGTTCAAGCCGGACGACAGCACCGTCGTGCACCTTTCGTACGAGTACTTCAACGACGACCGCACGGTCGATCGTGGTATTCCGTCGCGAACGGGCACGAACAAACCCGTGAAGGTCGATCCGAGCACGTTCTTCGGCAATCCGTTCGACAGCTACATGACGTTCGAGTCGCACGTCGCGACGGCGATCGTCGAGCACAAGTTCGACAACGGCATCAAGATCAAGAACCAAACACTGTACGGCAACTACGACAAGTTCTATCAGAACATCTACGCGAACGGTGCCGCGAATGGCGCCGGTGTCGTGTCGCTCGGCGCCTACAATTCGCTCACCTTACGCGAGAGCGTCTTCAACCAGACGGACCTAACGGCCAAAGTCGATGTCGGCGGCGGCATTCGCCATACGCTGCTCGCCGGCACGGAGTTCGGCTATCAGACGACCGACACCCAGCGCGATCCGACATCGAATGACTACGTGTTCGCCAGCAACTCCGTCATCATTCCCAATACGGTGACGACGGCGGGCCCTGCGTGGGGCTCAAACAAGGGGCCGCTGAATCAGACCGAGCTCGCGTTGGCAGGCGTCTATATTCAGGACCAAATCGAGATGAGCCGTTACTTCGAGGTCATCGGCGGTATTCGCTTCGATCGTTTCGATCTCGATTTCCACGACAGCACTGGCGCATCGCGCGGGCGCGTGGACGACGTCTGGTCGCCGCGCATCGGCGCCGTATTCAAGCCTCTGGACTACCTGTCGTTCTACGTCAGCTGGTCAAAGTCGTTCCTACCATTCTCGGGCGAGCAGTTCAGCACGCTCAGTGTGCAGAACGCCAACCTCGCGCCGGAGGAGTTCAACAACCACGAGATTGGCTTCAAGTGGGATGTCACCCCGCGCCTCTTCTTCACAGGTGCCTTGTTCATGCTCGATCGCGAGAACCAGTTGATCGCGACGGGCCCGGGCGCCGGCACGCAGGTCGGCAAGACGCGCACCGAGGGCGGTGAGCTGGCGCTCACGGGCTATCTCACCGAGGACTGGGAGACCGTCGTAGGTTATGGCTACCAGGGCGCCGAGGTGTTAGTCGGTGCGCCCGCCCAACTGGGCAAGGAGATAGCGCTCGTTCCACAGCACACGTTCTCCATGTGGAACAAGTATCGCTTCCTGCCGGGGTGGGCTGCCGGACTTGGCGTCGTCAGCCGCACCGGCATGTACGCGCTCATCGACAATACCGTAAAACTGCCGGGCTTCGCCCGCCTCGACGCGGCGCTGTTCTGGGACATCAACGAGAACCTCGAGGCGCAGCTCAACGTCGAGAATGTGCTCGACACCGAGTACTACGCCACGGCGCACAACAACAACAACATCACGCCCGGTTCGCCGCAGGCGTACTTCGTGACGATCACGTCGCGCTACTGACGGCTCCCGCCGAAATTGGGCACGCACAAAAATGCCCCCGCATCGCTGCGGGGGCATTTTGCGTGGCAATCGATGCTGGACCTAGAAGCCCAGGTAGATGCCGAAGCCCGGGCGGCGATAGTAGCGGCGCCCATAGCCGTAGTGGTGACGGCGGTAGTACCCACGGCGCCAGCCGCGGCGATGACCATAGTAGCCGGTCTTCTCGACGTTCGACTGCGTCGCCTGCTTGCTGACGTCCTTAGCTGCCGGCAGTGCGCTCGCGCCCTGGGGCACTGCGAACAGCAGGCCAACGGCGGCGGCGCAAACGGCAAGGGTCGCTTTTAGTTTCATTGTCTGTCCTCCTATTACTGCGAGAGGAACACCTCAGTCGAAGGATGGTTCCCAGCCGTTGCCGATCGGCCGGCATACTGTCGCAGTTGTTGTTGCAGCGCGGCGAGACGCTACATTGCTTCGACGACGATGCGAGGGAGACGAGAGATGACGACAGCGAATGCCGCGAAATCCGGAAGCTTTAAGATCGGGGGCGATCTCGCCGTCAACCGCTTGGGCTTCGGTGCCATGCGCATTGTCGGCAAGGGCGTGTGGGGTGAGCCCGAGGATCGCGACGAAGCTTTGCGCACACTGCGCCGCGTGCCCGAACTCGGCATCGATTTGATCGACACCGCCGACAGCTATGGACCGGAAATCAGCGAGCGCCTGATCCGCGAGGCGCTCCACCCCTACAAAGGTCTGGTCATCGCCACCAAGGGCGGCCTCCTCCGTCCCGCCCCGGACCAGTGGGAGACGTGCGGACGTCCCGACTACCTCCGCCAGCAGGTGTTCATCAGTCTGCGACGTCTCGGCGTCGAGCGCATCGATCTCTGGCAACTCCATCGCGTCGATCCGAACGTGCCGCGCGACGAGCAGTTCTCGGCCATCGCCGCCATGCAGAAGGAGGGGCTCATCCGCCACGTCGGCTTGAGCGAGGTCGGCGTCGAGCAGATCACGGCCGCGCAAAAGCACTTCAAGGTCGCGACCGTGCAGAACCTCTACAATCTCACCAAGCGCTCCAGCGAGCCCGTGCTCGAGCATTGCGAGAAGCACGGCATCGGCTTCATCCCCTGGTTTCCCCTCGCCGCCGGCAACCTAGCGAAGCCCGGCTCGAAGCTCGATGCGATCGCGCACGCGCACGACGCGAGCCCGGGCCAGATCGCGCTTGCCTGGCTCCTGCAGCGCAGCCCGGTGATGCTGCCCATTCCCGGAACAGGCAAGGTGAAGCACCTGGAGGAGAACGTCGCGGCGGCCAACATCACCCTCACCGACGCCCAATTCGCCGACCTCAACGCGCTTGCATAAAGTCACCGTGAATTGGCGAACGCTTTGTGCTTCACTGGCCTGAATGCCGCTGAAGGCGCAAGGTGCATGGCTCATCGCCCCCCGGTCATCGTAGCGACACTGGTCGCCGCGGCGTTTTTCGCCGCTACAGCGACGTTCGCACAAAGGGCAGCCCCGTCGTGCCGTGATGACGCGATGCTCGTGTTCGACGCGTCGGGCTCCATGGCCGGGACCGATTTCAACAACCCGCCCACGCCGCGCATCGCCAAGGTGAAGCAGGCGCTGGCCAAAGCCCTGCCGCAGGTCGCCGCCGCACGCAACATCGGCCTCATCGACTATGGTCCAGGTCCTGCCAACCAGTGCAACAACATCGATCTACTGCTGCGACCTGCGCCCTATGCCGCTGAGCAGATCATGAACGAGATCGACAAACTGATCCCGGCGGGGCGTACGCCGCTGACGGCGGCGGTGCGCGAGGCTGCGCACGTGTTGCAGTTCCCCGAGAAGCCGGGCGTCGTCGTACTACTCACCGACGGCGAGGAAACGTGCGGCGGTGATCCCTGCAAGATGGGACAGTCGCTGCGCTCGCAGGGCGAGAACCTCACCGTTCACGTCATCGGCTATCGCATGCGCGACACGGCCACTGCCACCGGCTACCTCCAGTCCCGCTGCCTCGCCGAGAGCACGGGCGGCCTCTATATCTCGGTGGAGACGACCGATCAGCTCATCGAAGCCCTGAACAAGATGCTGGGCTGTCCTGCTGTCTCGGCGCTGCCCCAGTCGCCCTGGCGGCATTGATAAACCCTTCTCGGCGCAACCGTCTGGTCATAGGCGGCGCTATCCTTCAAAAGAGCCCTCAAGCGGAACTCTGAGGGCGGTACAAATGACTTCGTCGATTTTTGCGCGCGCTATCGTAGTCGTCGCATGGTGCGCACTGTCGGCTTCGGCGATGGCCGAGGACCGCCCGATCGATCGCGATTGGCACACCGGCGTCATCGTCGCCCCCGGCGCCAAGACCTGGACCGCCGACAACTACGAGCAGAAGCAAGGGCTCATCAACGAGACGGCGACGGCGCGCGGCAAGACCTGCACGAACTACGCCTTCATCGGCTGGCCGTCAGCCGCCGGCGACATCCAGGAGATCTTGGCCACCACGCGCAAGAACTACGAAACGGAGGGCTGGTCGGTCACGCAGACACAGGGCGACATCGCCACCGACACGATCTGGACGGTGCGCAGGGGCGACCGCGAAGCGGTGATCCTGTGGGGCGGCGTGATGGGCTCGACCATCTACCTTTCGTGCCTCACCGCCGGATCGCCCGCCTCCGATCCCATCCAGACGCTCTTCGTCGGCATTCTGCTGCCGATCGGCCTCGGCTGCCTCGGCGCCGGCCTGTGGCTGATCCGGCGCCAACGCGCGTACGGCGCCGTCAGCGTCGTTGGTGTTGTATTGGCTGGTGTCGGTGCAGCTGCGCTCACGGCAATCGCCGTGCTGGTGCTGTTCGTCGCCTAAAGGCGCGGGCGCCCCGGATGGGCGCCCACTGCGCAATCTTTGTCTAGTAGTTTTGCTTCAGCCCGGCGGCGAAGGCAAAGCGCATCGGCGCGGCCGCAGTTGCCACGCGGGCGCCTGCTGCCTGCGCGCTCACCGGCAGGCTCGGCACCGCGTTGGCCGAGGTCGATGCGACCGGCCATTGGCAGACGAACATCCCGACGAACAGAGCGGCGAATATTCCGAACTGGCGCAGATGCATGCTGCGGGTTTGGCGCTCGGTGGTCTCGATGATGTAGATTTTCAGGGGAAGGTCGAAGTCAGCCACGGCTCGACCTGGTGCCGTCACCGGCACGTACGCCGATAGCACCTCTTTGTGTTCCGTCACGTTGCACTCTCCTGGAAGCGGTACGAACCAGTGCCCTCAGGATCGAGACATGGCGCGACATTTTGGCCGCCTCGTGACAACGAGGTTAATCGCTGAACTTTATTCGGCAAGCTGAGCGACTGATCGCGCGCACGAAATGGCATCGCCTCAATGTGCGGGCGCTGCCACATTCGCAGCCGGGCGGCGCACCATAATTGCGGCGAGCGCCAGCCCTGCGAACAACAGCGTCAGCAGCAGGAACACACCGGCGAAGGCCATCACCACACCCTGCCGATGCATGATTTGCATCAGCTTTTTCAAAGCCATGGCTTGTGCGTCGGTGCCGTAGGCGGAGAAGCGCTGCGCCAGCCCGTTGAAATGCAGGTTTCCACCCGCGAGGCAGCCAAGAGGCCGACCGAGGAAGGTTCCAAGCGCCGCCAGATTATCGAGGGCGCGCGTAAGCTGTTCCTGGCGCAGGGCTTCGACGCCGCCAGCATCGGGCGAGATCGCCCGCCAGGCGGGCGTCTCGAAGGGCACCCTCTACGTCTACTTCGACAGCAAGGAGGGGCTGTTCGAGGCCGTGGTCGAAGACGAGCGGGGGGCCAGGCCGAGCAGGTTTTTCGGCTCGACCATGCGGATCACGACGTCGCGGCCGTGCTGACCCGCCTCGGCAAGGCTTTCGTCGAGTTCCTGTGCCAGCCATCGGGGATTTCGCCGCTACGTACGGTCATGTCGATCGCCGAGCGCATGCCCGAGGTCGGGCGCAGCTTCTACGAGGCGGGGCCGATGTGCGGCATTACCCGACTCGGCGCCCATCTCGACGCCCAGGTCGAGGCGCGTGTCCTGAAGATCGAGGACACCGAGGTCGCCGCCGCGCAGGCCCTCGATTCCTGCCAGTCCACCATGTTCAAGCCGCTGCTGTTCAATGCCGGCGGAGCGCCGACCGAGGAGCGCGTCGCCTACGTCGTCGGCATCGCGGTGCGCACTTTCCTCGCCGCCTACCAGCGCCGCTGAGGCTGGCGGAGAGGCGCCGCAGACCCCACATTACGGGCATCTCCACACGAGGTGCGAATGGGCGCTGCCGGCGTCGACAAGTGGCTGTATCCGACCGACCGGGGGCTCTTCTGCGAACCCGGCGGGTTCTTTGTCGATCCCTCGCGCGCAGTCGATCGCGCTGTCATCACCCACGGGCACTCGGATCACGCGCGCTCCGGCCACGGGGCCGTGCTGGCGACCAACGAGACCCTTGAGATCATGAAGGTGCGCATGGGGCCGGGGTGTGCGGGCGCCTTCGAGCCGCTTGCTTATGGCGCGACGCAGTCGGTCAACGGCGTCGACGTGCGTCTCGCGCCCGCCGGGCACATCCTCGGCGCCGCGCAGGTCGTGCTCGACTGGAACGGCCAGCGCGCCGTCGTCTCCGGCGACTACAAGCGCGCCGCCGATCCGACCTGCCCGACGTTCGAGGTCGTGCCGTGCGACGTGTTCGTCACCGAGGCGACATTCGCGCTCCCCGTCTTCCGCCACGAGCCGGCCGAGGCCGAGGTCGGACGTTTGCTGGCATCTATGGCGCGCCAGCCGGAGCGCGCGCATCTCGTCGGCGCCTACGGTCTCGGCAAGACGCAGCGCGTCATCAAGCTCGCGCGCGAGGCCGGGTATGACAAACCGATCTACCTGCACGGCGCGCTCGTGGAGCTATGCGCACTCTATCAGCGTCTCGGCGTCGACCTGGGCGACCTGCGTCCCGCGACCACCGACAAAGACGAGGACTTCACCGGAGCGCTCGTGCTCTGTCCCCCTTCCGCCGTCGACGACCGCTGGTCGCGGCGCTTCCCCGATCCGGTGAGCGCCTTCGCCTCGGGCTGGATGCGCATCAAGGGCCGCATCCGCCAGGCGGGCGTCGAGCTGCCGCTCGTCATCTCTGATCACGCCGACTGGCCCGAGCTGCTCGACACCATCGTCGAAACCGGCGCCGAGGACGTGTGGGTTACGCACGGCCGCGACGACGCGCTCGTCTATCAGCTCGGCCTCATGGGTCGCAAAGCGCGGGCGCTGTCGCTGGTCGGGTTCGAGGACGAAGGCGAATAACGATGCAGAAGTTTGCCAACTTGCTCGACTGCCTCACGACGACGCCGTCGCGCAACGGCAAGCTCGGTCTGCTGGTCGAGTATTTCCGCTCCGCACCCGACCCCGACCGAGGCTTCGCGCTCGCCGCCCTGACCGACGGCCTTTTCCCGCGGCTGCCATTGCGGCGGGCGCTGGCCGAGCTGATGGCCGACAAGATCGATCCCGTTCTCTACCAGCTGTCGCGCGACTACGTCGGCGACACGGCGGAAACCGTTTCGCTGCTGTGGCCCGACAAGCGCGACAAGCGTCCCTCGCCGCGCCTCGCCGAGGTCGTCGCCGCGCTGGAGCTCGCGCCGCGCAGCAACGTCGCCCCCATCCTCGGCGACTTCCTCGACCGGCTCGACGTGCGCGGACGCTGGGCGCTTCTGAAGCTCGTCGGCGGCGCCCCGCGCGTCGGCGTTTCCGCCCGTCTCGCCAAAGCCGCGCTGGCACAGATGAGCGGCCACGAGCTGTCCGACATCGAGGAGATGTGGCATGCGCTAAAGACGCCCTATACCGATCTCTTCGCCTGGCTGGAGAACCGCGGCCCACGTCCCAGCGCGGAGGGCAAGCCGGTCTTCCGCCCGCTGATGCTCGCGCATCCGATCGAGGAAGGCGACTGGGCGGACCTGAGCCCCACCGATATCGTCGCCGAATGGAAATGGGACGGCGTGCGCGTGCAGCTCGCGGCCGGGTCATGCCGAAGGCATGCTTCCAGCATGAGCGAGGTGCGCATCTTCTCCCGCTCGGGCGACGACATCTCGGCGAGCTTCCCGGAGATCGTCGCCGCCTTCCAGCCCTACGATGCCGTGCTCGACGGCGAGCTGCTCGTGGTGCGTGACGGCGTCGTTGCCCCCTTCAACGACTTGCAGCAGCGCCTCAACCGCAAGACCGTCACGGCGAAGATGCTGCGCGACTATCCGGCGTTCGTGCGCCTCTACGACATCCTGATCGACGATGGCGAGGACGTGCGCCCGCTGCCTTTCGCCGAGCGCCGCGAACGGCTCGAGGCCTGGCACACGCGCCACCATCCGCGGCTCACCGACGTCAGTTCCATCGTCGCCTTCGAGGACTTCGGCGCGCTCGACGCCTTGTGGAGCAGCGCGCGCGAAGCCGGCATCGAGGGGCTGATGCTGAAGCGCAAGTCGAGCCCGTATCTGTCGGGGCGCCCCAAGGGCCATTGGTGGAAATGGAAGCGCGCCGCCCTGACTGTCGACTGCGTGCTCATGTATGCCCAGCGCGGCTCCGGCAAGCGCTCGTCCTACTATTCCGACTATACCTTCGGCGTCTGGCGCGTGACCGAGGACGACGACGGCAAGCCGGCGCGAGAGTTGGTGCCGGTCGGCAAGGCTTACTCGGGCTTCACCGACGAGGAGCTGCTGCGCTTGGACCGCTTCATCCGCAACCACACCATCGAGCAGTTCGGCCCGGTACGCGCCGTCGAGCCGACCATGGTCTTGGAAATTGCCTTTGACGCCGTGTTCCCGTCATCGCGGCACAAGTCTGGCCTCGCCATGCGCTTCCCCCGCGTGCACCGCATTCGGTGGGACAAGCCCGCCGAAGAAGCCGACACGCTCGAGACCGTGCAGAAGCTCGTGGTGGCGGCTGCCGCCTAGCTGCGCTCTTAACGAAGCGCCGGTCAGAGCATTGCGTTGGTGAACCAAAGAATTACGAAAACCGCAAACGCACCGCTCGCGCCCACCGCGAGGCGCGTCCCCAATTTCAAGTCTGCCCGGATCAACCCGCTGACCTCAGTCGCAATCGCTCCCAAACCGAGACTAAGGAGTCCTTGCACCAGTTTGGTCTGGAGAGGTGTCGTTTCGGGGAACGAGAATGCCAGCACTGTAGCGGCGCCAACCAGAATAATACCAACGATTAGAGCGATGTGGTTCTCTTTAGGTGCTATGTCGACATCATAAGTGAATGTGTAAGACGATACGCCTGGCGCCAAGGTTTGCGTCTGCTTCTCGCCGGAATAATCGACGGTCACCCCAACCGGACCGGTGTAGTCATTCTCCAGATCGATCCGCGCGCGACCATCACTCTCAGGAACGCTACCCGCCACCGCTCCATCCAGTGAAAAACTGATCAGCGCCCCAGGCAGCCGTCGGCCGTTCCGGTCTTTTACGAAGATGTCTATCGAGCGCGACAACGTCATTTGGCTACCCACAAATGCGTACTTGGCGTCCTCCCACGCGGCAGACGACACACGGCTGGCCCGTGGTGCCATCAGCGCAACGGCCACCGGGTATTGTCGCGGTGAGCCTTCTGGGTGGGTTGGTGAAAACAAAGCTCACAGCGTGGTCTCTTGCATCAATCTCACGAATTTCCTTGAGATCGGCGATGCGCGCCTCGAGCCTCAATGTCACTCCGGGATCTGCAAATTCAAGCAAACTGCTTCCGCTGCTTGTGATCGTGCCGACAAACTCGTTATCGAGGTAGACGTCAATCAAGGCGCCAGCAATTGGTCGACCTTCGGCGTCCACAACGGAAATTTGAAGCCGAGGCGACGCCTCCGGAGGGGCAGCAACCGCCATTTGAAACTCCAATAGATTGATCAGAAATGACGCAAAGAAATGAGTGCAACAAGATTAGCTAGCTTTTTTAGAGCAAGGGTACGTGCCTACGCAAGCCTCAGCTCGATGGCAACGCGCCACCCACAGCCACGCTAGAGGCTACACGACCTCAGTGCGAGTTTTCTCTGGGCATGCCGGCGCGGCGCAGAAGGGTCGCCGCGAGGATGGCGGCGAGGACGGCACACACCGCCGACACCGCCGACGTCACCTCGAAGGCATAGACGAACGCGCTACGAGCCGTCGCCAGAAGCTGCGCCGCCTGCTCGTTCGGCAGGACGTAGGCGGCGTCGACGGCGCTGCCCAACCCGTCGCGCGCCCGCTCAATCGCCGCGACCGGCAGCGAGCCTGGGTCGGCCGCAAGGAACGCACGCCCGTAGACAAACGTGAACAGGCTGCCCAACACAGCGATGCCAAGCGCGCCGCCCAGCTCGAAGCTGGTTTCCGAAATGGCAGAGGCGGCGCCTGCCCGCTCTGCCGGCGCAGCACCCATGACGAGATCGGTGGTGATGGCGCCGATCGGCGACAAGCCGATGCAGAATGCCATCATGCCGGCGAACAGCAGCCACGGCGTCTTAGCGTCGGCGATCTGCGTCAGCGCCGCAAAGCCAGCTGCCGACAGCAATAGCCCGAGTGCGATTACGTGCGACGGCTTGAACCGGCGCACCAGGAGCGGCGCCGCCATCGAGCCGAGCGCGAACACGATGCCCGACGGCGCCATCCACAGCCCGGCCTGCATGGGGTTCATAAGCAGGACGAGTTGCAAATACTGGGTGATGAACAGGAACGAACCCAGCACCATGAAGAGGCCCAGCACGTTGGTCGCCAGCGCCGCGCTGAACGCGGGCGTCGAGAACAGCGTGACGTCGATCAGCGGATCGGCGAGCCGGCTCTCGCGCCGGAAGAAGATCGCGGCGACCGCGAGCCCGATGACGATCGACGCGAAAGGCAACGGCGCCCAGCCGTCCTCGGCCAGGCGCTTGATGCCGTAGATGACGCCCAGCACGGCGATGACCGATAGCCCCGCGCTGACCAGATCCATACGCCCGGCATTGGGATCGCGGAACTCCGGTAACAAAATAGGACCGAGGAACAGCAGCATCAGCATGACCGGCACATTGATGAGGAACACCGCGCCCCACCAGAAGTGCGCCAGGATGAAACCGCCGAACACGGGGCCGACGACCGCGCCGGCGGAGAAGCTCGCCACCCAGATGCCAATTGCGAACGCGCGCTCCTGCGGATCTAGGAACATGTTGCGGATCAACGAGAGAGTCGACGGCGCCAGCGTCGCCGCCGCAAGCCCCTGCAGCGCACGCGCCGCGATCAGCATCTCGGTTGACGTCGAATAGGCGGCGAGCACCGACGTGATGCCGAACGCCGCGGCGCCGATGAGCAATACCTTGCGCCGCCCGATCCGGTCGCCGAGCGTTCCCATGGTGACCAGCGCGCCGGCGACCATGAAGCCGTAGATGTCGACGATCCAGAGAAGGCCGGCCGCACTCGGCCTCAAGTCGGCGACGATCTCCGGCACCGCGAGATAGAGGACCGTCAGGTCCATCGAGTAGATGAGGCAAGGAATGGCGATGACCGCGAGGCCGATCCACTCCCGCCGGGTCGCCTTGGCGGGCACTTCGTGTCGAAGGAATTTGTGCTGCATCGCCGCCTCTTAGCGGAGAGCGTGCCCTACCGCCAGGGGCGAAACCTGCTGGCCTCCCGTTCCGCCCCGCATAGGGTTCCTTTTTGTCGTTCTCGGCTTTACCCCCAGCAATCTCCGCGCGGTCGGGAGTAAATTTCGACATGGATCCTCGGGGTCATGCTGAAAGCATGCCTCCGGCATGTCCCGAGGATGACAGGTTAGGTCGAAACCCAGCCGTCAGTCCCGCTTGGTGTTGGACGCTGACTGCCAGTCGGCGCTGTACATCGGCAACGTGCGATCGTTGAAGGCGCGCGCGTCGTAGAAGAGCAGCGAGCGGTCGAACTTGACCGTTGGCTTGGCGTTGCCCTCCGCCACGTCGAAGATCAGCTCGAAGCTGTACTGCCCCACCGCTTCGATGAGCTGGTTGGGCTTCTGGTCGTCGCCACGCGTGTAGAACAGCACCTGTTCGGTACGGCTCGACCGCCCGGCGAGCGACAGCGGCGCGAACGGCTCGTAGGCGCCGGTGCGCGTGCGCTCCATCGTCCAGCGGCCAAAATCGGCGGCATAGAAGTGCTTGGTCTGCTTCGTGCGCGGATCGGTGACGGCAAGCTGCATCGACAGGATCGTCGCCGTGCGCGCGCCCTCGTTGGTCAGCGTCACCGGCACGGCGATCATCTCGAAGTTCGAGTTCTGGTAGGGTGCCGCATACTGGATGACTGGGGGCACGAAGATCTGCACGTCGGCCTGTTTGAGCGATGTTTCCCACAGGCTGTAACCGGACATCAGGAGAGCGAAGAGCGACAGAACCGCCGCGAGCTTGCCGCCCTCGAATGCCGATACCCCGTGCGCCGCAACCTCAGCCGGATCCACTCCCCGCACCCGATCCGCGAACCTAACCATCTCATTCCCCCTCTACGCAAAGCTTAGAGGATCGCCATTGGCAGGTGATCTGGGCTGCCCTGTGGCAGGCCGCCGTGTGACGTCAGCGCTCGCGAACGTAACGAAACGACAGTCCCTGCAGCTCCGTGATCGGCGTATCCGTGTACGTCATCTCCAGCGCGTCGCCGTCGACGCGCAGCGGCACGTCGGCGAAGCGCTTCTTGCCGAGATCGCCGGCGGTGAGGCCGAACACGTAGGCCTTGTTGTTGTCCGCGGGCGCTGCCACGTCGATCGACTGCGGCGCGATACTGAACATGCCGAGCCCCAGCGAGATCGCTGACGGCGCGCTCTTGCAGTCGACAGCGAAACCGCCCGCCTGGGTCACGCCGGCGGACTTTGTGACGCCGTCGCAGGTGACACCGACGTCAACGCCGGCGATCGGCTGACCGTTCTGCGCTTCGACGATCACGTCGTAGGCGCCCGCCTCGCTCGCCTGCATCCGCTTGAAGGAGAATGTCGGCCGCTTGTCGTAGGCGGGAGTGGTCGCGATCACCGCGCCGTCGGCGACGCGCCAAGTTCCTTCCGCGGTTTCGTCGTAGGCGCCATAGGCGAGGAAATATTCGAACTTGCCGTCGGGCGATAAACGGATGCACGAGCCGACCTCGTGCACACCCTGCAGGCAATAGCTGCCGGCCACGGCGGTCGCTTCCTCCGCATGGGCGGGCGGCGCCAGCATGCAAGCTGCGGTCACCAATAGGTGCAGAGCTGAAACGCGAAGGCTGTTCATGATGCCCTCCCCTTGCCGACAGACCTAGCATGGAGCCAGGGCCGGCGGCCATCACGGTGATGCGCCGGCTCGGCAGGCAGATGCGGGCAAACTGCGCACGCAGCCCCACCCAACGTTAACTAGACGCGGCTAAGGCATCCGACACGCGAGCATGTGCGGGTGTATCGAAATGCACCCGTGGGTCAGCGGGAATGCAGACGACAGAGGATCTACGCCACGACGTCACGGCCAAGGCGAATGCGCTGGCCGCGGGGGGACCACCTCAAACAAGGGAGAGTCTCATGGCTACGACGAATATCGTCTCACTCATCACGCAATTCATCACCCCGGAAATGGTCGGGCGCGTTTCCGCTGCGCTGGGAATAGATCGCGCGACCTTGCAAAAGGCCTTCGGCGCCGCCGTTCCGGGTGTCCTCGCCGCGATCACATCAGTTCTTGCAAGGCCGGGCGGAGCCGGCAAGATCGAGAACGCCATCAATCAGCAGCAGCCGGGGCTTCTCGCCAACATCGGCAGCGCGCTGGGCACCCCGCAGCAGACAAGCGCGATCGACACAGGGCTGAGCTCCCTGTCGTCGCTCTTGGGCGGCGGCAACACCTCGGCGCTCGCCAACGCGCTTGGCAAATACGCCGGCCTCGGCGATAGCGGCGCCAAGGGTCTCCTCGGTCTGCTTGGCCCAATGGTCATGGGCGTCCTGGGTCAGCAAAGCGGCACTGGCGGCGGCATCGCGCAGGTTCTCGAATCCCAGAAAGACAATATCGCCCGCGCACTGCCTTCTGGCTTTGCAAACTACCTGAGCGGCACAGGCTTGCTCGACCAGCTCCCGGGCGCGGTCACCTCGCAGGCCACCGGAGCGCGCTCGGCGTATCGTCCAGAGAGTTCGCGTCCGACCAACTGGGTGCTGCCTGTCCTCGGCACGCTCGCACTGCTGGGTCTCGGCTGGTACCTGATCAGCCGCCCGAGTGATCGCACAACCACCGCCGACACCACGCCAACCACGCAAATGCAAGCCGAGACGCGCGCGCCCGGTGAAACGGCCTTCATGGTCGCCGAGCAGGATATCGGCAAGTGGATGCATCGGCCGGTCTTCAGCAGCGACAATACAAAGGTGGGCGAGATCGTCGAGCTGAGCCGTGGGGCGGACGACCGCGTCACCGATCTCTACATGGACGCCGAGACCTCGCTCGGCATCGGCGGCCAGCGTTACCGCGTCACCGCCGACAAAATCCGCGAGGTGAAGCCCGACGGCATCGTGCTGACACTCAGCGAAGCGGATGTGAAGGCGATGGCCCCAGCTGCCGATCAGCCCGCTAGCCAACCGTCACCGTAACATGAAGGCAGGGCGCGATCCGCCTGCAAGCGGATCGCGCCCTGTTGATTGTCTTGCCGTCAGGCGCGCGCGAAGCGCTTACCCTGGCAGACGTGGCGCTTGCGCGACGGCGCGACACACACCGCTGTGCAATCTGCCGCTCGTTGCGCAACTGGGGTTGATTTGACCACCTCTCGCAACATATAATGTTGCATGAGACGCGATAGCCGACTGTCGGGTGTGCTTCATGTTCTGCCTCACTTGGCGGAACACCGCGATCCTGTCGCTCGGCGACGTGACGCTCGCCATGTTGAGCGCCGACGTGCGCCGTCGGCACCTGGCCCGCACCCCTAACAAAAAGAGGAAAACGGCATCGTGAGCGGCCACATGGGGCA
The DNA here is from genome assembly GCF_009708035.1 of Hyphomicrobium album. NCBI lineage: Bacteria > Pseudomonadati > Pseudomonadota > Alphaproteobacteria > Hyphomicrobiales > Hyphomicrobiaceae > Hyphomicrobium > Hyphomicrobium album. Next base: position 463,490 of record NZ_WMBQ01000001.1, read on the forward strand.
CTTCTCCGATTCTTCGTCCGTGGCTCGTTATGCCGAAGGGCCGCGGCGGTTGGTGCCGGGCCTCGAGGCTTTGCATCGGATGACTTTGCTGCTGCTCGCCGAGCGCGCGCCGAAGGATGCGCGGGTGCTCGTCCTCGGCGCGGGCGGTGGGATGGAACTCAAGGTCTTCGCCGAAGGACAGCCGGGATGGCGGTTCGATGGAGTCGATCCATCTGCCGCGATGTTGAAACTCGCGGAGGAAACGCTCGGCCCGCTCGCCGCGCGGGTGTCGCTGCACGAAGGTTATATCGAGAGCGCGCCGGAGGGACCGTTCGCCGCGGCGACCTGTCTCCTCACCCTCCACTTTTTGAGCCAGGAGGAACGGCTGCGCACGCTGCAGGAAGTGCGACGCCGGATGCAACCGGGTGCCCCGTTCGTGGTCGCGCATCACAGCTTTCCGAGAGACGAGGCCGGTCGCGAGCGTTGGTCATCCCGCTTTGCCGCGTTCGCGGTCGCATCGGGCGTAGACCGCGGGATGATGGAAGCCGGGCGCGGCTTCATTGCCCACCAACTCCCGGCGCTGTCGCCCGACGAGGACGAGGCATCGCTGCGCGCGGCCGGCTTCTCCGATGTGAGCCTGTTCTACGCCGCCTTCACCTTTCGCGGCTGGGTCGCCTACGCCTGATCACCCGAGCTCGCGCTGCGAGGCGGATCTTCCCTCTTGAGCCCCCTGAAATGCAAAACGGCGAGCCGTGAGCCCGCCGCTGCAATTACGAGTCTCGCGTGACTGTTAGCCGCCGTGGTCCTCGGCAATGCACTTGCCGGTCGCCGCATCCCAGTCATAGCCCTCGGTCTTGTTGCATTCCGCCTCGGTCGCCGGCGGCTTCGGGTCAGCAAATGCGGGAGCGACCATTGCCATCGTAGTTCCGAGCACCATCAGTGAAAGCAAGCTCTTCATTTTCGTTTCCTCCGTTGCGAGTATCGGTTCACGCGGGAAGCATTGATCAGGTGAAGCCCCGTTTCCACCGCTGGTCCACTATGTGGCAAAGCCTGTTCGAAGCCGCGTTTCATATTAGATCGGGCAAATTCGAGCTGCCGTCAGGTTTTGCGGGGCGCGTATAACTCTCCGAAAACTGGAGCATTGCGTGCCCCGACGTTTTGCCACCGGGCGCAACTGGTTGCAGCTACGCGCGCTCGAAGCGCTTGAACTTGATGCGGTGCGGCTCGACGGCGGCATCGCCCAGGCGGCGCTTCTTGTCCTCTTCGTAGGATTCGAAGTTGCCCTCGAACCATTCGACGTGGCTGTCGCCCTCGAAGGCGAGGATGTGCGTCGCGAGCCGGTCGAGGAAGAAGCGGTCGTGTGAGATGACCACGGCGCAGCCGGGGAAATCCTCGAGCGCCGCTTCCAGCGCGCCCAGCGTCTCGGTGTCGAGGTCGTTGGTCGGTTCGTCGAGGAGGAGCAGGTTGCCGCCCTCTTTGAGCATCTTGGCAAGGTGCACGCGATTGCGCTCACCGCCCGAGAGCAGGCCGACCTTTTTCTGCTGGTCGGCTCCCTTGAAGTTGAACCAGCCGCAGTAGGCGCGGCTCGACATTTCCTTCTTGTCGCCGAACTTCATGATGTCGAGGCCGCCGGAGATCTCCTCCCACACGGTCTTCTTGTCGTCGAGGTGGTCGCGGCTCTGGTCGACATAGGCAAGCTTCACCGTCGGCCCGAGCTTGATCTCGCCGCTGTCCGGCTTCTCCTTGCCGGTGATCATCTTAAACAGCGTCGTCTTGCCGGCGCCGTTGGGACCGATGACGCCGACGATGCCGCCCGGCGGCAGCTTGAACTCCAAGCCGTCGATGAGCAGCTGATCGCCGTAAGCCTTCTTGAGGCCCGACACCTCGACCACGCTCTCGCCCAGGCGCGGACCCGGCGCGATGGAGAACGACGCCTTGCCCACCTCCTCGCGCCCGGCCTCCTCGACCAGCTTGTCGAAAGCCGTGACGCGCGCCTTGGACTTGGCCTGCCGCGCCTTGGGCGAGGCGCGGATCCACTCCAGCTCGCGGTTGATCTGCTTCTGGCGCCCTTCCTCGGCCGACTTCTCGACCTCGGCGCGCTTGGCCTTCTGCTCCAGCCACGCCGAGTAGTTGCCCTTGTAGGGGACCCCCTGGCCGCGATCGAGCTCCAGCGTCCAGTCCGTGAGGTTGTCGAGGAAGTAGCGGTCGTGCGTCACCAAGATGACGCAGCCGGTGTATTCCTTCAGATAGCGCTCGAGCCACGCCACGCTTTCGGCGTCCAGATGGTTGGTAGGCTCGTCCAGCAACAGGATGTCCGGCTTCGACAGCAGCAGCCGCGTCAGAGCCACGCGGCGTTTCTCGCCGCCCGACAGCTTGCTCACCTCGGCGTCGCCCGGCGGGCAGCGGAGTGCGTCCATCGCCTGCTCGACCTGCGCTTCGAGGTCCCACAGGTTCTGCGCATCGATTTGATCCTGCAGCGCCGTCATCTCATCGGCGGTCTCGTCGGAATAGTTTGACGCGATCTCGTTGTAGCGATCGAGGATCGCCTTCTTCTCCGCCACGCCTTCCATGGCGTTGCCGAGCACGTCCTTGTTGGGATCCAGTTGCGGCTCCTGCGCCAGGTAGCCGACCTTGATGCCGTCCGCCGCCTTCGCCTCGCCGAGGAAGTCGTCGACGGTGCCCGACATGATCTTCAAGAGCGTCGACTTGCCCGCGCCGTTGAGGCCGACGACGCCGATCTTGGCGCCCGGCAGGAACGACAGCGAGATGTCCTTCAGGACCTGCTTGCCCCCCGGATATGCCTTGGAGAGCTTGTGCATGTGATAAACGTACTGCGGGTTCGCCACGGACTGCGGACTCCTCGATCGCGGGTGCGGGGGATTTGAGTTAGCGGCGTTCTAGCCGATCCGGCGCGGGCTCTCAAATGCGGCGCGGTGGCGGGGCTACCGGGTCCTCTGGGGGCGTTCAGACGCGTTCGCAGCAAAAGCCGCTAAGAACCGGCAATCTGTGGCGCTTTGGTCGCGGTTACCGACCAAACCGCCGATGTCCGCCGTTTGCCGTTGCGACCCTCGGCGGCGCCACTAGCGTGTCCCGTAGGCGGCGCGGGGGAGTTTTTGGGCGCGCATCGCCGAAGTCATTTTGAACTGCAGTAACGCAATTTCATATGCGCCGGGTCCCTGCCCCGCCGTGGCGCGCGGGAGGTAATCGGACAATGCGCAAGCTCCTCGTTCTTTTCGTCGCCGCCGCCCTCTTTGGGCTCGCCGGCGCACATCAGGCGGCCGATGCCGGACATGCCCCCAAGACCTACGTCTGCTGGGGCTCCGTGGGCGGCTTCACGGAATGCGATTGGCTGCCGCGCCACTATCGCGTCCCCGGCATCAAGCGCGCCACCTGCTGCAACGTGCGCAGCGACTCGGACCGTGTCGACTTCGTGCTGACCCGCCGCATCATCGCCGCGCTCGCCGCCCAGGGCGTGCGCACCGACACGATGGTGCCCGGCGCCTGGGCGCAGCTGCAGGCGGTCTGCAAGAAGCGCAAACACTAAAGCGAGGAGCCCATTCCGGCTCCATGCGGCGCGGCCTCGCAGCTTTTTGGCTGCGGGGCCGCTTCTGCGATCAGCGCCAGCTCAGGACGCCAACGCCGGTGAAGAAGTAGCGGCCGAGCCCCACCGTGAAGACGAGCGCGCCCCACAGCGTGTGCTCGATGAACACGGCCCAGAACGAGCGCGTCAGCGCATAGCGCCAGGCGAACAGTGCGCCCGTCGCCATGGTGCCGTAGACGGCGAGCGGCGTGCCGATGACGATATGACCCAACCCGAACAGCACGCCGTTGAGCAGGATCGCCGCCCACCACCAGTTCCCGAACAGCACGCCGTAGCGATGGAAGAAGAAGGTGCGGTAGACGAGCTCCTGCACCAGCACCGACATCAGCGGGTAGAGCAGCATGATGCGCGTGTAGGTCTCCGGCCGGTTGCGCGGAAACTCGAGGAATAGCTCGGGATGATACTGCGCGACGTAGGTGGCGACGATGCCGCCGCCGACGGCGAACGTCAGCAGGATGTAGAAGAACTGTCGGAGCGAGAAACCGCGCGTCAGCTCGCGGCGCAGCGAGAACGTGCGGTCAACGCTCAGAAACATCACGATGACCGCGAGCACCGGCAGCAGCGCGATGAACACCGGGATGCCCTCTCGATGGACGGCCTGGTCCACGGCGAACGGCGCCGCCACGTAGAGCAGCGCCATCTCGGCAATGCGCCAGGCGCGCGCCGGCCGGCTCAATTCGGGAATAGAGAGAGTACCGCCGGCGCAAAGCACATCCTCGGGTGGCGCCACGACTTTCTGCATCATCGCTTCGCCTGCCTCGCCAGCCAGCGCCGCTCCACCTCGCGCGCGATTTGATCCGCCGAAAAGAGGGGCGGATAGCTCCACTGGGGAAACTCGGCGACGCGCTCCGGCAGCGGCCGCGTCGCTCCGTGCGCCTCGAGCGCTGCGTGGAAACGACGAAACTTGGCGGAGCCGGTCGAGGGCGTGAATACCAACACAGGGCGCCCCGTTGCCGCCGCCTCGCCCGTCATGTTGACGCTGTCGGCGGTGACGACCAGCGCATCCGCCTGCGCGAGGAATTGCGGATAGGGGTTCGGCCCGTCGCCCTCCCAAAAAATACGCGGAAACGCGCGCGTCGCCTCGTCCGTCACCTCTCGCAGCCGGGCATGGGTACGTCGCGATGTCGTGACCATGAAGCTCACGCCCAAGTCTCCCAACGACTTGAGCGCCGACGCGAAGCGCATGTCGTCCCCCGGGCGGAAATCGTAGACCGCGTTCTTGCCGCCGAGGATCACCGCCACGCGCGGGCCTGGCAGCCCCGCGATGTCGGCCGGCATCGCGGCACGCAGAGCCGCCAGCCGCTCCGCAGTAAAGCCGTGGGGAGCGGTGAGCGTGGTGATGACATTGGCCCCGCGTAAGGGATCGTGCTGCGGCACCCAGATGACGTCGGCGGCGCCGAGACCGGTGCGCGTATCCAGCATCTGCAGGGTGAACGTAGCGGGCGACCGGCGCCGGATCGCGCGGAGATAGGGAACAGCCGAGCGACCCAGTCCGATGGCCACGTCCGGCCAGGGCGGCGCAAATGTCGAACCGCCTTCGCCGATACGCTCGCTCGGCGCCACCGGTCCCCACGGCGCCAAAAGCTTGTAGAGGCCGCGCGGCGCGATGGGCTTCATCTCATAGGCGAGGCCCAGTGCGTCGGCGACGCCGCGCGTCTGCGTGTCCATGCCGGCGGCGCCGGTGGTGATGACCCACGCGCTGAGACCCTGAAGCGGGCGCTGGTGTTTGGCGACTGCGTCCATGTGCTACCGCCAGCTTGTTAGCGTTGGCGGCGGCGCTGTCCATCCCCTTTTTGGGACGCAACCTGGCGATCGCCGCGCCCAAGGGTGCGGACGCTAGCCAAAGCGGCCGGCTTGGTGCAACGTCGGCCGCGCCGGCGCCGCCCCATCGGCGCCGCACGACCCCGCGGAGAGAAGTGCGCGATGGCCCTGCGCCTGGACCCCGTCGATTGGCGCATCCTCAAGGAGCTGCAGGCCGACGGCAGCATGACCAACGTCGCGCTCGCCTCGCGCGTCGGGCTCTCCGCGCCCCCTTGCCTACGGCGCGTGCGCGCTCTCGAGCAGGCGGGCCTCATCGCTGGCTACACGGTGCTGTTCGACGAGGCGGCTCTCGGCTTCGAGCTCACCGCCTTCGCCATGGTGGGCTTGCACAATCAGGCTGAGGGGGAGCTGCGTGCCTTCGAGAACCGCGCGCTCGGCTGGCCGATCGTGCGTGAGGCTTACATGCTGTCGGGCGAGAGCGACTACATGCTGAAGTGCGTGGCAAAGGACTTACCCGCGTTCCAGGAGTTCGTGCTCGGGGAGCTGACCGCGGCGCCCAACGTCGCCAGCGTGAAGACGTTTCTCACCATCCGCCGCGCCAAGCGCGAGCCGGGTGTGCCCATCACCGTCCCCGAGAAATAGCCGCCACCAACAACAATCCCGGAGAGACATGCTGGAAGCATGCCTCCGGCATGGCCCCGGGATGACAGGGACGGTAAGCCGCGCGGCTACTTCCACTCGATCTTGAGGACCTGGTAGGAGCGCGCGCCCTTGGGCGTCGTCACCTCGGCGGCTTCGCCCTTCGCCTTGCCGATCAGAGCCCGCGCGATCGGCGAGGAGATGGAGATCTTGCCGTCCTTCACGCTCGCTTCGGAGTCGCCGACGATCTTGTATTTGACCTTCTCGTCGGTGTCCTCGTCGACCAGGGTAACGGTGGCGCCGAACTTGATTGTGGTGCCGGAAAGCTTCGAGGTGTCGATCACGTCGGCGCGGCTGATGCGGTCTTCGATGTCGGCGACGCGCGCCTCGTTGAGACCCTGCTGCTCTTTTGCAGCATGGTACTCGGCGTTCTCCGAGAGGTCGCCGTGCGAGCGCGCTTCGGCGATAGCCTGAATGATACGGGGGCGCTCTTCCGATTTAAGACGCTGCAGCTCGGTCTCGAGCGTGCGGTAGCCCTCAACGGTCATCGGGACCCGTTCCATGGTCATTCCCTAACATCTCCCTTCGGCCTGGCAGGGCTGCCAGGACCACCGACACACTCGTTGCTGCCAACGTGTGAAATGGACCGCCTGCCGGCTGGAGGCGGTCCCGATGGATTAGGATGGGTGGTTCACGAAGCTTTGCAAAGGGGCCACCTGCAACGTGCCCGCTTTCAGGGCTCGAATGGCCCTGGTGACCGCCACCGCACCTGCCACGGTTGTATAGTACGGGATATGATGAAGCAAGGCGGTGCGCCGGATATCCTTGCTATCTGCCAATGCCTTGGCGCCCAGCGTGGTGTTGAAGACGAGGTGCACGTCGCCGTTTTTCATGGCGTCGACGATGTGCGGCCGGCCCTCGAGAACCTTGTTGATAGCTTCGCAGGTAATGCCGTTCGCCTCGAGGTGGCGCTTGGTCCCCCGCGTCGCGATGATCTTGAAGCCCATGGCCTCCAGATCGCGCACTGGTGCGACCATCCGATCCTTGTCGGTATCCTTCACCGAGATGAAGACGGTGCCGTTCATCGGCAGCACCTGACCAGACCCGAGCTGGCTCTTGACGAACGCCATGGCGAAGTCGCTGTCGATGCCCATGACCTCGCCGGTGGAACGCATCTCTGGTCCGAGGATCGGATCGACGCCGGGGAAGCGCGCGAACGGAAACACCGCTTCCTTGACGGCAACGTGCGTGAGCTTCGGCGACTTGAGGCCGAATTGCGCAAGCGGCTTGCCGGCCATCACCTCGGCGGCGATCGCCGCGATCGGCTTGCCGATCACCTTGGCGACGAACGGCACGGTACGCGAGGCGCGGGGGTTCACCTCGAGCACGTAGACGACACCGCCCTTGATGGCGAACTGCACATTCATCAGGCCGACGACCTCCAGCGCCAGCGCCAGCTCGCGCGTCTGCCGGTCGAGCTCGGCGAGCATCGGCGCGTCGAGCGAGTAGGGCGGCAGCGAGCAGGCGCTGTCACCCGAATGAATGCCCGCCTCCTCGATGTGCTCCATGATTCCGCAAACGAATGTATCCTTGCCGTCGGCCAGGCAGTCGACGTCCACCTCCACCGCGTCCGTCAAGTAGCGGTCGATGAGCAGCGGCCGCTTGTCGGAAACGACGAGCTCCGACGGCCGGTCGAGCGTCGCCGACAGTCGCGTCACGTAGCGGTCGACCTCGGCGCCGTCGTGGACGATCTCCATGGCGCGGCCGCCGAGCACGTACGAGGGGCGGATCACAACCGGATAGCCGATGCCATCAGCCACGGCGCGCGCCTCGCCGGGCGAACGGGCGATGCCGCTCTGCGGCTGCTGCAGGCCGAGCTTGTTGATCAGCTCCTTGAAGCGGTCGCGGTCCTCGGCGAGGTCGATGGCGTCGGGCGACGTGCCGAGGATCGGTACGCCGGCCTCCTCGAGCGCGGCGGCGAGCTTCAGCGGCGTCTGCCCGCCAAACTGCACGATCACGCCCTTGAGCGTCCCCTTCGACTGCTCCGTCTTGACGATCTCCAGCACGTCCTCGGCGGTCAGCGGCTCGAAATAGAGCCGGTCCGAGGTGTCGTAGTCGGTCGACACCGTCTCCGGGTTGCAGTTGATCATGATCGTCTCGAAGCCCGCCGCCGTCAGCGCGAAGCAGGCGTGGCAGCAGCAGTAGTCGAACTCGATGCCCTGGCCGATGCGGTTGGGCCCGCCGCCGAGGATGATGACCTTCTGCTGGTCCGAGGGGCGGGATTCGCACTCCGGCGCGCCGCCGGTGAGCCCCGTCTCATAGGTCGAATACATGTAGGCCGTCGGCGCCGCGAACTCGGCGGCGCACGTGTCGATGCGCTTGTAGACCGGATGTACGCCGAGCGCCGCGCGCTTGGCGCGCACGTCCTTCTCGCTGGCCCCTGCCAGCTTGGCGAGGCGCGCATCCGAGAACCCCATGGCCTTCAGAGCGCGGAACTGTGCCGCGGACTTCGGCAGCCCGTGCGCCTGCACGCGCTTCTCCTCGTCGACGATGTCCTTGATCTGCTCGAGGAACCAAGGATCGATGCGGCACGAGCTGTGCACCTGCTCGACGTCGAAGCCGAGCCGCAATGCCTGCGCCACCTTGAGCAGGCGGTCGGGTGTCGGCACCGAGACGGCGGCGCGGATGACGTTCTTGTCGTCGCCGGCGCCGAGGCCTTCGAGTGTAATGTCGTCGAAGCCCGAAAGCCCCGTCTCCATCGAGCGCAGCGCCTTCTGCACGCTTTCGGCGAAGGTGCGCCCGATAGCCATGACCTCGCCCACAGATTTCATGGCCGTGGTCAGGACGGGATCGGAGCCGGGGAATTTTTCGAACGCGAAGCGCGGAATCTTGGTGACGACGTAATCGATGGTCGGCTCGAACGAGGCGGGCGTCGCGCCGTCGGTGATGTCGTTGGCGAGTTCGTCCAGCGTGTAGCCGACGGCGAGTTTCGCCGCGACCTTGGCAATCGGGAAACCCGTCGCCTTGGAGGCGAGCGCCGAGGAGCGCGACACGCGCGGGTTCATCTCGATGACGACGAGCCGCCCATCGGCCGGGTTGACGGCGAACTGCACGTTCGAGCCGCCCGTCTCGACGCCGATCTCGCGCAGCACCGCCAGCGAGGCGTTGCGCATCACCTGGTATTCCTTGTCGGTCAGCGTCAGCGCCGGCGCGACGGTGATCGAGTCGCCCGTATGCACGCCCATCGGATCGACGTTCTCGATGGAGCAGACGATGATGCAGTTGTCCGCCTTGTCGCGGACGACCTCCATCTCGTACTCCTTCCAGCCGAGCAGACTCTCGTCGATGAGAATCTGGCCGACCGGCGAAGCGTCGATGCCCGAGCGGGCGATCAGCTCGAACTCTTCCCGGTTGTAGGCGACGCCGCCGCCCGTGCCGCCCAGCGTGAAGGCGGGGCGGATGATGGCCGGCAGGCCGATGGTGTCGAGCGCCTTCATGGCCTCGGCAAAACCAGTCGCCGTGTCGTAGCGCGCGATGCGGCCATTCTCGTCGCGGATCGGCGGCGACGACGCGATCAAGGCACGCGGGCTTTCCAGACCGATGCGGTCCATAGCCTCGCGGAACAGCTTGCGGTCCTCGGCCTTGTCGATCGCCTCGGCCCGCGCACCGATCATCTCGACGCCGAACTGCTCCAGAACGCCCTGCCGTTCCAGCGCCAGCGCCGTATTGAGCGCCGTTTGTCCGCCCATCGTCGGCAGAAGCGCGTCGGGGCGCTCCTTCTCGATGATCTTGGCGACGACCTCGGGCGTGATCGGCTCGATGTACGTCGCGTCCGCCAGCTCCGGATCGGTCATGATCGTCGCCGGATTGGAGTTGACGAGAATGATCCGATAGCCCTCGGCCTTCAGAGCCTTACAGGCTTGCGTGCCGGAATAATCGAATTCGCAGGCCTGGCCGATGACGATCGGTCCGGCCCCGATGATGAGGATGGATTTGATGTCCGTGCGCTTGGGCATGAGGCGGCCTTTTATTCATGATCGGCGGCTTTGGCTATAGCCACAATCCGCGCACACACGGCTGCGCACCGGCTATTGACCGGTGCGCGCAATAAATAGGCGGAAAAACCGCGCGACTGCGCAGGCCCTACTTCTTCTCCGCCGGCTTGTCGACCGGCGCGCCGGGGGCCGGCGGCGCATCGACCTTGATGTCCGCCGGATACGTGTAGGTCGCCTCGAAGATCGGCTTATCGAGCTTGTCGGCGCGCGCAAAAATGCTGCGCATCGGCAAACCTGTCGTCGGATCGACATAGATCACACGCACCGGCCGGTCCGGAAGCTTCGGCTTCTCGGCGGCGCCGGGGCTCAGGTTCTGCGGACCCGGCTCGACGTTCTCGCCCTGGTAGGCAAGGAACTGCTGGTCTTGAACCGGGATCTTGCCGAGGCATTCGAAGTCGCCGAGCGTTGCACCTTCCTGGTTCTCGCCAAGTGTTTCCTGCATCTGCGCCGCCATCGCGTCGGCGACCTGTGGATGCATCGGACGCCACGGCTCGCCGTCGATGCGCGACCAGCCATCGCGGCCGATGATGACAGTCTCGACGGGCTTGGGCTCGGTGGTCGAGGTGATCACCTGGCGCATCCGGTTCGGCAGCACGTAGTCGACGGTCATGTCGACGAGGCCCTGCTCGGACAGCATCTTCGTCTTCATGCGGAAGCCGCTCGTCTTGCGCTGGCGCTCCAGCGCCGTGGCGACCTCGTCCTTGCACGCGGCGTGCGCGGCGGGGCCGGCGGCGATCAACAGGGCCATTGCCGTCAGCAACCGGCGCATCGTCTGCTTCTCCATCATACTCGTCCTCGACACATCCTTGAGCACCACGCTTCGCGTGGCTCTAGCGCATTTTCACCAGCGGCGCGTCCGGGTGATCCTCGATCTCGATCTTCTCCGGATAGTCGTACGTCGCTTTGAAGACCGTCTCCGCGTTGGGTCCGTCGCCGGCCACAATGTTGAGCGCCGGCAGGCCCGTCTTCGGATCGAGGTAGATCATGCGGTGCAGCTGCGGCGCACCCGTTGCCGCGCCCGCATCCGCCTGCTTCTCGACGCTCCGATAGGCGAGATATTCCTTCCCGTCGAGGGTCGTCGTGCCCATGCAGTCGAAGTTGCCGACTTCCTTGGGCGGATCGATGGTGGCGGCGCGCACCTGGGCGATGATGGTTTGGGCGACGGCCGGCATCAGTTCTTCCCACTTCGTGCCCTGGCGGCTGTAGGCGCGCTGGCCGTATAGCACCGTCTCGAGCATCTCCTGGCCGGGCGCCGTCACCGTCTGGCGCATGCGGTCGGGCGGCTGGTACTCAGCCTTGATCTCAACCACACCGCTGGGCGTCTTGAGCTCGGTCGTCATCGCGAAAGCGCGCGACGTACGCTGCTTGTTGAAAGCGGCGGCCACTTCGCCGCGGCACTTCTCGTCGGCCAGGGCCGGGCCCGCGAGGCCGGCTGCAAGTGCGCAGAAAAGCGCGCAACGATGCATAAGTTGCTCCTCCCACTTCGGGCCCGTTGGGCCGCTGATGGCCGTCGGGCGCCGCTTGCTTACTGTGCCTCGGGAACTTTTGCCACGCATTTGCGGCCATTCTTCCCGGCGCGCAACACTATAACGGCGGCGCCGCGCAGCGGCAGCCCCGGCGGAATTAATGTTTCGTAGGGTAAAGCGGGCCTCGCCGGGGTCAGCCGGCCTTCTGGCGGCGCATCATCTCGACGAAGCGCTCGAACAGGTAGTGGCTGTCCTGGGGTCCAGGTGACGCCTCGGGGTGGTACTGGACCGAGAACACCGGCTTGTCCTTGAGCTGCAGTCCGCAGTTCGTGCCGTCGAACAGCGACACGTGCGTCTCCTCCACCTCGCCCGGCAGCGTCGACCGGTCGACGGTGAAGCCGTGGTTCATCGAGGTGATCTCTACCTTCGCGGTGGTGTGGTCCTTCACCGGATGGTTCGCGCCGTGATGGCCCTGGCGCATCTTGTGCGTCTTGGCGCCGAGCGCCAGCGCCAGCATCTGGTGACCGAGGCAGATGCCGAAGACCGGCAGCCCCGACGACACGAGCTTCTGAATCTCGGGGACGGCATACTTGCCGGTCGCCGCTGGATCGCCGGGACCGTTGGAGAGGAATACGCCGTCCGGCTTACGCTCGAGGATGTCCTCGGCCGTGGTCGTCGCCGGCACGACCGTCACCTTGCAGCCGGCGCTGGCGAGGCAGCGGAGGATGTTGCGCTTCAAGCCGTAGTCGACGGCGACGACGTGATAGGGCGCGTTCTCCCGGCGTTCGTAGCCCTTGCCCCACACCCAGCGCATCTCGTCCCAAGTGTAGCTCTGGCCGCTGGTGACGTCGGGCACGAGATCCATGCCGTCGAGCCCCGGCCACGCCGCGGCTTCGGCCTTCAACTTGTCGATGTCGAACTTGCCTGACGGCTCATGCGCGATGACGCCGTTCGGCATACCGAGCTCGCGGATGCGCGCCGTTAGTGCGCGCGTGTCGATGCCGGCAATCGCGATGATGCCGCGCGCCTTCAGCCATTTGTTGAGATGCTCGGCCGAGCGGTAGCTCGACGGCCCGGTGATGGGCGCGCGCAGTACGGCGCCACGCACGCCCGAGCGCGCCGCGAGGTTGGAGGTTTCCGTGTCCTCGATGTTGGCGCCGACGTTGCCGATGTGCGGGAACGTGAAGGTGATGATCTGTCCGGCGTAAGAGGGATCGGTGAGGATCTCCTGGTAGCCGGTCATCGCCGTGTTGAAGCACACTTCCCCGACGGCCGAGCCGGTGGCACCGAGGCCAATGCCGGAAATGACCGTTCCATCAGCCAGAACGAGGCGGGCGGTGAGCGGCGCGTCTGCCCAGGGCGGCGGCGTATCGGCTGGCGTCGTCGTCAATGGCGGCTCCGGCGGTCGCGCGTGGCGTGGCGCTAGTGCGATGATCGAGAAACTCGCCATCATGCGCGGCGAGGTAGCGAGCGAATTTCTCGATCTGAATCACACTAGCAAAAGCGGGTTCCTCTAGTGTCCCTTATGATTCCGAAGTTCGCTCCCGGCCCCAGCAGCGAAGTTCGGCGAACTTCGGAATCGGGACACTAGGGGCGCGGGCGAAGCTCCGTGCGGACGCGAGGCAAGGGGCGGAAAACGCGCGGAACCTAGGAGATGCGTCCCCGCCGGTCAACACTAAGGCGCGCGCGGCGTGGGGGCACATATGGGTGCAGGCGGATCGCGGCGCGGCCTTGCGCTGGGCGCAGGCGCTACCTAAACAACGATCCTCACTCATGGAGGCGGCTATGCGCGACAAGATCAACGACGACCTGAAGACGGCGATGAAGGCCGGCGAGAAGGACCGCGTCGGCACGCTCCGCCTCATCAATTCGGCCATCAAGTCGGCCGACATCGATGCGCGCCCGTCCGGCAAGGACAAGGTTTCCGACGCCGACATCCTCTCGGTGCTGGCCAAGATGGTGAAGCAGCGCCGCGATTCCATCGAGCAGTTCAACGCCGGCGGACGGCCGGAGCTCGCCGCCAAGGAAGCCGCCGAGATCACGGTCATCGAGGGCTATCTCCCCAAGCAGATGAGCGACGACGAGGCGAAGGCCGCCATTGCCGCAATAATCAAGGAGACGGGCGCTGCCGGTCCGAAGGAGATGGGCAAGGTCATGGCCGCGCTCAAAGCCAAGTACGCGGGCCAGATGGATTTCGGCAAAGCCAGCGCCCTCACCAAGGAACTGCTGAAGTAGCGCCTGCGGGCCTGTGGATTACGCCCATAACCGTTTGATATTCGGCGACTGTCGCCGGGGGGCTGCACGAATCGCGTACTCACGGGGTACGTTTCGCTCCGCAGCTCGGACGGCCAAAGACCGCATGCGCTATCCGCCCAACTTCCTGGACGAAATCCGCGCGCGGCTGAGCGTCAGCTCCGTCGTCGGGCGGAAGGTAGCGCTGAAGCGTGCGGGCCGCGAATACAAGGGTCTCTCTCCCTTCAAAATGGAGAAGACCCCGTCCTTCACCGTCAACGACCAGAAGGGCTTCTACCACTGCTTCGCCACCGGCGAGCATGGCGACATCTTCGGCTTCGTGATGAAAACCGACGGCCTGTCGTTTCCCGAGGCGGTCGAGCGCCTCGCCGAGGAAGCCGGCGTGCCGATGCCGAAGCTCTCGCAGCGGGACGAGGCGCGCGAGGACGAGCGCGAGCGGCTCTATCGCATCGTCGAGACGTCGGCGGCGTTTTTCGAGGCGGCGCTGATGACCGGCCCCGGCACCGAGGCGCGCCGCTACCTGGAAAAGCGCGGACTGAGCCGCGAGACCATCGCCGCCTTCCGTCTTGGCTACGCCCCAAACAGCAAGTCCGCCTTACGCGATCACCTCGCCGCCGCCGGGTTCAAGGTCGAGGAGATGATCGCGTCCGGCATGCTGATCGGTGGCGACGACATCCCCGTCGCCTACGATCGCTTCCGTCACCGCGTCACCTTCCCGATCAGCGACCTGCGCGGGCGCACGATCGCCTTTGGTGCGCGCGCCCTCGATCCCAGCCAGCCGGCGAAGTATTTGAACTCGCCCGACACGCCCCTCTTTCACAAAGGCCAGAACCTCTTCAACGCCCACCGCGCCCGCGGCCCCGCGCACGAGAAATCGCGCATCGTCGCCGTCGAAGGCTACATGGACGTCATCGCGCTCGCCGAGGCGGGGTTCGCGGAGACGGTCGCGCCGCTCGGCACGGCGCTGACAGAGGAGCAGGTGAAGCTCCTGTGGCGCATGGCGGACGAGCCGATCCTCTGCTTCGACGGCGACGCCGCCGGCCGCAAGGCCGCGTTCCGCGCCGTCGAGACCGTGCTGCCGCTGTTGAAGCCCGGCTTCAGTCTGCGTTTCGCCTTCCTTCCCGGGGGCCTGGATCCCGACGACCTCGTCCGCCAGCAGGGACCGCAAGCCTTCGCCGACGAGCTCGGCAAGACGCGCGCCCTGTTCGACGTGCTGTGGGAACGCGAGGCGCAGGAGCAGGATCTGTCGACGCCTGAGCAGCGCGCCGCCTTCGAGGCGCGCCTCAAGGGCATGGTCGCAAAAATCGGCGACGCTGCGGTGCGCACTCACTACGAAAGCGAGCTGCGCGAGACGCTGTGGGCGCTGAACCGCACCGTCGTGCGCGAGATTGCGCGCGGGCACGGTCCGCGCCGCAGCGCCGGCGGAAGCGCCCGGCGCAACAACATCACTCCCGATTGGCGCCTGCGCGAGCGCGCCCGCCTCGGCCCTGCCGCGCAGGCCCAGGCGCCTCGCCGCGGCGCGGCTAGCCCAGAGCTTACTGCGCACGCCGAGTTCGCGTCGCCGCTCGAGGTCCTGCTTATGAAAACACTGCTCAGTCATCCATGGCTGATCGACGAGCACGCCGAGGAGATTGCCGGGCTCGGCTTCGTCTCCCTCCCCCTCGGCCGCCTGCGCGATGCCATCCTGGCAAGCCAAGCTGTGGAGAATAGTCTTGACAGCGCCCGTCTACGCTCCCAATTGAGCGGGACGAGCCTCGACAAGGTGGTTAACCTTGTGGAGCGCTCCATTACGCATAGAAGCGATCGTTTCGCAGAGCCTGAAGCCCCGCGGGCCGAGGTGGAAGCTGGCTGGCGCCACACCCTCGCGCTGCATGAGAGGCAGGTCGGCTTGCAGAAGTCGCTCGAAGCAGCCGTCCAGGCTTATCACCGGGACGGCTCCGAGGACGCGCTCGCGCGCATCTGCGAGATCCAGGGTCTGCTTGCGCGGGCAAGCGAACCGACCGTATCCGCAGACTGAGCGTTTGGTTGGCGCGGCCCTTGCGAGCGGCGGCAAGGAGACGGCTTGAAGCGGGCCTGCACGTGCGGTGCAGACCAAGGTCGACGGGGGAAATAGGTGGACGCCCGTGGGTGCTTTGCGTGCGGAAACCCAGGCGTTGCATCGATGCCGTAGTGGCTGCGACGGAATGTCGCAATAGAAATTGGCGCTGTTAGAGCGGGAACGAGCCCTTGAAAGCACAGGCCCTGAAAACGAAAGCTTCCACCGGCGGATCGCGCAGCAAGGCAGCGCCCGCGGCGAAGAACGAGGACCAGGACAAGCAGGCCGCGGAAGGCCAGGAGCGGGATAGCCCGCTGCTGGATCTCTCCGATCAAGCGGTCAAGAAGCTGCTCAAGACGGCCAAGGCACGCGGCTACGTCACCTATGACGAGCTGAACTCGGTGCTGCCGTCGGAGGAAGTGTCCTCCGAGCAGATCGAGGACACGATGGCGATGCTGTCCGACATGGGCATCAACGTCGTCGAGACCGACGAGGGCGAAGAGGCCCAGGAGGCCCCTGGCGCCGACGAGCCGGACGAGGAGGAAGGTGGCCGCGCCATCGCCACTCAGTCGGCCGTCACCACCACCAGCACCCGCTCCGAGCCGACCGAGCGCACCGACGACCCCGTCCGCATGTACCTGCGCGAAATGGGCTCGGTGGAGCTCCTGTCGCGCGAGGGCGAAATCGCCATCGCCAAGCGCATCGAGGCCGGCCGCGAGGCGATGATTGCCGGCCTGTGCGAAAGCCCCCTCACCTTCCAGGCCATCATCATCTGGCGCGATGAGCTGAACGAAGGGAAGATTCTGCTCCGCGACATCATCGATCTCGAAGCCACCTACGAAGGTCCCGAGGCCAAGCAACCGCCGCCGGCCATCGGTGGCGGGGAGCCAGAAGAAGTCCAGGCCGAAGAGGGTGGCGAGAACCGTCCCGAAGGCGAGATGGACGATGAGGACGACTACGAGAACGCGCTCTCGCTCGCGGCCATGGAGGCCGAGCTGAAGCCGAAGGTCCTGGAGACCTTCGACCGCATCGCGTCCACCTACAAGAAGCTCAGAAAGCAGCAGGACAAGAAGCTCGAGCAGCAGGTCGCCGGCGAGCAGGGCTCCAAGAAGGAGCAGAAGGCCTACGACAAGCATCGCGACGAGATCATCGTCGACGTGAAGAGCCTGTCGCTCAACAACAACCGTATCGAAAGCCTCGTCGAGCAGCTCTACGGCATCAACAAGAAGCTCGTTGGCCAGGAAGGCCAGCTGATGCGGCTGGCGGAAAGCTGCGGCGTGCCGCGCCAGGCGTTCATCGACGAGTACTTCGGCAACGAGCTCGACCAGACCTGGCTCGACCGCGTCGGCGGCCTGGGGCGCAAGTGGGGCACGTTCGTCAAGAACGAGAAGATGCGCATCGAGAAGCTGCGCGGCGATATCCACACGCTGGCTTCCGAGACCGGCCTTGAGATCCCCGAGTTCCGCCGCATCGTCAAGGCGGTGCAGAAGGGCGAGCGCGAGGCCCGGCAGGCGAAGAAGGAAATGGTGGAGGCGAACCTGCGCCTCGTCATCTCCATCGCCAAGAAGTACACGAACCGCGGCCTGCAGTTCCTCGACCTCATCCAGGAAGGCAACATCGGCCTGATGAAGGCGGTCGACAAATTCGAATACCGCCGCGGCTACAAGTTCTCGACCTACGCCACGTGGTGGATCCGCCAGGCCATCACCCGCTCGATCGCCGATCAGGCACGCACCATCCGCATTCCCGTGCACATGATCGAGACGATCAACAAGATTGTGCGCACGAGCCGCCAGATGCTGCACGAGATCGGCCGCGAGCCGACGCCGGAGGAGCTGGCTGAGAAGCTGGCGATGCCGCTGGAGAAGGTGCGCAAGGTCCTGAAGATCGCCAAGGAGCCGATCTCGCTCGAGACCCCGATCGGCGACGAGGAGGATTCGCACCTCGGCGACTTCATCGAGGACCGCAACGCGGTGCTGCCCATCGATGCGGCGATCCAGTCGAACCTGCGCGAGACGACGACGCGCGTCTTGGCCTCGCTCACCCCGCGCGAGGAGCGGGTGCTGCGCATGCGCTTCGGCATCGGCATGAATACCGACCACACGCTGGAGGAAGTCGGCCAGCAGTTCTCGGTGACGCGCGAGCGCATCCGCCAGATCGAGGCGAAGGCGCTGCGCAAGCTGAAGCACCCGAGCCGCTCGCGCAAGCTCCGCTCGTTCCTGGACAACTAGGCCGTTAGCCCCGGGGCGGCGCGCAAGCGCCGAGCCGGGGCACCCGCGGTCGCGCAAACTCCACTCGTTTTCCGGCGACAGAGCACACGCATGCAGCCGCGCGTAGCCGCGGCCGCGTGCAGGGGTCAAACCCGCGCCAGCAGGTAACGCAAATTTAACCACCATGACAAAATGATGAACCCTTGGAGCCGCCGCACCTCGGGGACTAATGCTGTCGAAAATGCGTAGACGGAACGGTACTCCACTTTCACTTGCCTGGAATGTCAGGCGAAGCGCCTGCCTCTTCCTCACTGGGAATGAGGAACCTGATTGGCGAGAGCCCGTACCGCTTGCCGAGGTCCGCCCGACGCAGATGGCCGTTGGCATGCGATCCGTCGAAGTGAAGCGCCGCAAGATCGAGCGCCACGCCGAGAGTTCGCGGAAGCTGCGCCGATTCCTTGAGAGGCGGCCCGTCCCCGCTGTGCTCGGACCGGGGGAAGACTATTACATCATCGACCACCATCATCTGAGCCTGGCTCTTTGGCAGAGCGAGGTCGATGAGGTATTCGTGCGCGTCGTTGGCGATCTGTCCGACATGCCGAAGCGCGCCTTCCTTCATGCGATGGCAGCACTCGGTTGGCTTCATGCTTATGATGCCCAGGGCCGGAAGATCTGCCCGACGCGCCTACCCGCGACGCTCGATCAACTCCAATGCGATCGCTATCGCGATCTAGCTTGGTCGGTGAGGGAGGCCGGCGGATTCAAGAAGACGTCCATCCCCTTCAGCGAGTTCGCATGGGCGAACTTCTTCCGCGACCGCATACCGGCAACTGTGCTGGCGCGCGACTTTGAGCTTGCTCACGAACGAGCATTGCACCTCGCGCACTCGCACGATGCGAGGCATCTTCCCGGAAACGTCCACTGGTCATGATTTGGGTCCCGAAGGCCGAGCGGAATCGTAACGAAATCCGGTCCTGGTCT
Source organism: Hyphomicrobium album (assembly GCF_009708035.1). Lineage (NCBI taxonomy): Bacteria > Pseudomonadati > Pseudomonadota > Alphaproteobacteria > Hyphomicrobiales > Hyphomicrobiaceae > Hyphomicrobium > Hyphomicrobium album. The sequence goes on from NZ_WMBQ01000001.1 coordinate 482,470, forward strand.
AGAGCGGACAATTCCTGGCCTAAACCAACCCCCAGCACCTCAGTGCACGACTGCGACCGCGCCGCCGCGGAGTTCACGTCGCATTTGCCACTTCAGCCCGATCGCCGGTGGCTATGCTCCCGGCCGTTGTCGTTCTGAGGAGAAGAAATGTCTGCACTGATCTCGCGGCGCTCGGTTCTATCGAGTGCTCTAGCCATCGCTGTCTTGCACGTCACGGAGGCCGGGGCAGAGCCTTCACCGATCGACCTCAATGCCCGGCTCGCCGAGATCGAAGCTGCCGCGCAGGGCCGTCTCGGGGTTGCCATTCTCGATACGAAGACGGGAGAGCTTTTTGGCCGGCGCGAATTCGAACGCTTTCCCCTGTGCAGCACGTTCAAGGTGCTGGCCGCAGCGCTGGTGCTGCAGCGGGTCGACAGCGGCGAGGAGAAACTCGACCGGCGCGTCGTCTTCAGCGCGAACGACGTCGTTGAATATTCGCCCGTTACGAAAGATCGCGCCGGTGCTGAGGGCATGACCATGGCGGAGCTCTGCACCGCCGCCATCACCCAGAGCGACAACACGGCTGGCAATCTGATGCTGGCGAGCTTCGGCGGCCCGGAGGCGCTCACCCAATGGCTGCGTACGCTCGGCGACGCAGCGACACGCCTCGACCGCACCGAGCCGGCGCTCAACGAGGTGCCACCCGGCGACCCGCGCGATGGGACCACGCCACGCGCGATGGCTTACACGCTGCAGCGCATCTTGCTTGGCAACGTCCTGTCGAAAAGCTCAGAGAAGCTGCTCATCGGCTGGCTCACGGCCAACACGACCGGTGGTGCGCGCCTGAGAGCCGGGCTGCCCGCGGACTGGCGCGTCGGCGACAAGACGGGCACGGGCGCCCGCGGCGCGACGAACGACGTCGCCATCGTCTGGCCACCGGATCATCCGCCCATCGTCATCGCCGTCTATCTGGCGGACACGGAAGCGCCGATTGATGTGCGGAACGCAGCGATCGCCGACGTCGGGCGCGCCACTGCCGCGCTGTTCTGACGGGCGGCTGATGCAGCCGGTCTCGCAACGTCGTGGGGCGTCACGCAGGAGGTATCAGCTCGACCGTATGCTGTCTGACCTCATCGACTTTCGCCGGTGTCTCGCGATAGCGCGGATGCCCGATCACTAGACGCGGGTCAGCGTTGCCCAGACGTCGAGCCGGAAGGGCCCCACCCAATCCACTGGCCGAAGAATAACGCCGAGCCACTTGCGACCACACCCAAGATAGCCGTCAACAGCAATGAGGGCACATCCGCCGATCGCACCACGAGATACAAGAGAGTAGACACCGTGGCGATGAACACGAACGCGGCGACCCCTAGCGTTGCCAACTTGACGTAGGTGTCCAGCCGTTCCTTGCGGCTAGACTCCAGACGCTGATGCAGGTGCATGCAAAGCTGCTCAAAGCCCGAAAAATAGAGCGGAGGTCCTCCGACTTGCTCAAGAACAAATCTCGTCTTGAATTCGCCCTCATCGAGAACCCAGACCTCCCAAATCGCGTCCCCGGACAGGGTGTTTGGCCCCCAGACGCCTTCGATTGATCCAGCTTCTTTGCCAACCGCGAGGGTCTTCACCTCGGTTTCCGTAAGGCTCATTGCAATATCCCCATTAAATCAACAGGAACGGAACGCAGGAAATCTGCCAATTTGAATCGTGATGCGCACTCAAGCCGGAACTATACCATCGGTCGCACTCGCCGTCCGACTGTTGGCTGGCCGTTGCGCGCCTCGGCAACAAAGATCTTAGGATTACCGAGAACCTGATAACCGCCGTCCCCATCCTGGAGACGGGCGGCGAGCTCGTCATCCGTGCGCGGCACCTCGACCGTATGCCCTCCGACCTCAGCGCCTTTCGGCGGCTGTCTCGGGATCACGCCCGGCCGCACGAACTCAGGTCAGCTGACCTTGGCCGCGTCGCCTCCCGTCGCGGCGAACTCTGCTCCCGTCACAAGTGCCGCCGCGTCTGAGGCAAGGAAGACAGCGACAGGGGAGATGTCTTCCGGCTGCAGCCAGCCAACTTGCAGCGGGACGGTCGGGGCTCGCGCGTCCCAGGCCTCCTGCGCCGTTGGATATGCGGGTGATGGTCGGTTCGATTGCGCGATCGCCGCGCGGTAGCGCTGCTCGTTGTGAGTGAGCGCGGTACCGACCAGACCGGGCAGGATGGCGTTGACGGTAATATTGTAGGCACCGAGCTCCAACGCCGCGGACTTCATCAGGCCGAGGATGCCCCACTTCGACGCCGAGTAGGCGGCACCGTCCTTCGTACCCATGCGTCCCTGCATGGACGCAAGCAAGATCAACCGGCCCTTCTTGCGCGCGGCCATCTTCGGACCGAAGGCGCGAACGGTGTTGGCGGTACCGTTGAGATTATTCTCGATCTGGTCGTGCCAATCGTTGTCCTCCATTTCCATCAGCGGCTTCCAGCCCTGTATGGCAGCGTTGGCTACGACGATGTCGATCTTGCCATAGGCGGCCTCGACCTGATCGGCGATCCGGCGAAGCGCGGCGATGTCGCGAATATCGGCTTTGATCGCCATGGCGCGGCGGCCGTAGTGCTGGATGCCGGCAACGGTTTCGGCGAGCTCCGCTTCCGTCGCGGGGATCGCATCAGCGGTCGGGCTCACCGGCCCGGCGATGTCGAGCGCAACGACGTCGGCGCCGTTTGCCGCAAACTCGACGGCGATAGCGCGGCCGATTCCACGCGCGGCGCCGGTGACGATCGCGACCTTTCCTGCAAGGGATGATCCTCGACCGGGCATGATCGCACCCGCCGACCGCTCCGGCGGCGGTACAGGTAGGGGCCGGCGACTGGCTCGGCTACCGGATGTATGTCGCTGGGCATCGTCTTCCCTTGCGCTAAGCCACGGTCAAGCGATCCCCGAATGTCATCCAACCCCATTAAGATTCCGACTGATAGTGCAGCGCAGAAGTTTGCAAGCCCGCCGCGCGTGGTCCGCTTTTGGGTTGTGCAGACTTCCTAAGCCGCTATCTCTTGCCAACAAATGTCCCCCCACTCGGGTTTGCAAATGACGGACAATCCAGATTACGGGACCGCGCTCTTTCAACTCCTGGCGAAGGCCGAGGCTGGCGAGACCGCGCCGCTCGACGCCTACCTCGCCGCCGATCCGGCGCGCGCGGCGACGGCAGATCGCCAATATGTGCTGGTGGCTCGTAACCAGTTCGGCGCCGAGCGCGAAGGGCGCTGGTACGCCTACTCGGCGCAACCCGATCGCAACCCCTGGCCCGGCACATCGGCGCGGACAGCCCTTGTGCTCCTTCGGCGCGACCCGAGCGGCACGCTGTCGTGGCACGAATTCACCCTACCTGAGGGGACGTGGATCGATGCCATCTCCGCAAAGGGAAGCACCTTTATCATTCGCGCGGGCGGCGTCGACGTCACGACAACCGGCGATGAGCTTTTTCGAGTCATCGCCGATGGCGCGTTCGGACCGCCGGGATTTTCGAAAGCCGAAATCGCGCGGGGGTTAGACAAGCTCGTCGGTCGTGCCCCGCTGGACGTTGTGGGGCCGGCAGAGCCCGGCGCGATCCTGGGGAGCGCGCTGCCGCTCATCCTCGATGATCGAGTGCTCGGAACGTTCACGTTCAGACCGGAGCGGCCAGCGCACTACAACGAAACCAGCGAGTATGGACCGAGCTGTTCCCTCTTTGCCGATCCGTCAGGGAACTTCGCGCCGGCGCTCGCGCGCGCACGCGAGGTAATCCCCGGGCTCGCGGCACAGGTTGCATCGGGCGCACACCTCGTCCAGGAGGCCAATCCGGACTTCGGCAAGGCCGACGCCCCGCGGCTGGCCAGCGCAACATTTCGGCCCGACGGAATCGTGGAAATCACCATCGACGACGACGATGCAGGTTCCGTCTCCGCCGACCTCGAACTCGGAACCGATGGAAAGCTGCGCCTAATCGAGATCGACGACACTTAGCCGGCGGCGGGCCTTGGTGCCCGCCCTTTGCTGTCGGATAGCCCCGATCCTGCCGCCGCGGAGGCACGGCCGAACTTTCGGCACACTCGATCCGCAGTCTCGGCCGAACCAACGGCCTCCTGCCAGAGCATCCTTTGCCAGACACCACGATAGAGCGAAGCGGCGCATCCGCATGGCCCGTGCTGCGCCAGTTCGTGGCGGCGGAGTCGCACGTCGCCGCGCACATGAGCCGCCGCCCCGCGACGGCGGCAATCTACGAATTTCTCCGCTTCGGCATGAAGCAGGCATGGGCGTGCCTGTTCGGCGCGCTGATGCTGTCGCTGTTGCTTGGGACGTATTTCTTCTATCCGCACGACGCGGCATTGGCGCGCTACGACTTTCTCTTCCTCGCGGCGCTCTTCCTGCAGGTGTCGCTGCTCGGCTTCGGGCTGGAGACGATCGAGGAGGCCAAGGTCATCGCCGCCTACCACGTCGTCGGAACGGTGATGGAGATCTTCAAGACCTCGGCCGGCTCCTGGATCTATCCGGAGGAGAGCTTCTTCCGCATTGCCGGCGTGCCGCTGTTCTCCGGCTTCATGTACTCGTGTATCGGCAGCTATCTGTGCCGCGCGTGGACCCTCTTCCACTTCGAGTTCAGGGCGCATCCGCCGATCGCCTGGCTCGCCGCCCTGAGCGTCGCGATCTACGCCAATTTCTTTGCGCACCACTACCTGCCCGATGCGCGCTCGGTCCTATTCATTGCGGCTGGCGTCCTGTTCGCGCGCACGCGCGTCTACTTCGTCAACTGGCAAACCTACCGGTGGATGCCGCTGTTGCTGGGACTGTTGCTCGTGACGGCATTCATCTGGATCGCCGAGAACGTCGGGACGTTCACGCGGACGTGGCTCTATCCGAACCAGCGAAGTGTCTGGTCGCTGGTGAGCGCCGGCAAGTTCGGCTCTTGGTTCCTGCTGCTGATCATCAGCTACACCCTCGTCGCGCTGATCAAGCGGCCGGTCGAGCGCGCCACTCCTGCGCAATCGCCGGATGCCGATGCGGACCCGCTGGAAGCGCCACGCGTCGTCAATGCCTGACCGACATCGCGCCCGGCAGCGTCAGCGCCGCCTAGTGCAGGGCCGCCCTACTTGGGAATTACCTAATTTGAGCGAATGTGCGTTTTCGGACTTTCAGCGGAACCTATTGCCCAGGTGGGGCTTAGGCCTAACGAAAGGCGCCCCCTCCGATGCCAACTGAGCTTTCAAAATGGATTACGGATATCGGGGCCGAGATGAGGCTTCGCGCCAATATTGCGGCCCTCGATGCGCGCACCCAACGCATCAATGAGCTCTTGAAGCTCATCGCGGAACGCGAAGTTGCTACAGTCCGAGCAAACGGCCTCAGTCCACGCTGACGTACCCACCCACCACATATGCTCAAGCGGGCCCGCATTTGGGTCAGTCGTTGCAGCGCTTGTGGTACTGTCGCTTGGAACTGCGGGGTCCAAATGACCCGCTCCTGCGGTAGCGCGACCGCGTCGCGCACCCGAAGGTACCCACAATGCCCTGTCTATCTGGGCTCACGACCATCATCGTCGACTTTGGGGAAGCCGTTGGGGTGAAAGCCGGTGGCTCCCGACGCGTGGAGGCCTAATCCAATGTCAACCGACCGCTTAGACGCGCAGACGATCCTCGTCGTCGAGGACGAACCTTTCATTCTGCTCGAAATCCAGCGGATACTTGAGGAAGTAGGCGCGCGTGTGCTGGCGGCGCGGTCGGTCCAGGAGGCGCTGGCTCTGCTGGCCGCGGAGCCGATCACTGCTTCGATCCTCGATTACCGGCTGCAGGGCGGGACGGCCGATGACTTGTGTCACCAATTGACGGCGCGGAAAATTCCGTTCGTCATTTACAGTGGCTATACCAACGTCGAGGGCGAGTGCAACAAATGGGAGATCGTGTCCAAGCCGGCCGATCCCCAGCTGCTGGTGACGCGCGTGCTGAGCGTGCTCGTGGCCAGCGCGCTCCCCGGGCCTCAATGCCCGTAGCTGGGTCAGCTTTGCTCTCTTCAACCCCAGGCAACGCGCCGGCGGGGCCGTAACGTCTTGGCCCGACGTTCGTTTTCGGTCACGCGTTGCATCGACCGCACCGCCCGCTGCGAAAGCGCACCGCCAATCCCATCCTCCGTGTTCGGGCCATTGTGGCAATTCCCGCGGGAAGGCATACTCCCCGCGCATAGAAGAACGAGGAATCGCCTCATGCGCCGCGCCGTCCCGATGCTCGCCGTTGCCGTCGCCGTGAGCCTATCCAGCCTCGCGGCTGCGCCGCAGGCCAAAGCCGGCAAGGCGTGGGACGAGATCCGCGCCGGAGTATTCGCCGGTCGCACCATCGAGCCCGCCGGTGACGCGGTCGTCCTCACCGCTCCCTTCCGCCCGCTCGACCAGCGCGCCGTGCCCATCGAGGTCGAGGCCAAGTTCGCCGACGGCCGCAGCGTCCGCGCCGTCACCCTGATCGTCGACGAGAACCCCTCGCCCGTCGCCGCGCGCTTCGACATCGGCGGCACGCGCGAGCACTTCCACCTGGCCACCAAGCTGCGCCTCAACGCCGGAACGGACGTGCGCGCCATCGTCGAGGCGTCCGACGGCAAGCTCTACATGGCCGAGCGCTTCGTGCGCTTCGCCGGCGGCCAGGCGGCCTGCTCGGCACCGCCCTCGGGCAGCCCGGAGCAGATCGCCGCCAGCATGGGCAAGATGAGCCTCGAGCCGCTGTCGAAGCAGGCGGAGGCGACGCAAATCGAGCCGCGCGCCCGCCTCAAGGTCATGCACCCCAACCACACCGGCATGGTGCTCGACCAGCTGACGCTGCTCTACGTGCCGCTGCGCATCATCACCGACCTGGAGGTACGCCAGGGCGAGGAGCGCGTGTTCGCCATGCAGGGCTCGATGACCATGGCGCAGGACCCGGTGATCGACTTCGACTACCGCACCAACGGCGCGGAGACGCTGTCGATCAGCGCGCGCGATTCCGGCGGCGGCGCCTGGCAGCGCACCTTCCCCATCGGCCAAGGCAGCTAGCCTCTGAATCGCTCCCTATTTCGCGAATAGCTCATCCTCAGACTTCGGTTTCCGGACGACCGTGAGCTTCTTTAGCTCCGCGCCGATCTTCAAGTGAGCGTTATAGAGGTCGACGTCACGCTGTAGATTTAGCCAGAACTCCGGCGTCGTGCTTGTAGCGTGTGCCAAGCGTAGGGCCATTTCTGCCGTCACCGCCCTTCGCCCGTTCATGACTTGGTTGATGGAAAATCGCGAGACGCCAATCGCTTCAGCCAACTCCTCCTGCGTAATGTTGGTGTCGCGAAGAATTCTCGTGCGCAACACGTGTCCAGGTGAAATTGGCGGCGCTAGCCTGCCGCGATTTGACATGCCTTAGCTCCCGATTTTCAAACGCTCCAGTAGCAGTGAATGCGCTCCTGAGAGGTCGTCCCAGACGAACGTCACGAACCAGCGCCCCTCGGCGTGCAGTCCAAAACGTGCAACCTTCAGCCGGTGAATCCGCCCGATAACACCCACGTCTTGCAGGCTGCGCGCCGCAATTAGCAAATGCATGACCTCGTGAGCCGCCACGCACACCTTGCCGGTCAGCTTTTGATGGAAGCGCGTGAGGTAAACCTGTTCTGTCCGTAAATCGAGAAACTGAGCCATTGCCATCTCCAATTGTAGGTCCAAATCTGCGCTGCAAACTGCATGCAGGTTCAGACGGAGGTGGCGTTCCGCTCAGGATGGCGAATGTCCGAATTTGGACGCTCGTCGAAGGCGCGCAGGTATGCCCCTTAGCTCGTCGGGGGCGCAGCGATACGGTGGATAACCCAAGGACCCCTTCGCGCAATTTATCGCGAAGCAAACCGCAGAACTTTGAGGCGGATAAGACCGACCCAACGCTGGAGAACTCTTCGATCGTCCTCTGCCAAATGCGTCGGAGGGCACGTTGAGAGACGTCGTAAACCGCGTCATCATCCCAGGAAATGGCGTTCGCCGCTCGGATGCCTTGCCAAACGTCAGATTCTAGAACCTCCCATCGAGCATCGACGCACTCGAGGAAGCGCCAAAAATGGCGCTGGGAGTCCAGCCTCTTGGCTTTGACGTACTTTTCGAGCTGAACGGCGACTAGTTGGCTTGCAAATTCTGGAACAACTTGGCGGCCATCGGCTCGCCACGCGTATACGTAGTCGCCTTCTGTCGGTGGCCTGTCACTTTCGCAGTTGGGGCCACCCCTGTCATCACAGACCAGCGAAGTATCGCAGTCTTGGAACAACGACGCGGCAAATTCGGTCAGCTCCGAGCGCGCGCATGAGGTAAGCGAGCTCGACGACGTCAGCGCTTCCAGCGAGGCGAGCACGCTGCGCGACGTCAGCCCTCCCAGCGCCGTGATCGAGTCCAACGACGTCAGCGCTTCCAGCGAGGTGAGGTAGCTGGGGGTCGTCGGCACTTCCGGCGTGGAGAGCAAGCCCGACGACGTCAGCGCTTCAAGCGAGGTGAGCACGCTGCGCGACGTCAGCCCTCCCAGCGCCGTGATCGAGTTCAACGACGTCAGCGCTTCCAGCGAGGTGAGGTAGCTCGGCGATGTCGCCTCGATCAACGACGAAAGAGTAGAGAGTTCTTCGGCGCTTTCGCAACGTACTGCAGAGGTCTTCCCATCCGAGAATGCTTGGGATTCATCGAGCGCCTGAAGCTTGTTTTGCCCACTTGCCATGTGGCTCGGTGTAAACAACGGCATAACACACGTCAAGCACTCGATTTGTGGTGCATCTACATGCCCGGAATTGTACTGGAGGCGGATTACTCTATCTCCGTGATCTCGGCGTCGGTGCCGGCGACCTTGACAGTGTCGCCCACCGCCTTGCCGACGAGCGACCGGGCCAGGGGCGATACGAAGGAGACCGAGCCCTTCGCCGGGTCGGCCTCGTCCTCGCCGACGATGCGATACGTCTGCCGCCGGCCGTCCTCGCGCTCGATGGTCACCGTGGAGCCGAAGTGCACGTGGTCGCCGTCCGCCGGCACGCGCACCAACTCCGCCGTGCCGAGCCGCGTGCTCCAGTAGCGCAGCTCGCGCGCCGTCGCCGCCATCGCCTCGCGATCGCCCTCGGCCTGCGCTGCCGCATGTGCCGCGTCATAGCGCGCCACCTCGGCCTCGATGTGCTTGAGGCCAGCGGGCGTCACGAGGTTTGCGTGCTCGGAGATCAGGCGCTCCGGCAGCTCCTCGACACTCTCCTGCTCCTTCACGAAGGCGCGGCTCATGGGCGGACCTTTTGGGTGAGATCAGCGGCAGATATGCCGCCGCACTCCTCAATATAGGGTTGCGGACAGGCGCCCGGTATAGGCGCGACGCGCATTGTTGAACCGCCGCGGCGCGCTTACATTCGCCCGGTGCAGCAGAGACCCACCATTATCGCCAGCCTGACCAGTTTCGAAAAGCGCCATCACAAGGTGGCGCCGCGCCTGGTGTTCGCCGAGCGGCTGGCCCGGGCCATCGGCCTGTGGCTGGCGCTGACCGCGTTCGGCTTGGCCATCGGCATCGCCGGCTACGCCCACTTCGAGGGCATGAACCTCACCGATGCCTTCCTCAACGCCTCGATGATCCTGTCCGGCATGGGACCGGCGGCCGAGCTGAAGACGGAAGCCGGCAAGGTGTTCGCCGGCTGCTACGCGATCTTCTCCGGGCTCATCATCGTCATCGCCACCGGCTTCGTGCTGGCGCCGATTTTCCATCGCGTGCTGCACAAGTTTCACGTCGAAGCGCGCGACGGCGACGACTAGTGTGATGATCGGGAAATTCGCCATCATGCGTCGCGAAGGGCCGAGCGAATTTCTCGATCTGAATCACACTAGCCAATCGATGATCTCAGTGCCCCTCCTAATTCCGAAGTTCGCTCCAGGTCCCGGCAGCAAACTCCGGCGAACTTCGGAATTGGGGCACTGATGCCCGCGCTCCCCGATCTGCCGGCGGCGGAAGCCGCCATCATCGAAATGACCAACGCCTTCCGGGCGCAGAACAAGCTCGCGCCGGTGCGGCAGAACCCGCAGCTCACCGCCGCGGCGCGCGCCTACGCCACGACGCTCACCGGCTATCGGGCGCTGTCGCACACTGCCGATGGGACCACGCCGTCCGATCGCGTCGCGTCCGCCGGCTATCGCTACTGCCAGGTGGGCGAGAACCTCGCGACGATCCTCGACACGCGCGGCTTCACCGCCGGCGAGTACGCCAAGCGCGCGGTGCAAGGGTGGGAGGACTCGCCCGGCCACCGCAAGAACATGCTGCTGCCGTTCGTCACCGAGACGGGCGTCGGTGTGGTGCGCAGCTCGCCCACAGAGCCGCAGTACATCGCCGTGCAGCTGTTCGCCCGTCCCGAGGCGACGAAGTACTCGTTCAAGATCATGAACCGGGCGGAGCGCGCGGTCTCCTACACCTTCAGCGGCAAGGACAACGCCATCGCCCCGCGCGAGATCATCACCCACACGGCGTGTCTGCCGGGAACGATAGCGTTCGCGACCGGGGCGAAGCCGGCGGTCGCCGCCCGCTATGAGGCGGCCGACGGACAGCTCTATACCCTCAAATCCTCCGCCTCCGGCATTGCCGTCGAGGTCGGCGGCAAGCGCTGAAAGCTACTCGGCAAGCCCCGGCGGAGCACGGATTATTCACCGCGCACTCGGCTTGCCCTGGCGCCGCTCTCTGTTTCCGGGGAGACTGACGGCGTTGCTCCCTGTGCCTCTGGTGGCGCACGCATGCCGATCACCGCCGACATCCCCGCCGCCGAAGTGGCCATCGTCGAAATGACGAATGCCTTCCGCAAGAAGCATAACTTAGCGACGGTGCGTCCCAACCCGAAGCTCGCCGAGGCGGCGCGCGCCTATGCCGAAACTCTCGCCGAAGGGCGGGAGCTGTCGCACACGTTGGGCGAGACGACGCCGGCCACGCGGGCGCAGAGGTCGGGCTACGCCTACTGCCAGATCGCCGAGAACCTGGCGATGGCCGACTACCGCGGCGGGTTTTCCTCGCAGGATTTCGCCCGGCGCACGATGCAAGGATGGGAGGGATCGCCCGGCCACTTGCGCAACCTGATGCTGCCGCACCTGGCCGACATCGGCGTCGCCGTGGTGCGCGCCTCGCCCGACGATCAGCGCTACATCGCCGTGCAGCTGTTCGGGCGCCCGCGCACGCAGCGCTACGCCTTCAAGGTGGAGAACGTCGGCAGCAAGTCGGTCGCCTACGAATTCGCCGGCAAGCGCTACGACCTGGCGCGCGAACAGTACATGACCCACACGCCGTGCATGCCGGGCACGATCGACATCGTCGGCGGCGGCAAAGGCAAAGCCGCCGGACGCTACGAGGCACGCGACGGGCAGGTCTATTCCGTCAAGGCGGGACCCGATGGCGTGACCGTGGAGGTGGCGCCCGACCCACGCCGCGCCGAGGCGGCGCCTGCCGACTAGGCAGCTGCAGCCGCGCGCCGCACGATCAGATCCTTCATCCGCACGCGCGCCGCGGGCATGGCGTCGCCGCGCGGGATCAGCACCCGCGTCTCGAGGAAATGGCCGGTGAGCGCCAGTCCGTCGATGACGTCGGCGCTGGTCGCCGCTCCTTGTCGACCTTTCAACAGGAAGCCCGGCAGGCGCAGCAGCCGGTCCTTGTACTCGTCGCCCGCCGAGGCCGACACGGCCCGCCCCGACTTCGGCGATACGTAGATCAGATTGTCGTTGGCCCCGGTCGCCGCACACGCCACGAGATCGAGCCCGAAGCCCAGCTCTTCGAGCAGGGCAAGCTCCCAGCGGACCATCAGTGCCGGCCACACCTCGGGCTCGTCGAGATAGCCGAGCACGAACAGCGCCACCTCGAACAGCGCCGCGTGCGGGTCGCGCTCCGGCAGCAGCCGCGACAGCGCGCACAGCGACGACAGTCCGGCGAGCGCGAGCGGGTCCTCCATCGCCTGCGCCGCATAACCCTTGCGCAGCTCGACCGTCACATGCCCCAGCTGCTCGGCGAGCCGCGCCTTCCAGGTCGCGTCGACATGGTTGCCCGTCTGCAGGACCGGGCGCATGCGGCGCGAGCGGCCACCGTGCACGAGGCCCAGGTGGCGTCCGTGGGCGCGCGTGAATATTTCCGCGACCGCGGCGGTCTCGCCGTAGGCCTTCACCGATAGGATGATGCCCTCATCGGACCACTGCATCGCGTCTCGCTATCGCCCCTCGCCGGCTCGCGGCGCGTCCCAGCGCCAGCGGCCATACCGCCAGGGCGCCAGAGGATGCCGCTCGCCCCGGATATCGGGCACGGGGTCATGCCCCCGCGTACCGTACGGGTGGCAGCGCGACAAGCGGGAGATGGTGAGCCACAGCCCGCGCCAGGCACCGTTCTGGTCGATCGCCGCCAGCGCGTACTCCGAGCAGGTCGGCAGGTGCCGGCAATTCCAGCCGACGTAGGGTTTGAGCGTCCAGCGGTAGAGGTGGATTGGTGCCTTCAGCAGCCTGCCCGCAACGCTCATTCGTAAGGCTCGCCCGACGTGCGCACGAAGCCAGCCCGGCCATCGCGCCTTTGAAAGCGCAGGTCGACGTCGGGGTAGACGACGTCCTCCACCGGCGAGCGCGTTCCGATCTCGAGATAGGTCGCCGGCTCGCTCGAGCGGTTGACGAGATGGTGTGCGTTGGGCTCGCCGGCCGGGAACGTCGCCGCCATCCCCCGCCCCAGCACGTCCTCGCCGGCATCGGTGATCAACGTGACCTCGCCGTCAAGCACGAAGACGCACTCGTCCTCGTACCTGTGCCAGTGGCGCAGCGCCGACATGGCCCCCGGCTCCAGCGTCGTGAGGTTCACACCGAATTGGGTGAGGCCGCCGGCATCCCCCAAGGCGCGTTTGATGCGCTTGTCGAAGCCTGCCGCGAACTCAGCCGGATAGATGGTCTTGCGCCGCCCCGGGAGGTTCAAGGGATCGCGGATAATCGCCATGACTGCCCCACAGTCTCAGGCGCTGGCAGCGTCGGCGCGCGCCCCGGCCCGTTTCGCCTCGATCTCGTCGACAGCGCGCTCCAGCGCGTCGAACACCAGCATCACCGATCCATGCCGCGCCTTGTAGTGGCGCACCGGCTCGAGGATCTCAAGCTCAGCAAAGCGGCCTTGCGGGGGCGCCCCGTTCTCCTTCAGCATGCGGCGCATGGCGACTGCGGCGTCCCGCAGCTCGGCCACGGTTGCACCCACTATGTTGGCCCCGACGATCGCGCATGCCGCCTGGCCCAGCAGGCACGCCTTCACCGTCTGCCCGTAGTCGCTCACCCGGCCGTCGCGCATGCACACGTCGATGGTCACCGTCGACCCGCACAGCTTCGAATGGGCGGTAATGGTCGCGTCTGGGGCCGGCAGCCGCTCGGAATGCGGAATATGTGCCGCCAGCTCCAGGAGCTTCGAGTTGTAGATCTCGTTGAGATCGGCCATTTGTCGCCTGTGTGCGGTGGCTGGGTTGACGCCCTCGGCCTTCCCAAGCAAGGCGCGGGTGCCGATAATATAGGCGACCCGGGCGCCTCGCACATCCCGCCCGGTCTGCCGCACAGCCGCAACCGGCGACAATCGTAAGCAGGAGAGCCCTCGTGACCGACATTCCGGGCCTCAAACTCAAAAAGGCACCACGCCTCGCGCCGACGCGCGAAGAGGCCGAGGACGCCGTGCGCACCCTGCTCGCCTGGGCCGGCGACGACCCGGAACGCTCCGGGCTCGCCAATACGCCCAAGCGGGTGGTCGAGGCGTTCGAGGAACGGTTCGGCGGCTACCGGGAGGACGCGGCGTCCGAGCTCGCCCGCACCTTCGAGGATGTCTCGGGCTATTCCGACATGATCCTCCTACGCGACGTGCGGCTCGAGAGCCACTGCGAGCACCACATCGCGCCCTTCACCGGGCTCGCCCACGTCGCCTATCTGCCCAACAAGCGGGTGGTCGGGTTGTCGAAGCTCGCCCGCGTGGTCGACATTTTTGCCCGCCGGTTGCAGGTGCAGGAATCGCTCACGGCTCAGATCGGCGAGACCATCCAGCAGAGCCTGGCGCCGTTGGGCGTCGCGGTGATGATCCGCGCCGTCCACCAGTGCATGACCCTGCGGGCCGTCAATCAGCCCGGCGCGATCATGGAGACGACCCACTTCACCGGCGTGTTCGCCGACGACGAGAGCTGGCGCCGACGCTTCCTCGACGCCGTACGCGAGCGCCCCGGCGCCTAGCGCGCTTCACTCAGCAGGTTCTGTATGGCTCCGACGAAGACCTACGCCTTTCGCTCGCCCGGCTCCAAGGCCGAGGTCGAGAGCGGTCTCGACTTCCGACCCAAATTCGACGCCGACGGACTCATCCCGGCGATCGTCACCGACGCGCGCTCGGGCGAAGTGTTGATGTTTGCTTTCATGAACGCCGAGGCGCTGGGCCTCAGCATGGAGACCGGCATCGTCCATTTCTGGAGCCGCTCCCGCGCCGCGCTCTGGAAGAAGGGCGGCGAAAGCGGCAACGTATTTAAGATTGTCGAAATGCGCACCGACTGCGACCAGGACGTCATCTGGTTGCGTGTCACAGTCGAGGGCGACGGGCATGCGTGTCACACGGGGCGGCGCAGTTGCTTTTACCGGCTCGTTCCCGTCCAGGGCGCGGCTGGCGAGACGTCACAATTGACGCTCGCGCCCGATACTGACGACGCCTGAAACGAGTCCTAATCGCATTGCGAACGTTTCGTCGCTGCAGTGCGTTTGTGCATGCCGCAGTGCGAGACCAGTTGCGTCATAGCGCAAGGTTAATCTTGGCCACCTATATTGGTAGCGTATGCTTCGACTTGCGGTGGTGTGCTGAGTCGCCGCGCATGGCACCAAATGCACATCCAGGCGTTAAGCAAGCAAACGGGGTCGGACGGAACACCAGCACAGGTGAGGACATGGCCAAGGCGAAGATCGGTTTGGCGTTGGGTGGCGGCGCGGCGCGCGGCTGGGCCCATATCGGTGTCCTGAAGGCGCTCGACGAGGCGGGTATCAAGCCGGACATCATCGCCGGAACGTCGATCGGTGCTGTCGTCGGCGCCTGCCACGCAGCCGGTCACCTCGATGCTCTGGAAGAATTCGCCCGTGAGCTGACGCGCCGCCGCATCTTCGGCTATCTCGATTTCAATTTCGCCGGCACGGCCCTTATCAACGGCCAGCGCCTGTGCGAACGCCTCGAGCGTCAACTGGGCGAGTTGCACATCGAGGAACTCGATCGCCACTTCACCGCCGTCGCCACCGAGCTCGGCTCAGGGCACGAGATCTGGTTGTCACGCGGGCGTCTCGCCGATGCCGTGCGGGCCTCCTACGCGCTTCCCGGCATTTTCCGCCCCGTCAAGATCAACGGCCGCTGGCTGTTCGACGGCGCGCTCGTCAATCCCATCCCGGTATCCGTCTGCCGTGCGCACGGCGCGCGCTACGTGATCGCCGTCAACTTGAACTTCGACATCTGCGGTCGCGGCACGATTGTCCCGCATCTCGAGCCCGATATGGAGGCCGAGGAGCAGCCGGAGCCCGCCGGCAAGAACGGCAGCGGCATGCGCAGTCTTCTGAAGCGACAGCTCCTGGGCAAGAGCGAAGCGACACCCGGCATATCCACCGTGATGGTGGAGGCCTTCAACATCGTGCAGGATCGCATCGCGCGCTCGCGCCTCGCCGGCGACCCGCCCGATGCGATGATCAATCTGCGTCTGTCGGATATAGGGCTGTTCGACTTCCACCGCGCCGACGAGCTGATCCGTCGTGGCGAGGAGGCGACCAAGCGGCACCTCGCGGAAATGCAGCGCGAGATCGATGCGCGCCGGATTGCACCGGGCGCGCATACGGGTGTGCCGACGCTGGCCTGAGGTCTAACGAGACTTAGTGACTAGGGGCTGTCAGCCAGTGACGAAGTAGCCGCGCATGGCGGTCACTTCCATCTCCACTTCGGCGATGTGGTTCTTCACGACGTCGCCGATGGAGATGATCCCGACCAGCGCTCCATCCTCGATGACCGGAACGTGACGGAAGCGGCCCTGGGTCATCACTTCCATGAGCTCGTCCAGCGTCGAGGTCTCCTGGCAGGAGATGACGTTGGCGGTCATGCTCTGGGAAACGGGCTCGGACAGCACCGCGGGGCCACGCTCGCCGAGCTTGCGGATCACGTCGCGCTCCGAGACGATACCCACCACCTCGCCGTTGTCGCCGACAATGACGATGGCGCCGATCTTTTTCTGCGCGAGCTTGCTGGCGATCTCCAGGAGCGTCACGTCCGGGCGCGCCGTCGCTACCGCCCGCCCCTTCGCCTTCAAGATCTGCCCAATATTCATTTTGCATCTCCTCCCACTGCGCTCTGACAGCCGAAGTCCGGAAACGTCAAACCCCTGCGTACAGATCCCGAGGTTGCCGTCCCGGCAGTCGACGCAAAGTCATCTGCCTTTGGCCGCGGTGAGGCGGCGAGAGTCATCGTGCTGCAATCACGCCGTTGACGCAAGACGCTCAATGCAATCGGGCAGTTCCGGATGGATTGTCTGTTTGCGGTGCATCAAAAAATCCGAACGTCAAAAGACCGGCGAAATAGCCACCGATGTGCGCCTCCCAGGCAATGCCACTCGTTCCCACGCTTCCCAGGCCGAAAACCGCTAAGATATTGGCGAAGAGAAACACGATCGTGACGAGCACGACCCGCTGATCGGTGAGCGCCGTGGTGAGTGGCATCAGCGGCGCCGAGCGCGGATCTTCCCGCAGTGCGGCAAGACCGCGCCCGTCCACTGCAGTGAATAGGAATCGCATCGTCGCGCCCATTAGGCCGGAGATCGCACCCGATGCGCCGACCATCGGCACCATCTGACCCTGATTGAAAAGCAGGAACGTCGCGGCGCCGACGACCGCGCAAAGCGCAAACAGCGCGAGGAAGCGCACCGTTCCGACGCGATTGGCGACCGCTCCGCCGAAGGCGAGGAGCCAAGCGCCGTTGAGACCCAGATGCAGCCAATCCCCGTGCACAAGCGTGTGCGTGAGAAATGACGTCACCGTAGCGACGTCTCCTCCCGGGAGCTCCGCGGCGAACCCGGAGTAGCGCGTCGGGATGAACGCCAGGGCCAACGTCAGCCAGATGTCCCAATCCTGCGACAGCCCCATCCGCACGAGGTGAACGGCCACCATCGCGCCGAGCACCGCGAGCACGCTGCCCGGCACGTTGAACATTGGCTCATGTCGGCTCACTGGGACCTCGTCACTGCCTCGCACGCAAGGCGGGCAGAGTTAACGGGAGCTGTCCGCCCCAGCAAGTCCCGCCTCCGTCACGATCCGTCAATGCTGGCACGGATGCTGCTCCTGAAGAGCCACAGCCGGATCAACGGACCGATTTTGTCCCGATCCGGGACGACCATTTAAAGGGCCCCGACGGGGCGTGGCTCTAACTGGCTGGCACATGGATCTGAAACACAAGACCTGTCAGGTGCTCCTGGCCTATTGGAACAAGGTCCGTGGCGACCGAGCGACGCCGCGCCGGTTCGAGATCGAGCCGGCGAGGATCTCCTCGATCTTGCCGTCGACTTTCATCCTCGAGCGCATCGATACCGATACCTATCGCTACCGCCTCGCCGGCACGAGCGTATGCGACATCTACGGTAGCGAACTCCGGGGCACGAACTTCCTTGACGGTTGGTCGGCATCCGACCGCCTGGCCCTCGTTCGCCACATGGCGGCCCTCTCCAAGCAGGGCGCCATCGAAACCATTCACATGGAAGCGGCGGCCACGGCACGCCCCTCGACACCCTTCGAGGTGCTGTTGCTCCCTCTGAAGCATACAGCCGACGACATCGACCGCGTGCTGGGTGCGCTCGTGCCCCTCGATCCACCCCACTGGCTCGGCGAGCTGCCGCTCGCCACCAAGCGCATCATTGCACACGAGCTGGTTTGGCCCGCCGGCGCTCCGAGCTTCGCGTCCGGCGACCGAGTGCGCGGTGACATCCCGGTGCTTCTCGCCTCCGGCCACGCCCGCGTGGTTCGCTCCGAACGCCGCCAGTTCCGCGTGTTCGAGGGTGGCCTCGGCAGAAGCGACCTCGAGAAGTCCTGACCGCCCGTTCCAAGCTGCATCTCCAACTACCGAATTTTTGAAGCGGATCATCGGCACGCATGCCGATCGATACAGAAATGACGCGGCAATTAGCCGTTCGTTAAGCCCCCCCCCTGCATAGTCAGAAGCGGAACAGAGCCTTCAGCGTACGCGTTTTGGCCTGGCTCGCGGATAGCGGGACCGCCCGTTGGCGGCCTAATCGCAGGGACGGCTATGTCAACGAGTACGGATGCATATCGGCCCACCGAACTGGCCGATGCCGCATATGAGGGGCAGAACAAGCGCCGCTACCCGCGTTACGCTCTGAGCCTCCCTGGCCGCTTCATGCGCGCCGACAAGCTCGATCACCCCTCTCGCCTCATCGACATCTCGGTTGAAAGCGCCGCCATGACGACGCCTGTCCCGTTGCATGTCGGCGAGAAACTAATCGTCTACCTTATGCATCTAGGTGGCATCGAGGGGACGGTCATTCGTCTGTTCCCCGGCAGCTTCGCCATGATGATCAGCGGCACGCAGCGCAAGCGGGACAAGCTTGCCTTGCAGATACCGCGGCTGGCGGCGCAATCCGAAATTCCCGAGAGCGAGGAGCGCGAGTATCCGCGCGTCACCGCGGACGAAGCCGCCCTGCTCGTTCTGCCGGACGGGAGCACCATGGTCTGCCCGCTGCACGACCTCTCGATGTCGGGCGCGGCAATCGTCACTCCGGCGCGACCGCCGCTCGGCGCCGAGGTGATGGTCGACAAGCGGCGCGCGACAGTCGTGCGCCACCACGAGCGCGGTATCGCGGTGGAATTCTTTAACGAGGGTTTGCGCGCTGCCGGCGAGTTCGGCGCGGCCTTAAGACCTGCGCCACGAAGATGAAGGAACGGCGAGTTTTTCGCTTCAAATCCGGGGACGTTGTTTCAGCGTAATTCGAGTTCTGTCGGGTAGCTTGAGAGGAAGAGTAACGGGGTTTTCGGCCATGCAGCGGGTCCACTACAGCGCACTTATCGTTATCGCCGGCATGCTTGCTTCGACGCCAGTGTGCGCCCAGGGCGTGTCCAACATTGAGAAGCCCGATAAGGCCGAACGCTCATCCGCGCAGGGCTCGAGCTTCATGCGCATCTTTGGTCCCGCGCAGCCGCCGCATGGGTTCGTGCGCTTCTGCGAGGCCAATCAGTCCGAATGCATGAGCGATCACGGCCAGGAGAGCCGTTTCGACGCTAGCGCCGAGCGCCTCAAGGAGCTCGACGACATCAATCGCACCGTGAACAAGGACGTCGCTCCGGCGACCGACCTCGAAGTCTACGGCGTCAACGAGTACTGGACGCTGCCGCGCACCCGCGGCGATTGCGAGGATTACGCCCTGCAGAAGCGCCACAACCTAATTTCCAAGGGCTGGCCGGTCAGCGCACTGCTGATGACCGTCGTGCGCGACGAGAAAGGCGAGGGCCACGCCGTCCTCACCGCCCGCACCGTGCAGGGCGACTTCATCCTCGACAACAAGATCGAGGACGTGCGCATGTGGAACAAGACGCCCTACCAGTTCGTGATGCGCCAGTCGTATCTGAACCCGAAGGTTTGGGTCGCCCTCGACACTCGCCAGGGCCCGCTCGCGACCGCCCTGTCGGGTCTCGAGAACCAGAGCGCCGAGTAAGGCATCTACCCCGCAGGCGGCTCACGCCTGCGGCTTCATTCCCGCGGCGAAGCGCTTCCAGTTTTTCACGTAGCGGCCGGCTGCCCCGCCGAAGCGCTTGACGTCCTCATCGGAAAGCTGGCGAACGATCTTCCCCGGCGAACCGAGCACCATCGAGCGCGGCGGGATCTCCTTGCCCTCGGCGATCAGTGTATTGGCGCCGATTAGGCATTCCTCGCCGATGTTCGCGCCGTTGAGGATGATCGAGCCGATGCCGATCAGGCTGCCCCGGCCGATCGTGCAGCCATGCAGCATCACCATGTGGCCGATGGTGCAGTCCTCGCCGACGGTGAGCGGAAAGCCCGGGTCGGTGTGCATCACGCACCCTTCCTGCACGTTCGAGCGCGCACCGACGCGAATGGGCTCGTTGTCGCCGCGCAGCACGCTGCCGAACCACACGCTCGCCTCGTCCTCGAGGATCACCTGGCCGATGAGCACCGCGGTCGGCGCGACCCAGTAGCGGCCCTCGCCCGGCGTCTCGACGGCGACGCCGTCCAGCTCATAGAGCGGCATGCGCGATCACACCGGCTCGAGGTCGACGTCGAGGATCGCCATCTGGAACTGGTAGGATGTCTCGCCCTCGTCCTCCTCGCGGAACAGGACCGCGATGAACTCGCCGTTGACGAAGACTTCGGCGCTGTCCTTCTTCTTCGGGCGGGCGCGCACCTCCAGCGAGGGCGTGCCGAACGTCTTGCGCAGATACGCCTGCAGGCGAGCAACTTCCTTGGGGTCCACGAGCATCTCCTTGGGCAGCAGCCGGTGGCCGCCGCGGTTGTTGGCTATCAGGCTTTTTTCACAGGCCGCCGAAATCGTCGACCCAGGTCTGTTCCATTTCGAGCGCGGGCTCGGCGCAGCCGGCGGAGCCGACGATCTTCGCCGGGACGCCCGCCACGGTCACGTGCGCCGGCACGGCCGCCAGCACGACGCTGCCGGCAGCCACGCGCGAGCCGTCGCCGACGGTGATGTTGCCGAGCACCTTGGCGCCCGCGCCGATGAGCACGCTCTCGCCGATCTTCGGATGCCGGTCGCCCGTTTCCTTGCCGCTGCCGCCGAGCGTCACGCCATGCAGGAACGAGCAGTTGTTGCCGACAACCGCCGTCTCGCCGACGACGATGCCGGTCGCGTGGTCGAGCATGATCCCCTGGCCGAACTTGGCGGCTGGGTGGATGTCGACGTTGAAGGTGCGCGACGACTGGCTCTGCAGGAACAGCGCGAAGTCGCGCCGGCCGTCGTGCCACAGCGCGTTGGCGAAGCGATGCGTCACGAGGGCGTGGAAGCCTTTGAAGTAGAGCAGCGGGTCGATATAGCGGTTGCACGCCGGGTCGCGATCGAACACGGCGGCGAGATCGGCGCGGAAGATGCCGCCGAGCTCAGGGCGCTTTTCGAGCACGCCTTGAAACGTCTGATTGATGAGCACGCCGTCGACCTCGGAGTGCGCGAGGCGCTGGGCGAGCCGATGGCAGATGGCGTCCTCCAGCCGATCGTGGCTGAGCAAGGTTGCATAGATGAAGCTGCCGAGCGCCGGCTCGGCGGTCATCGCGCTTGCCGCCTCGCGGCGGATCTCCGACCAAATGGGATCGTAGGCCTGGACTTTGCCGTCGGCCGCCGTCCGCGTCTTGGTTGCCATTGTCGAACTCCCCGCGCGTCAGGCGCGTACCGCTCAGCCGGTCCGCATTCCGGCTCAGATGGGCGTACAAATATGCCGTGGCGGCGTCAACGCCCTCCACCTCCATAACTTTTTTCAAGCGGCTGTCCCAGGGGTCGCACGTCATTTCGCTTGAGACGACCTGCCCGATTGCGGCCGAATGGCGTTCGCTGCTCTATAAGCCGCGAGCGCAGAGAAGGAATTTCCATGCAGGGTATGCCGTCAGACACACCGGAGCTGCGCCTGGAGCGCGACGGCGACATCGGCTTCGTCATCGCCAGCAATCCCACCCGCATGAACGCCTTCACCGCCGGCATGTGGAAGGCCGTGCCGGAGGTGCTGGCGGCAGCCGAGGCAGACCCGGATATCCGCGTGATCGTGTTGCGTGGCGCCGGCTCCCGTGCCTTCTCAGCCGGTGCCGATATCTCGGAATTCGATAGCGCCCGCGCCGGCGACGCTGCGGCAGCCTACGACGCCTTGAACGACGCGGCCTTTCACGCGCTGAGCGGCTGCACCAAGCCGACGATCTCGATGATCCACGGCTTCTGCCTCGGGGGCGGGCTCGCCATCGCCCTGTGCACCGACATCCGCATCGCCGACGAGGCGGCCGAATTCGCCATCCCCGCCGCCAAGCTCGGGCTCGGCTACAATGCGCGGTGGGTGCGGCCCCTGCTCGCCGCCGTCCCGCCGGCCCGGGCAAAGGAGATGCTGTTCACGGGACGGCGCTTCAAAGTTGCAGAGGCGCTCGCCATGGGCCTCGTCAATACTGTGGTGACGGCTGAGGCGCTGGAGCAGACGACGCGGTCTCTCGCTGGCGACATTGCCGCCAACGCGCCGCTCACCGTGCGTGCCGCCAAACGCACCATCGATGAGCTGACGCGCAACCCGCAGACGCCAGACATCGCGGCGCTCGACGCGGCGGTCGAAGCCTGCTTCGCGAGCGAGGATTACGCGGAAGGACGCCTGGCCTTCAAAGAGAAGCGCAAACCGCGCTTCAAGGGCCGCTAACTACTCGACCTCGAGCACGACGCGCCCGCGCACCTTGCCCGCGAGAATTTCCGGCGCCAGGGCGGTCACGTCCAGAAGCGGCCGCGTTTCCGTCATCGCCGCGAGCTTGCCGCGGTCGAGGTCGGTTGCGAGCCTCGCCCATGCCCGCACGCGCTTCGATTTCGGCGCCATGACGCTGTCGATCCCGGCAAGTGTGATGCCGCGCAGGATGAACGGCGCGACCGACATCGGCAGGTCGAGACCTTGCGCGAGGCCAGTCGCGGCGACGCAGCCGCCGTATTGAGTCATGGCGAGAACGTTGGCGAGCGTGTGCGATCCGGCAACGTCGATCGCCCCGGCCCAGCGCTCCTTGCCCAGCGCGCCGCGCGCCGACGACAGCTCGGCCCGGTCGATGACCTCCGTCGCCCCGAGCCCATGCAGATAGTCCGCCTCACCGCTGCGACCGGTGGAGGCAATGACCCGAAAGCCGAGCTTCGCTAGCAGCGCGATCGCGACGCTGCCGACTCCGCCCGCCGCGCCGGTGACGAGCACCGGTCCCTTGTCGGGAGTGACGCCGTGATCCTCGAGCGCCAGAACCGCAAGCATGGCCGTGTAACCCGCCGTACCGATGGCCATCGCCTCGGCGCTCGTGAACACGGGTGGCCGCTTGACCAACCAATCACCGGGCACACGCGCGCGCTCGGCGTACCCGCCCGGGTGCCGCTCGCCGCAACCCCAGCCGTTGAGGATAACGCCATCGCCGGCGGCGAGCTCCGCGTTCGACGAGGCCAAGACCGATCCGGCGAAATCGATGCCCGGCACCAGCGGTAGACGCATGCCCGGAAGGCGACCCGTCAGCGCCAGGCCGTCCTTGTAGTTGATCGTCGAGTGCGTGACCCGGACAGTCACGTCGCCGTCGCCTAGCGCAGCCTCGTTCATTGGCTGCCACGAGGCCGCGACTCCACCCTCGGCGCGCGTGAGAAGCAGTGCGTTGTAGCCACTCATCTGCAATTCTCCGCGAACGCCAACAATGTTGTCTCGCAGTGCAGCAGATGCGCCCGCCGGCGCGCAACCCCGACTTAGTGATGCATTTCGGCTGATCGCGCCCCGCGTCTTTAGCCGAGATCACCCTCATCCGGGCGCGGCGGACACACCCCGTGTGTCCCGACCGCTAGGGTGACGCGGACCCGCCGTCGCTGCACGCGCTTCCGGTTCCCGCATTTGCGAAAAATATTTCGCTTGGCAACCGGTTGGGCAGACACATACCGTTCTGGCTCCGGCACGCGGCAAACAAGCGTGCAACATGACGAGCCGCCAGCATAAGGCGACCGCATATTGGAGGCGACAATGGAACTGATGGTCCGGCTGAACGTCCTTGCCGCGCTACTGTCTTTCGGCCTCATCGCAGCTATCGTGATTGGCGTCGTATAGACGGCTTGCCCGCTGCAAGGCCACGCGTCTTCAACTCGCTCAATTCGAGACGCCCAAGGAAACCAGGCGCAGAGAGACCGCTCTCTGCGCCTTTTGCTTTTCCGGTATCAGGCGGCGGCTTCGCGCAGCGTGCGCGGATCGTAGTTGAGCACGGGGGCGAGCCAGCGCTCCGCCTCCTCAAGCGTCCAGCCCTTGCGCGCGGCATAGTCCGCGGCCTGGTCACGCTCGACCTTGCCCACTCCGAAATAGTGGCTCTCGGGATGCGCGAAATAGAAGCCGGAGACGGCCGCGCCCGGCCACATGGCATAGCTCTCGGTCAGCTCGATGCCGGCTGACTTGTGCACGTCCATCAGCTTCCAGAGCGTCGCCTTCTCGGTGTGATCGGGCTGAGCCGGATAACCCGGCGCCGGTCGGATGCCCCGATACTTCTCGAGGATGAGATCGTCGTTGGAGAGCGTCTCGTCCGACGCATAGCCCCAGAACTCCCGCCGCACACGCGCGTGCAAGCGCTCCGCAAAGGCCTCCGCGAGTCGATCGCACAGCGCCTTGCAGAGGATGCGGCTGTAGTCGTCCGTCACCTTGATGTGCTTCTGGATCGCTTCCTCCTCGCCCAGGCCCGAGGTGACGGCAAAGCCACCGACGTAGTCGGCTAGCCCTGTCTCCTTCGGCGCGACGAAGTCGGCGAGCGCGGTGTGCGCGCGATCGCGCGAAGGATCACGGGCGATCTGCTGCCGCAGCGTGAAGAGCGTCGCGAGTTGCTGCTTGCGCGTTTCATCGGTGTAGAGCGCGATGTCGTCACCCACCGCATTCGCCGGCCAGAAGCCGATGACGGCGGAGGCACGCACCCACTTCTCAGCCACGATGCGCTTCAGCATGTCTTGCGCGTCGTTGAACAGCTTCTGCGCTTCCGCGCCGACCTTGTTGTCCTTGAGGATTGCCGGGTAGCGGCCGACCAGCTCCCACGTCTGGAAGAAGGGTGTCCAGTCGATATACGGCACCAGCTCGGCGAGCGGGTAGTCGGTGAATGCCTTCGCGCCGAGAAAAGTGGGCTTCGGCGGCGTGTAGCTCGACCAGTCGATCTTGAACTTGTTGGCGCGCGCCGCTGTCAGCGGGATGCGCTTCTTCGAAGCCTCGTTGCGCACGTGCGCCTCGCGCACCTTGACGTACTCGGCGCGGATTTCGCCCACGTAGTTGGGACGCTCCGTGTCGGAGAGCAGCTTGGAGACGACGCCGACGGCACGGCTGGCGTCGAGCACGTAGATCGCCTGGCCCTTCTCGTAGTTGGGGCTGATCTTCACTGCCGTGTGCACGCGCGAGGTGGTCGCGCCGCCGATGAGCAGCGGGCAGACGAAGCCCTCGCGCTCCATCTCGGCGGCGACGAAGCACATTTCATCGAGCGACGGGGTAATGAGGCCCGACAGACCGATGATGTCGGCCTTCACGCGCTTGGCCGTCTCGAGGATCTTCGCCGCCGGCACCATGACGCCGAGGTCGATCACCTCGTAGTTGTTGCACTGGAGGACGACGCCGACGATGTTCTTGCCGATGTCGTGCACGTCGCCTTTGACGGTCGCCATGACGACTTTGCCGGCGGCCGGCATCGCTTCGAGACCAGAAAGCTTCTTCTCTTCCTCGAGGTAGGGTTGCAGGTAGGCGACGGCCTGCTTCATGACGCGGGCCGACTTCACCACCTGCGGCAGGAACATCTTGCCGGCGCCGAACAGGTCGCCGACGACGTTCATGCCCGCCATCAGTGGACCTTCGATCACGTGCAGCGGCTTCGCCGCCTGCTGGCGGGCCTCTTCGGTGTCCTGCTCGATGAAGTCGGTGATGCCGTGCACCAGCGAATGCGTCAGCCGCTCCTGCACGGGTGCTTCGCGCCAGGAAAGATCCTTCTCTTTTGCCTTGGCGCCGCTGCCGTCACCCTTGAACTTCGCCGCCGCTTCGAGCAACCGGTCGGTGGCGTCAGGCCGCTTATTGAGAACGACGTCCTCGCACAATTCGCGCAGCTCCGCGGGGATGTCGTCGTAGAGCGCCAGCTGCCCGGCGTTGACGATGCCCATGTCCATGCCGGCCTGGATGGCATGGTAGAGGAACACCGAGTGCATCGCCTCGCGCACCGGCTCGTTGCCGCGGAAGGCGAACGACAGGTTCGACACACCGCCCGAGATGTGCACCAGCGGCATCTTCTCCTTGATGCGCCGCGCCGCCTCGATGAAGGCCAGCCCGTAGCCGTTGTGCTCCTCGATGCCCGTGGCGACGGCAAAGATATTGGGATCGAAGATGATGTCTTCCGGCGGAAAGCCGACCTCTTCGGTGAGGATCTTGTAGGCGCGCTCGCAGATGGCGACTTTGCGGTCGGCGGTGTCGGCCTGGCCTTGCTCGTCGAACGCCATGACGACGACGGCGGCGCCGTAGCGCAACACCTTCTTGGCGTGGTCGAGGAACTGCTCCTCGCCTTCCTTGAGCGAGATCGAGTTGACGATCGGCTTGCCCTGCACGCACTTGAGGCCTGCCTCGATGACGCTCCACTTCGAGCTATCGATCATCACCGGCACGCGCGAGATGTCGGGTTCGGAGGCGATGAGGTTGAGAAACGTCTGCATCGCCTTCTCGGAGTCGAGCAGGCCCTCGTCCATGTTGATGTCGAGGATTTGCGCGCCGTTCTCGACCTGGCTGCGCGCCACGGCGAGCGCGGCGGGGTAGTCGTTGGCTTCGATCAGCTTTCTGAACTTGGCGGACCCGGTGACGTTGGTCCGCTCGCCGACGTTGATGAAGGCTTGCGCCGCATTTCCCGTTGTCATTTCTATTCGCCACCCTTTTCGCCCGCCGCACCATAGCCTCTCCCCTTGGGGAGAGGCCGGCGCGCAGCGCCGGGTGAGGGGGCGGGTCGTTGCCCCAGCTCAAGGAAGATCGCTTCCAGCGACCCCTCCAGATTGTCCGTCACGTCGGCGTTGGTCAGCCTCAGCACACGCAGGCCCTCCGACTCCAGAAACGCGGTTCTCTCCGCGTCGCCGACTTGCTTATCCTCCAGGTGCTGGAAGCCATCCACCTCGATGACCAATGCCGCATCGGCGCAGTAGAAATCGAGGATGTATCGGCCGCGTGGCACTTGGCGTTTGAACTTCCATCCCGCGAGCCGCCGACCGCGCAGCTCTGCCCATAGCCGCTCCTCCGCAATTGTCTCGCGGCGGCGAAGGGTGCGAGCAAGACCGGTGAGACGCTGACGCATCGGTTCACGCTCAACAGAGCCCCCTCACCCTTACCCTCTCCCCGACGGGGAGAGGGTACTTGTTGCGCTTGCATGCCATGTTGCTTACCCGTGCACGAATGGTTCGAGGCCGGAGAGGCGCATCTTCGGCTCGATGTTCGGCAGCTTGCGCGGCTTATACGCTTTGACGTGCTCGGCTACTTCGCGGATGTGGTCCGGCGTCGAACCACAGCAGCCGCCGACAATGTTGACGATGCCGTCCTTGGCCCAGGGCGCCATGGCGCAGGCCATGTCGTGCGGGGTCTCGTCGTACTCGCCCATGGCGTTGGGCAGACCGGCATTCGGGTAAGCGGAGACGCGCGCATCCGCATGCGCTGCAAGCTCGGCGAGATAGGGGCGCATCAGCTCGGCACCGAGGGCGCAATTGAGCCCGATGGAGAACGGCCGCAGGTGGCGCATCGAGTACCAGAACGCTTCCGGCGTCTGTCCCGACAGCGTCCGGCCCGACAGATCGGTGATGGTGCCGGAGATCATGATCGGCAATTCGACGCCCTTCTCCTCAAAGACCTCCAGCGTCGCGACGCCCGCCGCCTTGGCGTTGAGCGTGTCGAAGATGGTCTCGATGAGGATGATGTCGGCGCCGCCGTCCATCAACCCGCGCACCTGCTCCTTGTAGGCTTCGCGCAGCTCGTCGAAATCGACGTTACGGAAACCTGGATTGTTGACGTCGGGGGAGATCGACGCGGTGCGGTTGGTCGGACCGACGGCGCCGGCGACGAAGCGCGGCTTGTCGGGTGTCTGCTTCGTCCACTTGTCAGCCGCCGCGCGCGCGATCTTCGCCGCCGCGACGTTGATCTCGTAGGAGAGGTCCTCCATGCCGTAGTCGGCCATCGAGATGCGCTGAGCGTTGAAGGTGTTGGTTTCGAGGATGTCGGCGCCGGCCTCCAGATACTCCTCGTGGATCTTGCCGATGATCTGCGGCTGCGTCAGCACGAGCAGGTCGTTGTTGCCCTTGACGTCGCGATGCCAGTCCTTGAAGCGCACGCCGCGATAGCCGTCCTCGTCCAGCTTGTAGCGCTGGATCATGGTGCCCATGGCGCCGTCGATGATGAGGATGCGCTCGTCGGCGGCGCTCTTCAGTGCGGCGTGGGAGGGATGCTTCTTCATCTTCGTACTCCTTACCCTGTCGCTCGCGCCTTGGCCGGCTTCACCGCCGCACTCACCGGCTGGGTCTGCGGGTGCGGCCGCAAGCCCAGAAGATGGCAGATGGCGTATACGAGGTCGGCGCGATTGAGGGTGTAGAAATGGAACTTCTTCACGCCTTCATCGACGAGGTCCATCGCCTGCTCGGTAGCGACAGCGGCGGCCACGAGGTGGCTCGTCGCCGGGTCGTCTTCAAGGCCGTCGAACCTCCGTGCCAGCCACGAGGGCATGCTGGCGCCGGTGCGGGCGGCAAAGCCGGCAACCTGCTTGAAGTTGTGGATCGGCACGATGCCGGGCGTGATCGGTACCCAGATGCCGGCGGCGCGGGCGCGCTCCAGGAAGCGCAGGTAGTGGGTGTTGTCGAAGCTGAACTGGGTGATGATCCTGTCGGCGCCGGCATCGACCTTGGCTTTGAGGTTGTCCATGTCGGCGGCGAATGTCGGGCTTTCGGGATGCTTCTCCGGGTAGCCGGCGACTGACACCTCGAACGGCGCGATGCGCTTCAACCCGCCGACCAGATCGGCGGCATTGATGTAGCCGTCCGCTTGCGGGTGGTAACTCGTCCCGGGCCCCCCGACCGGATCGCCGCGCAGCGCCACGATGTGGCGGATGCCCTCATTCCAGTAGTCCTGGGCGACCGCGTCGATCTCCGCCTTCGAGGCGGCTACGCAGGTGAGATGCGCCGCCGGCTTCAACTTGGTTTCGTTGACGAGGCGCACGACCGTGTTGTGGGTGCGCTCGCGCGTCGATCCGCCGGCCCCGTAGGTCACCGATACGAATTCAGGATTTAGGGGCGCCAGCCGTTCGATGCACGACCACAGGGCCTCCTCCATCTTCTCCGTCTTGGGCGGGAAGAACTCGAAGGACACGTCGATCTCGTCGGCGCCAAGGAGCCGGCTCTTGCGTTCCGATCCTACTGCCATCACCGAGCCTCCTGCAGTGCGCGGGTTCGCGCGGGTTTTGATTGATCGGCCGTCGCGGCGGGGCGCTCGCCCAACCACAGCGACACCGTGAGCGCCTGCGGACCGGCCGCCGCCGTCGGAGCCATGTCGCGTTGCAGTCGCGGCTCGAGGCCGGCGTCGCGCATCCAATTGTCCACCTGTGCCGGCGTGAAGCCCAGGCGGTCGTGCGCGTACTCCTCGCGTAGGAACTCCAGATCGTGCGGCGCGAAGTCGGCGATAAGCAACCGGCCACCCGGTGCCAGGACGCGAGCGGCCTCGCGAATGGCCTGCGCCGGATCGGAAAGGAAGTGCAGCACCTGGTGCATGACGACCGCGTCGGCGACTTCGTCAGGCAAGGTCAGGGCGTAGATGTCGCCATGGCGCACTTGCGCCCGGCCGAGCTTTACCTTCGACAGGTTACTGCGGGCATAGGCGAGCATCGCGTTGCTGAGATCGAAGCCGATCCCGCGCTCGTAGCGGTCGGCCAGCAGCTCGAGAATGCGACCCGTCCCGGTGCCGAGGTCCACCAGCAGCTTGAACGGGCTACGGCCGAGCGCCTCGACGATCGCCTGCTCCACGTCGTGCTCGGCGACATGCAAGGCACGGATGCGATCCCAGTCGGCCGCGTGCGATTGGAAGTACGTTTGCGCGGCAGCCTCGCGCTCCCGCTTCAGGGCATCGGCCCGTTCCCGGTCGCGGGCGATGACCCGGTCGGCGCCGTCGACCAGTCCCAGGATGTCGAGGGCGAGACGTCCGCCGACCGCGCGGTCGGACACGTGGAAATAGGCCCAGCTCCCCTCGCGGAAGCGCTCAACCAGCCCCGCCTCGGCGAGGAGCTTCAAGTGGCGGCTGATCCGTGGCTGGCTCTGGCTGAGGATGAGCGTCAGGTCCTTGACGCTGAGCTCGCCCGCCGCCAGCAGCAGGAGGATGCGCAGCCGCGTCGGCTCGGCGGCCGCCTTGAGGGCCGTCACGATCTCGTCGCTGGCAAACGATCCTGACACGGGCATCTCCGAAGTTGCCGGATCATATAAAGATATGTTTATGTGTCAAGCGGCGCATTCTCGCCACACCAGCCGGTCCATTTCGGCACACCGATTAACCGCGCAGTAAGCAAGCGCGTTTACCTTCTCCTCCCACCTGCTCTTTGGATCGCCGAACCATATGCGCGTTGCCATTTACGACCGGGTCGAGCCCGCGATGCCTGCCGACATGCCCATTCACCTCAGCCAAACCTGCTCCCAGCGCACCGCCGCGGTGATGCTGAGCCTCGTCGTGCCAGTAATCATCGGCGCCGCCTGTGCCGCCGTTGCCATGGTCCAGGCACTGCTGTCGCCGGCGGTCCGGACGCTTGTCGGGCAGCACCCGGTGCAGACGCTCGAGATTCTCTTCGCCGTCGCCTTCCTCATTTTTCTGATTGGGCTGCCCGCAAAACGGCTGGTCGATCGCTTGGCATCCACGCGCACCGTCAACATCGGCAACGGCACGGTCACGGTCACCGAGGGCGGCTATTTCCACAACTGGACGTGGTCGGCTCCGCTCGCTTCGTACAACGGTGTCGCGCACCACGTGCGCGCCTCGCTTTCCGGCGCCCGCCACGAGCTCATCCTCGTCCATCCCGTATGGGAGAAATCGATTCTCTTGAGTGTGGCGCCGCGGACATCGCAGAGCGAGGTCGAGCGCGTCGCCTCCCTGCTCGGCCACAAGCAGATTCCGCCCGCCGAACTCTACCGCTTCAAGGGACTATGGCCGCGGATGCAGACCGCACCTCTACCGGATGCCGCCCATGCTTAGCGCCACCGCCGCTCAAAAAATCGACCCGATCCTTGCCCAGTCTTTGACTGAAAGCTGCCTCACATGGCTAATACAAGGACCGGGGCACGTACCTAGAATGTGCAGGCACGCCCTCAGGAGGGAGCCCGAGAGTATGCAGTTTCCCGTGACCTCGATTGCGCCGCGGCGTGGCCTTGTGCGCGCGCTGGCCTGTGCGGCAGTCGTTGCGATGCCGATGGCCGCCATGGCCCAGGCCGCGCCACCAGCGCCGCCAACAGCCACGGCTACGCTCCCTGCCGCGCCCCCCGCCGCCGCGACGGAGGCGGCTCCGGTTGTCCGCAAGGAAAGCCCGGCCGGCTTCATGAAGCGCGTCGGCAACGAGTTGCTCGCCGCCTCCCGCTCGGGATCGGTCGGTCAGTTCGCCATGGTCCTCAACTCGAACGCCGATGTGCCCTCGATCGGCATCAGTGCGCTGGGTGAGTACGCGCGCAGCCTGCCGAAGACGGACCGCCCGATCTACTACAACGGCATGATCAATTTCATCGCCCGCTACGCCTCGAAGGAGGCGCCGAAATACCCGGTGGCGCGCTTCATCGTCACCGCGCAGTCGAAGGAAGACGCGCGCGGCACGTATGTGGACAGCCGCATCACCCTCGCCAGCGGCGACGGCTACGACGTGCGCTGGCTCATCGTGAAGCGCGGCAACACTTACAAGGTCCGCGACGCGCAGGTCATCGGCTTCTGGATGACGTCGTTCCTCGACAATCTGTTCCAGAGCTTCATCAGCGACAACGGCGGCAACCCCAAAGCGCTGGTCGTCGCCCTCAATCGCTGATCAGCTTCATGTTGAGCGTATGACTGCAGGCATCCCCGGCATTCGTCCGGGGATGCGCTGTTTTGGGCCCTTAGTTGCCCTGACGGCCCGTGCGGCGCGGGCGGTTCTTTTGGATGATTGCCGCGATGATGAGCCCGAACATCACCAGCCGCGCCACATAGTAGAAGGGCTCGAGTTCGTCCGACGGGTGGCTCATCGCCAGCGCCACGCGCGAGAGCGTGTCGAGTGCGAACGCCGCCGAAAAGAATAGGAAAAGCGGGTCGCGTGTCTGCGTCCAGAAGCGCAGGAAGAACAGCGTGGCGACGAACGATGCCATCGCCACGGCACCCATGAGCATGGGGTACAGATCCGCTTTCATCGCTCGGCGTCCCAGATGAGGCCGTACAGCAGCACCGTCATGGCAACGAGCGCGGCCGACGTCCGGTACAGCGACAGGTCGATGTGGGGCACGATGACCTTGTCCGCCACCAGGATGAGATTGTTGATGGTCAGCCCCACGAAGCAGAGCCCGCTCCACAGGAGGAGCCTGGAGCCGCCCCGGCGGTAGGCTTGCAGCAGCAGATAGGCGCAGGTGGCCGCTGCTGCCGAGCACAGAAGATAGATGGCAGGACCCATGTGTCATCGATCCTTTCTGAATTTGAAAGCCGCTGCGAACGCACGGGCGCCCGCCGGCCGCGAATGAACGAGGTTGGTTACGGGAATGAGGTGTTGGGAATAGATGTCGGCGAGCCGCTCGACGATGGCGCGTTGACCTAGGGGCTCGTTGTTGAACCAGAAGTTGCCGGCCTGACACTGCGCCAGGCCCTCGCCGCACAGGCGCTCCAGCACTTCGGCAGCCTGCGCTTCCTCGATATAGAGCTGCTTGGCGACGCTTGCCGCCGTCCACTTCGCGTCAACGTTGCGCGCCAGGAACAGCAAAGCCTCGAGGTCGGCGATGGATTGGATGTAGGTCTGTATAAATGCGCGGACTTCGGCCGGGATTAGCTCATCGGCCATCATCGCCCCCCCGCGTATGCCGATTGCTTGCTCACTGTCCTCTTTCGCTGGCCGGGTGCCGCAGAGCGGTAAGCTCCCCAACGCCCGGGTGATCCGAGCCCATATGGACGCATCTGCGGCTACAGGACGGGAGGCGCCTATCCCGACCCAGATTCGGCCGAAACGCTGGAGTGCCGCAATGGTTGCCGCCGACGGGAGAAAAATATCACCCCGTCACAACACGGCCCCGTTCTCATCCCACCAGCTTTCCCGGGGAAGCTGTGAGTTGGGCCTGGTAGGCCCGGATGGGGGATAGGAATGATACGCGTTTGCGGCGCGCTCGCCGCGCTGCTGCTGGGGCCGGTCGCCGTCGCTGCCGGCAGCATCGACCAGCAATTGGCGAAGCTCGATCCCGAGGAGCGGGCCCACCAGGTGTGCGTCATGAAGGGGATCGACATCATTCGACGCGAGGGCAAGCTGCCGAAGGCCGACCGCCTGAAGACCAGCATAACGACCCGCGCCGCCTTCAACGGCACACAGGTTGCCGCCAAGGGCGGTGCCGTCCGCGCCAAGTCGCACTGGTACTCGGTGAAGTTCAAATGCGACGTGACGCCCGACCAGATGAAGGCGCTGTCCTTCACCTACGAGCTCGGCGCCGAGATCCCTGAGGCGAAGTGGGACGACCTGGGCCTCTGGCGCTGAGGCGGGACGGATCGCCTCCCCCGCGGATGGGGGAGGCATTATCAGCTCCGGAATTAGTCGTCATAGCCGACCAGCAGTTCGCCGGTCGCCGGATGCACGTGTGCTTCGACGCTCGTCCGACGCTGACCATCGAGACGCCCGAGCGTGGATGTCGCATCTCGCTGCAACTGCCTGCACTGAGCGCGGCGCCGGCGGCCTAGCCGAACACTGTAACTTTCTCTCGCGCGCCGGCGTATCCTCTCTAACTGACAGGGCTCGCTCCAAGGAGTAGATCATGCCCCCCGTACGAATCCTTAAGCGTGTCGCGTTTGCCGTCGCCGCCTTGGCCCTCTCCGCCGGCGCCGCCTGGGCGTTCGAAGAGAAACCGTTCGACATGGACGCCTTCAAGGCCGCGCAAAACGCCGGCAAGCCGATCCTCGTCGACGCCTATGCCTCCTGGTGCCCCGTTTGCCGCGCGCAGCAGGCAGTCCTCGGAGGCCTGAAGACAAACCCGAAGTACGACAGCCTCGTCGTGTTCAAGGTGGACTACGACAATCAGCGCGACGCGCTGGATACGTTCAACGTGCAGAAGCAGAGCACGCTCATCGGCTTCAAGGGCGAGAAGGAGACGGGCCGCTCTGTGGGCGACACCAACGCCGCGTCGATCGAGAAGCTCATCGGCACGACGCTCAACTAGGCAGCGACTCCCATGCTCCTCGGCAGCGCCACGTTTGCATTTTTCGCCGGGGCGCTGTCGACGCTGTCGCCGTGCGTCCTTCCGTTGCTTCCCATCATCTTGGCGACCGCCGTGTCGGAGCACCGTCTCGGCCCGGTGGCGCTGGCTGCTGGACTGGCCTCCTCCTTCGTCGCCGTCGGGCTGTTCGTGGCGACCGTCGGCTTCTCGATAGGTATCGACGCCGGCGCCTTCCGCATCTTCGCCGCGCTCCTGCTGATCGGCATCGGCGTCATCCTGCTCGTTCCGCAGTTGCAAGTGCAGTTCGCCACCGCGGCGGCGCCGATCAGCGGCTGGGCGGAAAACAGCTTCGGCGGATTCAGCACCGGCGGGTTGCAGGGTCAGTTCGCCCTCGGGCTGCTGCTCGGCGCCGTGTGGAGCCCATGCGTCGGCCCGACCCTCGGCGCCGCATCGCTCCTTGCCGCGCAGGGCAAGGATCTCGGCCAGGTCGCGCTGATCATGCTTGCCTTCGGTGTCGGCGCGGCTCTCCCGCTGCTGCTGCTCGGCATGCTATCGCGCGAGACGCTGCTGCGCTGGCGCGGCCGCCTCGCCGAGGCCGGCAAAGGCGGCAAGGTGGTGCTCGGCATCTTGTTGATCGCCGTGGGTCTCGCGATCGTCAGCGGCTTCGACAAACGCCTGGAAGCGGCGGTCCTCGACACCGTTCCTGCTTGGTTTACGGAGATATCCACTCGCTATTGAACCGATAGCGCCCGTGCGCCGGCCGGCGCGCTAGGCTAGCGAGAGAGGTCTAACCCAATGGTCAGCTCTGCCATCGTTCCGCAGCCCGAGATCGTCTATCGCCATTCGGTGATGGTGCGCATCACCCACTGGGTGAATGCCTTTTGCCTGCTCGTGCTTCTGGTGAGCGGCCTGCAGATCTTCAACGCCCATCCGACGCTCTATTTCGGCGAGAAGTCGGAGCCCGACCGCGCCGTGCTGAGCATGCGTGCCGTCGAACAGCCCGACGGCAGTTATCGCGGTATCACCACCATCGGCAGCGCGCAGTTCGACACGACCGGCGTGCTCGGCCTCTCACGGGATGCGAGCGGCGAATACGAGGACCGCGGCTTTCCCAGCTGGATCACGCTGCCCTCCTATCGCGACCTCGCCACGGGGCGCCGCTGGCATTTCTTCTTCGCCTGGCTGTTCGTGCTCAACGGCCTCGCCTACCTCATCTATGCCGCATGGAGCGGCCACGTGCGCCGCGATCTCGCACCGACCCGCTCACAGCTCCGCCACATCGGGCAGTCGATCTGGGAGCACGTTCGTTTCCACTTCCCCAAGGGCGAGGAGGCGAAGAGCTACAACGTGTTGCAGAAGCTCGCCTACCTGGCGGTGATCTTCGGGCTGTTGCCACTCGTTGTGCTCACCGGCCTCACGATGTCGCCCGCCATGAACGCGGCCTTCCCGTTCATGCTCGACGTGTTCGGCGGCCGTCAGTCGGCGCGCACCATCCACTTCCTCTGCGCCACCGGCATTACGCTCTTCGTCGTCGTCCATCTCGTCATGGTGGTCGCCACGGGAACCTGGAACAACATCCGATCGATGATCACCGGGCGCTACGTGATCGAGACCGAGGAGGCGACCCATGGCAAGTGAACGCCTGAGCCGAAGAAGCTTCCTCATTCGCGGTGGTGCCGTCGGCGGCGCGGTGTTGCTCGGCGGCTGCGACCAGCTTTCGCAAAGCCCGGACTTCCGCGACGTGCTCTACAAGGCCGAAGGCGCAACCGAGCGCGTGCAGCGCTTGGTGCTGTCGCAGCGCTCACTCGCGCGCGAGTACACCGAGGCCGACCTGTCGAAGCACTTCAAGGCCAACGGCTCGACGCGCGTCGCCGATCCCCTTTATCGGCAGGCGCTGCTCGGCGGCTTCACCGACTGGCGGCTGAAAATCGACGGCCTCGTCGAGCGGCCGACGGCGCTGAGCCTCGCAGAGCTTCGCACGCTACCGGCGCGCACGCAGATCACCCGCCATGACTGCGTCGAGGGCTGGAGCGCCATCGGCAAATGGACCGGGGCACAGCTCGGTCCGCTTCTGCAAAGCGTCGGCCTCAAGCCCGAGGCGCGCTACCTCGTCTTCCACTGCGCCGACAAGCTCGGCCGCACCGGCAACTACTACGAGAGCATCGACCTCATCGACGCGTTCCATCCGCAGACGATCCTGGCTTACGACATGAATGGAGCGGCGCTCACCGAGCCGCACGGCGCGCCCATCCGGCTGCGCGTCGAGCGCCAGCTCGGCTACAAGCACGCCAAATACGTCGAGCGCATCGAGGCGGTCTCGAACTTCGCGATGATCCGCGGGGGCCGCGGCGGCTTCTGGGAAGATCTCGGCTACGAGTGGTACGCCGGCATTTGAAAACGCCGGCGGTCAACTCTTCTCATCGAGATTGAGACACACCGAGTTGATGCAATAGCGCTTGCCGCTCGCCGTCGGTCCGTCGTCGAAGACGTGGCCCAAGTGCGAACCGCAGCGCGCGCAGGTGATCTCCGTTCGCGCCATGCCGTGCGAGTTGTCTGTGTGATACTCGACGGCGCCGGGCAGCGCCTCGTCGAATGAAGGCCAGCCTGTGCCGGAGTCGAACTTCGTATCCGAGGCGAAGAGAGGGTTGCCGCACGCGGCGCAGGTGAATGTGCCGTCCGCCTCGGTGTGGAGATGCTCGCCGGTGAACGGCGGCTCGGTGCCTTTTTCGCGCAAGATGCGGTACTGCTCCGGCGTCAATTGCTTGCGCCAGCCCGCCTCGTCCTTCGGCATCGGTTCGTCGCTCATGTGCCTTAGATAGCACTGCCACGCCTAAGCCCAAAGGGCCCCTGTCACGATCCGACCACGCACAATAGCCGCGTGCCCAAGTTGTGCCGCCTACTTCTGCTGTGTCGGGAGCTGGTGGACCGAGGCAACGCGCCGGCCTGTATCCTTAGTCAGCGTTGTCGCATAATTGAGTTCAAACTTGACATGCAAAGTAAGGTATCACCTATGAAGCCCCTCGGGGTTTTTGCATCTGGATAACAGCGCGGCGTCATGGCTCATCGTCCCTCGCAACTTTTGAACTCTTCTAAAATTGCCTGTGCCGCCGTCGCATTGACTATCGCCGGTATCGCCGCGGCGTCCGCGCAGGACACCGCTCAGCCGGCACCCGCAACGTCGCCGCCTGTAACGAGCGAGAGCCCGAACTCGTCATCCCCGTCGGCAGCTGCTCCAAGCACGCCTGCGGCGACCACTCCGTCCGCACCGGGTGCAACACAGTCCCCCGCGGCGCCGAACGCCGACGCGGCGCCTGCAGCCACGACGCCCCCCGGCGCGACCGATGGCGCACATCACGTTGATGATCCCGGGGTCACCCCGGCACCGGCGGCGACGCCCCCTACTCCCATTGCCAACGTCGAAGCCCACAAGCTGCCGCGCGACTTGTCGCCGTGGAGCATGTTCATGCAGGCCGACCTCGTCGTGAAGTCGGTCATGATCGGACTGATCTTTGCTTCGGTGATCACGTGGACCGTCTGGCTGGCGAAGAGCATCGAGCTGGGCGCCGCGCGCCGCCGCGTGCGCGCGGCGCTGCGCAAGCTTACCGACGCCAACTCGATCGGCGAGGCGGTCAATCTGGTCGACGCGAAGCGCGGCGCCGTGCCCGCGATGCTGCGGGCGGCTGTCGCCGAGACCCGCGCCTCGTGGGACGTCGCCGACAAATACGCGATCAAGGAGCGCGTGTCGGCGCGCCTCGACCGCATCGAACTCGCCGCCGGCCGCGACATCAACCGCGGCACCGGCGTCCTCGCCACCATCGGCTCGACGGCGCCGTTCGTCGGCCTGTTCGGCACCGTGTGGGGCATCATGAACAGCTTCATCGGCATCTCGGAAGCGCAAACGACGAACCTCGCCATCGTCGCCCCCGGCATCGCCGAAGCTTTGCTCGCCACCGCCTTCGGTCTCGTCGCCGCCATTCCCGCGGTGATGATCTACAATCACTTCGCCCGCGCCATCGGCGGCTACAAAGCGCTCGTCGGCGACGCGTCCGTCGCCGTGTTGTGCCTCCTGTCGCGGGACTTCGACCGCGGCGTGCGACCTGAGCTGAGAGCCGCGGAGTAACGTCTATGGCGGGCAAACTTGCGGAAGACGACATCTCGGAAACCCACGAGATCAACGTCACGCCCTTCATCGACGTGATGCTCGTGCTCCTGATCATCTTCATGGTCGTGGCGCCGCTGTCGACGGTCGACGTCCCGGTCGAGTTGCCCGTTTCGTCGGCCAAGCCCGTCGGCAAGCCCGACAAGCCGCTCTTCGTGACGCTCAAGGCCGACCTGTCGCTCGCCGTCGGCAACGACACGGTGCTGTGGAGCAATCTCGGCTCCTCGCTCGATGCGCAGACCAGCAGCGATCGCAACAAGCGCCTGTTCCTGCGCGCCGACAAGACCGTGCCCTACGGCGAGCTGATGCGGCTGATGGATACGCTGCGCGCCGCCGGATATCTCAAGGTGGCCTTCGTCGGCCTCGAGGGTCCGCCAATCATGCCCGGCGCACCTGGCGCGACCGCCCCAGCGGCACCGGCAGCTCCTGCCACTCCCTCCAACGCACCTGCGCCTTCGACGACCCCATGATCGCGCACCTCGAGTTTCTCGAAGGTTCCGGCACGCGCATGCGCCGCTGGCTTGTCGCCGGCTTCCTCATGATCTCGATACACGCCGTCGCCGGTGCCCTGGCGATGGTCAATTGGCCCGAGGACGACGCCACGGAGGAGGACGCCGGCGCGTTCATGGTCGAAATGGCGCCCATCGCCGTAGCGCCCCCGGCGGAGAAGCTCAACGTGGCGATCGGGCTGCGCGCCGACGAGGCGGCCCCGTCCGTGGCGCCGATGGAGGAGGTCAAGGAGAAGACCGACATCGAGATGCCGAAGGTCGAGGAGGCGCCGCTCGCCCCCGATCCGGAGGTCGTCGTCGAGAAGCAGGTGCCGATCGAGGAGGTCGACGTCAAGGAGGCGGAAGAGGATCCGCGGCCGGAGCAGCAGGCAACGCCGCAGACTTCTGCCGCGCCGAGCGAGACCACCGCGCCACCGCCCGTCGAGGCGCCGCCGGCCGAGAAGCCCGCGGCGCCTAAGCAAGGCATCTCGTCGAAGCCGTCCGAGACGACCCTCACCTGGCACAAGTCGCTTGTGCTGCACCTCAACAAGCACAAGAAGTACCCGCACGAGGCGCGCAAGAGCGGCGAGGAGGGCGTCGCGCATGTGTCGTTCAAGCTCGACCGCTCGGGCAAGGTGATCGACACCCACCTCGACAAGAGCTCCGGCTCCGACCTGCTCGACAAGGAGGCGATCGAGGTGCTGACCCGCGCCAGCCCCTTTCCTCAACCGCCTTCCGATATCGCTGACATCACCATCAGCCTGTCGCTGCCGATTCAGTTCCGCATCAAGCGCTGATGCGCCTAGCCGACGATCCGCTTTAGATCGCGCGCGACAAGTGCGGCGCTTCCCGTCCGGCGAGCTGACGCACGATCGCGGCGGGTGAGCGTTGCAGCTCGTGGAATATCGCCCGGCCGTCCGGCCACGGACCGAAGCCGGCTGCCGGATCGATGCCGCCGGCGCGGCCGGCGTTGACGAACTCGCAGCTCCAATATCCCGCCCAAAACGCCGCTTTGCTCAACCGCATGTGCGGGTCGTTGGTGCTCGCGACGATCGCCGCCGGGAAGCCGAGCGGCTCCTCGGGCAGCATCCATGCTAGCCGCATGTTGTCGGGATCGAACGGCGCGACGAGCAACGCGCCTTCCACACGATCGGCGCAGTCTACTGCGGCGCGCACGGCGGCAAGACAGCCGAAGCCGTGGGCAACGATCCACACGGGATCTTCGCTGCGCTGCAGGTGCCAGCGCACCAGCGCCGACCATTCCGACAGATCGAGGTTCTTGCAATCGGGGGGCGCCATGCGGCGCGTGTCAGGGATCGTCGCTTCGAACCAACTCAGCCAGTGACCTTCGCCGCCTCCGTCGAGACCAGGAACAAGGAGAGTGGTAGCCATGCTGGTACCTCGCTCTAGTTGTTACTCGAGTTGTCGCTCGTTTCCCCGTAAGTCCGTGCCTTTCCGCGCGTGATCTGCCTAACCCCGAAGCTAGGCGTCGGGGTCCATTTGTCGCAACGAAGAAATGCTGATGTCGATATTCGGTTTCCAGCTATGCCGCGGATCGGCGGCTTGCTGCGCTGCACGCTGGCGTAACAACCCAGCCAAACCCGAACACGCAGCCGCGGATCATGCCCGATGCGATGGAGAACTTTTCGGCAGCGCAAAATTGGCCTCTAGGAACGGAGCCGGACGGCGCAACGCCCACCGTCCTTGCCGTCGCTGCTCCCTAGGCATGCCAGTTCATAAGAAATGCAGGTCTTCTTATTTGACCTTGGACGGACCACCCACCATCTATGGACGCGTCGGCATGCGCCGGCCGCGGTGATTTGCAGAGCAGGATTGCGCCGCGAAACCAAACGCTAAGATGCCGTGTTTGTACGCACGGCCTCGGCTCCAAGGAGAACAACCATGGCAAGCGTCGTCAATTCGACCATCGCACTCGCCCCGCAATCGTGCAGACCGATGAGCTCCTCCTGTTGCATGTGCTGTTGAAGCGCGCCTGAGCGGCACTAGCCGCCCGCATCAAACCGTCATCAAAGCAGCATAAGGGAGCGCCGGTACGCATCGGCGCAAGTGAGCTCATGTCTTCACAAGCCTACATCATCGAGATCGGCAGCGACGCCGTCGGTATCGTCGTCCGCGAAGCGGGCGAATCCGCCTTCCAGTTCCATTCGGCACTCAACGCGTTCCGCGCCCTCGACGGCAAGAAGTTCGCAACGGCGC
Source organism: Hyphomicrobium album (assembly GCF_009708035.1). Lineage (NCBI taxonomy): Bacteria > Pseudomonadati > Pseudomonadota > Alphaproteobacteria > Hyphomicrobiales > Hyphomicrobiaceae > Hyphomicrobium > Hyphomicrobium album. Next base: position 523,430 of record NZ_WMBQ01000001.1, read on the forward strand.
AGGCGGCGCATCGGGCCGCCCTCGACCTCGGTGCCAAGCGACCGCGCGACCATGCACGCGTCCGCGCGCGCGTCGGTCATCCGGAACTGGAGTACGTCTGACGTGATTGGGCGTCCTTCGCGCCTCGCCTGATGGCTGCAGGCACAGGGCCGGTCGGCGCCCACTCCTCCGCTGAAGCGGAGACCACCCCCGCGCAGTCCTTGGACGCTGCGCGGGGGTGTTGCGTTTCGGGTAACTGAGTTGAGACGTGGCGTGGCTAGGGAGCGGGCGCGTGATCGCCGGCTGATGCGCTCGACGCGCGTTGGGGGATGCTTACGTAGACCGAGCCGACCGCGGCATCGCAGGACGCCTGAATGCGCGAGATGTCAGACACATGCAGACCGAGCTCCACCGCACTCAGCTCGGCGCCCCGGAGATCGTGATAGCGATGATCCCACGTCGCCTCCTCGGCGAGGCGGAACGATACGCGATAGACCTGCTCGGTGCGGCTCGTGAAGGTAAATGGATACCAGATGCGGATGGCGGACATTCTTTCCCCGTCTTGCTTGCTGGCGGCAAGCTAGTCAGGGCGTGAGAGGCCGCAAACCAAGAAGAAGTGCATTGCTTATGAGCTGCTACATCGGCGCCGAAACCGACCGATCATCGCGCCAGCTTGGCGGCAATCTGCGCCACGTGCCGGCCCTGAAAGCGCGCGCCGGCGAGCTCGTTGTCGCTCGGCTGGCGTGAGCCGTCGCCGCCGGCGATGGTCGACGCGCCGTAGGGCGATCCGCCGGTCACCTCCTGCAAGCTCATCTGCCCCTGGAACGAGTACGGCAGACCGACGATCACGAGCCCCTGATGCAAGAGCACGATCTGCGTTGCGAGGATCGTGCTCTCCTGGCCGCCGTGCTGCGTCGCGCTCGATGTGAACACTGAACCGACCTTGCCGATCAGCTTGCCTTGCGCCCACAGGCCACCGGTCTGGTCGAGAAAGTTCTTCATCTGCGCCGTCATGTTGCCGAACCGCGTCGGCGTGCCGATGATGATGGCGTCGTAGTCGGCCAGCTCGTCGACGGTGGCGATCGGCGCGGGCTGATCGAGCTTGAACCCCGACTTCTTCGCCACCTCCTCCGGCACCAGCTCCGGCACGCGCTTGATAACAGCCTCGGCGCCCGCCTCGCGGACGCCCTCGGCAACGGCGCCGGCCATCTTCTCGATGTGGCCGTAGCTCGAATAGTAGAGAACGAGAACTTTGGTCATGATGGCCTCTTGCTGGTTTGGGCGATCGTAGCGCAAGCGCTGCCAGCCGCCTTAAGGCAACCGGCAGCACCTTTGCGTTAGGCAGCCATGTCGAAGACGAGTACCTCGGCTTCGCTGGTTCCGGCGAGCTCCAGCTTGCCGGCCTCGGTCACGCCGACGCCGTCACCGGGATAGAGCTGCTCGCCGTTGAGCGTTGCCGTTCCGCTCGCCACCTGCACCCAGGCGGCGCGGCCCGCCTTCAGCTCGTGCGCGACCTTGTCCGTATCGCCGAGCACGGTCGCGTAGAAGTCGACGTCCTGGTGAATGGTCACCGATCCGTCGCGTCCGTCACGCGAACCGACGAGGCGCAGCTTGCCGCGCTTGTCGGCTGTCGTGAACGTCTTCTGCTCGTAGCTCGGCTCCAGACCCTTCTTTTCCGGAACGATCCAGATCTGCAGGAAGTGGACGGGATCGCTCTTCGACGCATTGAACTCCGAGTGGCGGATGCCGGAGCCGGCGGACATACGCTGCACGTCGCCAGGCCGGATCACCGAGCCGGTGCCGATGCTGTCCTTGTGCTCGAGCGCACCCTCTAGAACGTACGAGACGATCTCCATGTCGGCGTGCGGATGCGCGGGAAATCCGCCGCCGCCGGCGACGCGGTCGTCGTTGATGACCCGCAGCGGGCCGAAGCCCATGTGCTTGGGATCGAAGTAGTGGCCGAACGAGAAGCTGTGGCGGCTGTCGAGCCAACCGAAATTGGCGCGGCCGCGCTCCTCGGCTCTGCGGAGGGTCAACATGTTGCATCTCCCTTTTTGAGGGCGCCGGCGGATGTGCCGGCGTCGTTGCCGGATATATTCGCCGTTGACCGACTAAGCTCAATCCATCGATTATGAACCTATCTGGTTCCATATTGGCGACAATGGACAAACTCGAGGCGATGAATGCCTTTGCCAAGGTGGTGGCTGCCGGCAGCTATGCCGAAGCCGCCCGCCGCCTTGGCCTCACCCGCTCCGCCGTCAGCAAGGCCGTGATGGAGCTGGAGCGGATCTTGGGCGCGCGGTTGCTCGACCGCACGACCCGGCGTGTGACCCCGACCGAGGCCGGCCTCGCGTACTACGAGCGCGTCGCCTCTATCCTCGCCGACGTCGAGGAAACGGAGCTGCAGATTTCCCGTCTGCACGAAGAGCCGCGCGGCGTCCTCAAGGTCAACGCGCCGATGTCGTTCGGCATTCTCTACCTGGGGGACGCCATCGCCGAGTTCATGGCGCGCTACCCCGAATTGCGCCTCGAATTGGTTTTGAACGATCGCTTCATCGACCCGCTCGAGGAAGGCGTCGATGTCACCATCCGCATCGGCACCCTCGCGGACTCCAGCCTCATCGCCCGGCGGCTCGCACCGGCGCGGCGCGCGCTCGTCGCTGCGCCGGCTTACCTGGCGCAGCACGGCGCGCCCGAGACCCCCGCCGATCTCGTCAATCACCGCTGTCTCGCCTACGGGCACATGGCGGCAGCGCATCGCTGGCAGCTCGTGAAGGACGGCGAGGTCGTCAACGTGCAGATCTCTGCCGCGCTCTGCTCCAATAACGGCGAGGTCCTGCGCGCCGCGGCGCTGGCCGGGAACGGCATCGCCGATCTGCCGACGTTCCTGGTCGGACCAGACATCGCAGCGGGCCGGCTGCAGCCCGTGTTGACAGCGACGCCGCCCACCGAACTCGGCATCTTCACGCTCTACGCGCCCAATCGCTATCTGGCGGCGAAGACGCGCGTCTTTATCGATTTTCTCGTGAGCCGCTTCGGCGAGAAGCCCGGCTGGGACGCCTTCCTGGCGGAGAGCGGATCTAGGTCCTAGTCGTCCCAGCGCCCTTGCAAGACACGTTCGACCGTCAGGCCGCAAAGATAGAGCGCGGCGGCGACGAGCACGACCTGGGTCCAGACCGGCGCCGGGAAGCCCGACCACACGGCGGCGATGGCAGCGATCGCCCATGCCGCGGTGACGGCCAGCGTCAGCGTCCGTAGCCGCTTCACCCGCATCGGGTGCACCCAGGGCATGGGAACGAAGGTTAGGACCACGAGGGCGAGCAGGATCGTGTAGGTCAGCCACGCCGGTGGCGACAGCACGAAGACGTAGAACGCCACCACGTTCCAAATCGCCGGAAAGCCGATGAAGCTGTAGTCCTCGCCTTTGCTGGCGAGGTCGGAGAAGTGGTAGAGCGACGACAGCAAGATCAGCGCCGCGATGACGAGGCCCCATGTGCCCGTCAGAAAGCCGGCACGCAGCAGCGCCAGCGCCGGCACGAAGACGTAAGTCACGTAGTCGACGACGAGGTCGAGCCGCTCGCCGGAGAATCGCGGAAGGCGCTCCTCGACGTGCGCCATGCGCGCGAAAGTGCCATCGATGCCGTCGATGACGAGCGCCACGCCGAGCCAGATGAACATGCGCTCCCAGGCGCCGTCGAAGGCGGCAAGCGCAGCGAAGAGGCCGCACACCGCGCCAAGCGCCGTGAACAGGTGCACGCTGGCCGCGGCGATGTCGGAAAGTCGAAGGGGAAGCATGAAGTCCCCCTCCGCGTGATGAGGATTAGAAGCGGTGCTTGACCGAACCGCGGACTGTCAGATCGTCGTCCGGGTTGGGAGTTGGCACCGGCTGGGCTTGGTTCTCGGCCGCGCCGTAAAGCAGCTCGAGGCCGAAATCCATCTTCGGCAGCACGCCGAGCTTGCCGAGGCCCGGGATGCGGATCTCGGTGCCGGCTTCCGGCTTGGGCACGCTGTCGTCGGTGAGCCCGGCCTTGGCATCGCCAGGCGCCGCCTCGGCGGGTGCCGGCGCGGCTTCGGCGGGCGCTGGGGTGCTGCCCTTCTGCTCCTGGAACGCGAACGCGCCGTGGCCGGCAACGAGTGCCGCAACCAACGCCAGCGCTACAACGAACCCGGTCTTCATCTCAACAACCCCGCAAGGTCTTCCTGGTGTGTTCGCCCTGAAGCGAAAATGCTGCCTCGCAGCTACCATGACAAGGATGTTTTAGGCACGGTTAAGCCCTAGTAAACGTTTGTCTCGCCAAGTGTGTTCTTGGCGCCATGTGGCACTTGCGCACCAACAAGAGAGCCATCCACTCTGATCGCGATTTACCCCCGTTTTGCCCAGGGTAAATCGCCGATTCGCCACAAATTTCCGCGGCGCCAGGGCCGATGGACACGGCCGCCTCGCCGCTCGATGATGGCGCCCGGCAGGTGGTCGGTGGGCCTGAAGTCATGACGGATGCCTCAGCATACGACGTTGCCGTGGTCGGCGCCGGGCCGGCCGGCCTGGCGGCTGCCCTTTCGCTGGCGCAGCAAGGATTGCGCGTCGCCGCCATCGGCGCCCCGCCGCCCCGCCGCGACACGCGCACCGCGGCCCTGTTCGGCGGCTCCGTCACGCTCCTGGAGAATTTGGGGTTGGCAGCCGTCTGCCGGACCGCAGGCGAGCCCGTCTATGGTATCCGTATCGTCGACGACATGGGCGCACTGCTGCGCGCGCCCGAGGTCACCTTCACTGCCAGCGAGGCGGGCCTAGACCGCTTGGGCTTTAACATCCCCAACGCCGCGCTGGTCGACGCGATGCGCATGCAGGCAATGGCGGTCCCCACGCTGTCCCTCATCGATGTGGCCGTCACTCAGGTTGTACCAGCGGCCGATGGCGTCGCCCTGCACCTTGCTAGCGGTTCTGTCCTTTCGGCGCGGCTCGTGGTCGGCGCTGACGGCCGCCAGTCGATTTGCCGGCAAGCAGCCGGAATATCCGCGCGCACGTGGGGCTACGAGCAGAGTGCGGTCGCCTGCACGTTCTCCCACCAGCGGCCCCACGGGGGGATATCAACCGAGTTCCACCGCCCCGCCGGGCCATTCACCGTCGTGCCGTCGCCAGACAACGCGTCGAGCCTCGTGTGGGTCGAGCGTCCATCCACCGCTGAGGCACTGGCGGCGCTCCCCGAGCCGGATTTCCGCGCCGCCCTGGAAGAACGACTGCAAGGGCTACTCGGCAGCGTCGGCGACATCGGCCCGCGCGCCGTCTTTCCGCTGTCGGGATTGTCGGCCGAGGTTGCCGGACGCAATCGGATCGCCCTCGTCGGTGAAGCCGTCCATGTCATCCCGCCGATCGGCGCGCAAGGGCTCAACCTCGGGCTACGCGACGCTGCCTGCCTTGCCGACTGCGTGGCCGACGCACGCGCCGCCGGCGGCGATATCGGCGCGCCCGATGTCCTCGACGCTTATGGGCGGATGCGCCGCACCGACATCGCCTCGCGCATCTGGGGGGTCGACATCCTGAACCGCACCCTCCTGTCGGAAGCTCCCCCGGTGCAGGCCCTGCGCGGCCTCGGCCTCCATCTTCTCAAGTCCATCGGCCCGGTGCGTCGCCTCGCCATCCGCGAAGGTCTGGCTCCGTCGTTCCTCGCCCCGCGCCTGATGCAACCGGGCGTTCAGAAAGCCGACGCTTGACGGCGACGATGCCCCCCGGCAAGACCGCCATATTCGTTGCAGCACGCGGGATTCCGGCCGGCCGATGACAAAAAGCGACCGTCTCCAGGACCTGCAGTGGCGCGCCGAGTATGCCGTTCTGCGGCTCGTCGCCGGGTTCTTCCGCGCTCTGCCGCTGAGCTTGGCGACTAGCGCCTCCGCCTGGTGCTGGCGCCGTCTCGCGCCGCTCATCAACCCCAAGCGCCACAAGCGCGCGCTCGCCAATCTCGCGCTCGCCTTTCCCGAGAAGAGCGAAGCCGAGCGCGAAGCGATCGCCCTCGGCCATTGGGAAAACCTCGGCCGCGTCATGGTCGAGACGATGCGCATCGATCGCTTCCTGGCCGAGCCGGAGCGGATCGACATCGTCAGCCAGAACATCTTTTCCCGCTACAGGGACAAGCTCGGGCCCGCGGTCGGCGTCAGCCTGCACATGGGCAATTGGGAGCTGGCCATCCTGCCGTTCACCTGGGCCGGCGCCAATCCGGCCGCCGTCTACCGTTCCGTGACCAATCCGTACGTCGATGCCTACGTGCGTGCCCAACGCAAGGACCTCTATCCCGACGGCCTGTTCGGCCGCGGCAATGTCGGCGAACACGGCGACGATCAGCGAACGGCACGCGCGATCATGGACTTCGTGCGTCGCGGCGGGCGCCTCGGCCTCGTATGCGACCTCTACGACCGCACGGGCATGCCGGTCCCGTTCTTCGGTCACGACGCCAAGACGCAGGCGATCGGCGCCATGATCGCGCGGCGCGTCGGTGCCCGCATCTGGTTGTCGCGCTGCAAACGCATCGGCACGCAAAGCCGCTTCGAGATCGAGCTCAAAGAGTTGCGCGTGCCGCGCACCACGAATCAGGCCGAGGACATCCGGTGGACCATGGTCCACATGCAGAAACAGTTCGAGGCGTGGATACGCGAGGCGCCGGAACAATGGATGTGGAGCAATCGGCGTTGGAGCTAGCCGCGCGTAGAATTCACCTTGATGATGACAGCGACCATGTAAACCACTGCTCTACCAGTTGCCGTCGATTCCATAGAGGGGGAGGTCCGGCGCGCACGTGGACAAGATTCTTGCCATGTCGGAAACCCACCCACGCGACCGTCTCGCGTACTGGTACGACGTTGCCTGCAAGGTGTTCGTCAAGCATGAGTGCCGCGTAGAAAATACGCCCGTGTTCGATGCGTCGATTCACCGAGGCACACTGGGCGATCTGAGCGTCATCGAAGTTGAAAGCCGCGGCTTGAACTATGCTGCCGTTTCCGCGCGCAACATCGCCAACGACGAGGACGGCGTCTTCTTGCTTGGCCTCCAGCTCGAGGGCAGCGCCACCCTGATGCAGGACGGCCGCGAGGCGGAGCTCCAGCCCGGAGACTTCGCCCTTCTCGACGCGCAGCGGCCATACACGAGCCACTACTCGCCGCATTGGCGGCGGCTCTTTATCAAGATCCCGCATCGTGCGCTCAAGGCGCGGCTAGCGCCGACCTCGCAGCTCACTGCGCGGGCGGTGCGGCACGGCAGCGGAGTGGGCGGCATCCTCTCCGACTATGTGCGCCTGCTTCCTCCTCGCATCGGCAGCCTGCAGGCGATCGAACGGGAGCGCATTGGTGAGCAGCTCCTCGACCTGATTGCCCTCTCCCTGGCGGCGCAACAGGGCACTGACGAAAGGCCGTCGCTGTCCTCGGCACGCGCCGTGGCTCTGCTGCAGCTGCGTACCGTGATCGAGACGCGGCTCCATGATCCCTCGCTCGATCCCGAGACGGCGGCCGCAGCGGCGGGCATCAGCGTGCGCTATGCAAATTCGCTTCTCGCCAACGAGGGCATGTCTTTGCAGCGCCTGATCGTGTCGCGACGTCTTGAGCGTTGCCGCATGGCGCTCGCCGATGCGAGCCAGGCGCACCGCAGTGTCGGCGAGATCGCCTACGCCTGGGGCTTCTCCGACCAGTCGCATTTTACGCGACGCTTTAAGGCTGCATACGGCTGTTCACCGAGCGATTTTCGCAAGCAGAACAACGCCTAAGTCGCCCTCCATCACCTTACAAAAGCGTATGCGCCGGGTCAGACGGCGGCAAACATGCAGGCGCAGTTTTGCGCCCGGGTGATCGTGAGCCACCCGGAAAAAAGATGGAGTGTGAAATGTCCAAGAAGCTGTTGTCGACTGCCATTCTCGCCGCCATTGCCTTCGGCGCCGTCGCCCCCGGCATCGCCATGGCCAAGGACGCGCCGAAGACCAAGGCTGCGTGTGAGAAGATCACCACGATGAAGTGGGACGACGCCTCGAGCAAGTGCGTGAAGAAGTAAGTCTCGTTCGGGCGCGGCAGGCCATCCGCGCCTGCCGCTCCGTCTTCATTCCGGTCCAACTCGCGCACTTTCGGTGCCGATGAACTAGGGGTCACCTCCATGCAGCGTTTCGTTCCGCTGTCGCTGGTTGTCAGCGTATTTGCAATCTGCCTCGCCACGTCGAGCCAAGCCGCAGTCCCGGGTGGCATCCGGACCGCGGTTCATCCGGCCGCCCACGCCTCGGTCGTTACCCAGGCGCGCTGGTGGCACAGGAACCACCGGCGTTGCTGGTGGAGCCATCACCATCGCCACTGCCGTTAGTTGACGTTAGCTCCTCCTTACTGTCCCTTGGTGCAGCGCCTCAAACGCTGCACCTTTCTTATTGCGCGCGCGGGAATGACACCTCGACCCGCAGCCCCGGGGAATTGTCCGAAAGCTCGACACCGGCTCCGTGCAAATCGGCGATCGCCGCGACGAGACTCAAGCCCAGCCCGCTTCCTGACGTCGTACGCTCGCGCTCCAGTCGGTAGAGCCTGCGAAACACGTTCCCGCGTTCGTCCGCGGGAATGCCCGGCCCCTGGTCCGTAACGTTGGCCACGTAGCGATCCGCCACCGCTGTGAGCCCGATGTCGATGCGCGTTCCTTCAGGCGCATGGCGGATCGCGTTTTCGATGAGGTTGGCGAAGAGCTGCGTCAACAGCTCGCGATCGCCCGTGATCGGCGCGCGAATCCCATTCAACGTGCTGACGAGGTTTCCCCCCGACTCCTCGACGACCGGCTCATAGATGTCGGCGATATCGGCAAGCAATCCGCCGAGTTCCACGTCGCGGAAGCGCGACCGCCTCGCACCCGCCTCGATCTGCGTGATGCGCAACAACGCCTCGAATGTCTCGACGATAGAGTCCAGCTCTCCCAGTGCGTCTCCCACCTGCACCCGGAAGCTCCCGACATCGTCAGCGCTGCGTAGCGCCTGCTCGAGCCGTCGGCGGAGCCGGCCGATCGGCTTCTTGAGGTCGTGGGCTATGTCGGACGACGCCTGGTTGACGTTCTCGATCAGCTTCTGAAGGTGCGCCAACGTAGCGTTGATCTGCGTCGCTACGTGGTCGAGGTCGTCGTGCGAGGCGGTGACGGGAACGCGCTCGCCGATTTGGCCCCGACTGACCTTCGACAGCGTGGTCGCGAACATGTCGATCTTCTGCTGCGCGCGCCGGGCCAGGAAAACGGCGGAGCCGGCGGCGAGCAGGATTGTCGAGAGGAGCGCCCAACCTAGCCCGTGGCCAAGAAGCCGTCGCGCCTGCCGAATCTGCCGATCGCTGCCGCCGACAAGGATGTGGCCGCCCGACACGGGGCTCCACTTGGCATAGAAGCGATCGTCGGGGTCGCCTTTGTCGGCGACCTCGGGCAGCCACGCGCGATCGAGTTCCCCCCAGCCCGTGAACGGCTGAACATTTTGCACGTTACCCGCGCGAAACGAGCCGTCGTCGGCGCGCAGCATGAAGATGCTGTCGAAGTCGCGGACCGAAGCGGCTTCCTCCGCCACCACGCTCGCGAGGTTGTCGAAACCCTGCTGCCGGTCGATCGCCTGCAAGGCGTCGGTGATCTCCTCGACGTGCTGGCGGATCGCGAGGTTCATCTCGGAGACGAGCGTGAAATAGAGCACGCCGACCAGAGCAATGACGGTCAGGGCAAACAGCAGTGCGAACGCGCCGGCAAGACGCACCGGCGTCCGCTTCAGAAGATCATGGCTGATCATGCATGGTGTAGCCCGAGCCGCGGATGGTGTGGATCAGATCTTTGCCGAAGGGCCGGTCGATCTTGGTCCGCAAGCGCGAGATGTGCGTCTCGACGATGCTGGTGCGCGGTTCGAAGTGAAAGCTCCACACGCGCTCCAGCAGCATGGTGCGGGTCAGCACGCGTCCCTTGTTGCGCATGAGCACTTCCAACAAACGGAACTCGCGGGGTTGCAGCTCGATGTTGCCGCCGCCGCGTTTCACGGTCCGCGCGATGAGATCCATCTCCAGATCGCCCACGCGCAGAACGGTGTCGGCCTCCTTCATGTGGGGGCGACGGGCGAGTGCATTGACCCGCGCCAAAAGCTCGGTGAATGCAAATGGCTTCACGAGATAGTCGTCGCCACCGACGTTCAGTCCGTCGACCCTGTCGTCGACGCCGCCGAGTGAGGTCAGAAAGAGCACGGGGACCTTGCTGCCGACTGCCCGCAACGCGCGCACGAGCGAGAGGCCATCGAGGCCGGGCAACATGCGGTCGACAATGAGAATGTCGTAAGCCTCGCTCATGGCTTGCGAGAGGCCGTCTCGGCCGTCGGACAGGGTCTCGACGAGGTGGCCTTCCTCGTGGAATCCTTGGGTTATGTAGGAGGACGTCTCGGTATCGTCCTCGACGACAAGAATGCGCATAGCGAATCTTTCAGTTGCGCTCGAAACATACGCTTCCGGTATTGCGAGGAGTTTTCCGTCTCATTACCGAACCGTAAGAAGCGGGAGCCGCGCCGTTGCGCCGCGCCGTCACGGGGCGTTCTGCGGCTGGCTGTTGCGTCGCAACTCGCCGGGCGTCATGCCGAACCGAGCACGAAACCGGCGGCTGAAGTGCGACAGATCGGAAAAACCCCAACTAAAGGCGATGTCGCCGATCATCCGATGCGCCTGCAGCGGATCTTCGAGTGCACGGCGGCAATGCTCGAGACGCCGGTGCAGGATGTAGCGCTCGACGGAGGTATTCTCCTCGGCCAGAAGCGCGTTGGCGTAGCGCACGCTGATGCCGGCAGCGGCCGCCACGTCCGCCGGCCGCAGGACCGGGTCGTTGATGCGCGCATCGATCATCGATTTGAGGCGGATGAGCGTCGTTGAACGCGGCGAAGACAGGGTCGGGCTGGCATCGCCGACCGTCAGCGTCAGGGCGATGAGGTCAAGCGCCTGCTCGGCTAAGCGGGGCTTCAGCCGATCGTCCAACAAGCTGGCCCTCTCGCTCAGCATCGCGATGAATTCGGCCGCCAGACCGGCGATGGGATGGTCCGGCAATACGACGCCGCTCGTCACCGCCTGGCCGACGCGCGCCTGCAGAACCTTGCGAGGGATGCTGACGAAGATCGTCGTCGACTGACTGAGGAACTCAATATCGAGGGGCTTGCTCACGTCCTGCAGATATAGCGTTCCCTTGCCGATCGAATGGTCGCGGCCATCCTGGGATATCGTCGAGCGCCCATCTACTCTGACCCCCAGGATCAGGTCGTCGATGTCGTCGCGGGCAGCCTCGCGGCGCGTGCGCGTGACTTCGCAAGGCGTGCACTCGCAACGGGATAGATAGAGGTTGTCCAGCCAATCCCCGGTGAGAGACCCGGCAAAGTCTCCGTTCTTTGCACTGAACTGGTGCTTGAAGAACGCCTCCGTGGCCACGTCGACCCAGTAGGGCACGCGGTCATGCTGGTGTAGATGCTCCGTAGAGAAAGCAATGGACATGCGTTGCCTCGGCGGGGCTGCCCGCACGGTCAACCGATTGTGCCGGCTCGGTCAAGCACGCGCATGGAATCTGGGGCACTTTAGTCCGTCTACCGAACTTCAGGACGGTGCCGGTTGCAATCTAAGCGTGCATATCCGTCATATCGCCCGGAAAGGTATGTTAACCGTGAACTTCTCCACTCTGCACCTGCTCCACCGGGTCCATCAGTGCGCCGGCGAGCTGTTCCAGACGCACATGAACGGCCTCGACGTAACCACCACTCAGTACACGGTGCTCGTCGCGGCGGCGGAACGCGAGGGATTGAGCCAGCAGGACATCATCAACGCCACGGGGATCGACCGCTCGACCGTCTCCCAGGTCGTGCAGCTACTAATCCGCAAAGGGCTCCTGAAGCGGCGGCGCACGCGGCACGATGCGCGCGCTTACGCCATTACGCTCACCGAAGCTGGGCAGAAGGTTCTGGAAGCATCCGAACCCATTGTCGGCCGTATCGAGCAGGCCCTTGTGGAGGCGCTGCCGGCCACGCGCGCCAAGCTCTTTGTCTCCAATCTCAAGGCCATTGTTGCCGCCCTCGAGCCGGCGAAAACCTAGCCCTCGCCGGACGCGTTTCGCGACGATTGCGGCGGGAGGCTGCTACTCCGCTCCGCGTTGACAGGTGACGGCGGCCCAATAGAGTGCGCCGCGCCGCAACATGGAGCCCGACGCGATGGCCAGCAGCCGCACGCCTGCAAAGTTCTATTCCCCGCTCGCCATCGGCGCTCCCGAACCCTATCGCGCGCTGCCGGTACGGCTTGAGCGCATGATCCACTTCATACCGCCGCACAACGAGAAAATACGCGCCAAGATCAAGGACATCGCCGGACAAGTCGACGTCGTGCTCGGCAATCTCGAGGACGCTATACCGGCGGACCAGAAGGAAGCGGCCCGCGCCGGGTTCATCGTCATGGCGCGCGAGACCGACTTCGGCACGACCGGCCTTTGGACGCGCATCAACTGCCTGAACAGCCCGTGGATGCTCGACGACGTGCGCGAGATCGTCGCCGCGGCGGGCAACAAGCTCGACGTCATCATGCTGCCGAAGGTCGAGGGGCCGTGGGATATTCACTATCTCGACCAGCTCCTCGCCCAGCTCGAGGCCAAGCACGCCATCAAGAAGCCCATTCTGATCCACGCCATCCTCGAGACGGCCGAAGGCGTCAACAACGTGGAAGCCATCGCCGCGGCGTCGCCGCGCATGCACGGCATGAGCCTCGGCCCGGCCGACCTCGCTGCCTCGCGTGGCATGAAGACGACGCGCGTCGGCGGCGGCCATCCCGACTACGGCGTGCTGGCCGATGGCAATGGCGCCGCGAGCCGCCCATTTTTTCAGCAGGACCTCTGGCACTACACCGTCGGCAAGATGGTCGACGCGTGCCTCGCCTACGGCCTGAAGCCCTTCTACGGGCCGTTCGGCGACTTTTCCGACGCCGCCGCCTGCGAGGCGCAGTTCCGCAATGCGTTCCTGCAGGGGTGCCTCGGCGCCTGGTCGCTGCATCCGTCGCAGATCGACATCGCCAAGCGCGTCTTCTCGCCCGACGAGAAGGAAGTCGCCTTCGCCAAGCGCATCCTCGACGCCATGCCGGACGGCACCGGCGCGGTGATGATCGACGGCAAGATGCAGGACGACGCCACCTGGAAGCAGGCCAAGGTCATTGTCGACCTCGCCCGCCTGGTTGCCACCAAGGATCCGCAGAAGGCTGCCGCCTACGGTCTTTAGGTCGCTGGGTGGTCCGGATCGCACGTCGTGAACCGACTTGCGCGGCTTCGATTGACAGTTATGGCCGGCTCCCGTGGAATAGGGCGCGGGGTGGGACGGACGCGCGAAAAATGGGCACGGTAAGGCAAGCGAAGTATTCGGTGGGGCAGGTCGTGCGCCACCGCTTCTACCCGTTTCGCGGTGTCGTCTTCGACATCGATCCGGTGTTCGACAACACCGAGGAATGGTGGGAGTCGATTCCCGAGGACATCCGGCCGCACAAGCAGCAGCCGTTCTACCACCTGCTGGCCGAGAACGCAGAGACCGAGTACATCGCCTACGTCTCCGAGCAGAACTTGCTGCCTGACGAGACCGGACAGCCGTTGCGCCATCCCCAGCTCTCCGAGCTGTTCACCGAGGATGAGAACGGCGGCTATAGGGCGCTCTTCCTGCAATCCCACTGACAGCGCGACGCTCATAAGAAAGCCGCCCGGCTTGTCGGCCGGGCGGCTTTCTAATCGATCGTGCTCGATGGCGGAGCTTACTTCTTCGCCGCCGGAGCAGCGGCCGGAGCAGCTGCATCCGCGGGCGGCGGAGGCAGGTTCTTCATCTGCTCAGCTTTGTACTTCTCGAGAGCCGCCTGCTGACGCTCGCGGATCTGGGCCATCAGCTGACCGCGCGCCTTGGCGTATTCTTTATTGTCGACCGGCTTGCCACCGAAGGCCTCGGTGAAACCGTCGAGCGGAACCGGGAAACCAATCGGCTGAGCGCCGGCATTCATGGCGATGACCATGATGCCACCACCGGTCTTCATCGATTCGATGAGCTCGGCCGTCGCTTCAACCTCGGCCGTGCAACCGGCGGCGTGGCAGAGCGAGTACTTCAGCGCGAGCGGCTTCAGCGCCTTCTCGTCGATCTTCTCGTTCTTGGCGGCGGCGGCCCACTGTTCCTTCGTGTACACAGCGGCGCGCAGGCCGGGGGGCAGCGCCATACCCAGCGGCACCATCACCATCATGCTCTTCTTGTCGATGCCTTCGATCTCACGGATCGCCGCCGAGACCATCACCATGCCGGTGTTGCCGTCGAGGCGCTCATGATGGGTGAGGCAAATGTTCTTCTCGTTCTTGACCTCTTTGCCGTCCTTGTCCTTGGTATTGAACGGCGCCTTCTCGCAAAGCTTCACCCACGCGCTCTTATTGCCAGCGGCCGCTGCAGGGGCGCCTTTGGCAGCCGGAGCGCCGGCCGCGGGAGCCTTGGCAGCGGGAGCAGCGGCAGGCGCCTTAGCTGCCGGATCCTGCGCGAGTGCTGGCGTACCAGCGATCATGGCGGCCAACCCGAGAGCGGCGCACACGGCCGCGACCCCACGGGCGCTCCGCCCCTTGTCCAGGAGGTGCGCAACGTTATTTGTCATGGAATACAAACCTTTCTTAGAGAGCTGGTCCGCCCAGCTCACCCCTCGCTGGGCGAGCACGAATTGCGCGCCCCATGACGCCCCTCGGCGCTCATCGCTGCGGCAGTAAGGCCCGGATTACGGCAATCCCGTGGCCGTGGAATTCCGGCGGGCGCGATCAAGTAATCCATTTCGCACATCGTGGCAAAGCCGCAACGGCGGGTGCCGGGAGGGCGCAATTGCGGGATGTTCTGGTAGAGCGATCACGCTGTGGTAATAGGCTGCAACTGCTCATATTCCCCGCAAGCTGCCGCTGCCCGGAATCCTGAATGATTTCCAGGTTCATCGTCGCCGTTACTGTTGCGTTGCTGGGTACTCTCGTACCGGCACGGGCCGAGCCCGTGCACGGCATCGCCCTCTATGGTGAACCGAAGCAGCCGCCGGATTTCACTCACTTCTCCTACGTAAATCCCGATGCGCCGAAGGGGGGACGGCTCATCCTCGGCGCCTTCGGATCCTTCGACAACCTCAACCCGCTCATCATCAAAGGCGTCGCCGCCAACGGCATTCGCGACTTCACTATCGAAAGCCTGATGGCGCGCGGTCTCGATGAGCCGTTCACGCTGTATGGCTTGGTGGCCGAAAGGGTGGACGTTCCCGCGGACCGCTCGTCGATCACATTTCATCTCAATCCCAACGCGCGCTTCTCCGACGGCACGCCGATCACCGCCGACGACGTGATCTTCTCTCTCCAGCTGCTGAAGGAAAAAGGGCGACCGAACCACCGCACCTACTTCGCCAAGGTCGCGAAGACCGAGCGCCTCTCGGACCGCGTGGTGCGCTTTGCCTTCGATGCAGCGGGCGACCGTGAGATCCCGCTCATCCTCGGCCTGCTGCCGGTGTTGCCCAAGCACGCCATCAATCCCGCCACCTACGAGAACACGACGCTCGAGGCGCCAATCGGCTCGGGACCCTACAAGGTCGGGAAGATCGACGCCGGCCGCTCGATCACCTTCGTGCGCGATCCTAACTATTGGGGCCGCGACCTCCCGGTGAACCGCGGCCGCTTCAACTTCGACGAGATACGCTTCGACTACTTCCGCGAAGGCTCGGTGATGTTCGACGCCTTCAAGGCGGGTCAAATCGACCTTTGGCCGGAGGAGGATCCGCGGCGCTGGGCGAACGGTTACGACTTCCCGGCCATCCGCGACGGGCGCGCCGTCAAGCGCGAGTTCACGATCGGCTTGCCCGCCGGCATGACTGGGCTGGTGTTTAATACGCGGCGCGCGGTGTTCAAGGATGCACGCGTGCGCGAAGCCCTCATCTATCTGTTCGATTTCGAATGGATCAACCGCACGCTCTATGCCGGCCTCTACAGCCGCACGCAGAGCTACTTCGAGCGCTCGATCCTCGCCTCCACGGGACGTCCGGCGGACGCGCGCGAGCGCCAGATCCTCGCGCCGTTTCCCGACGCGGTGAAGCCACAGTTCATGGAGGGAACCTATCGTTTCCCCTCGACGGACGGATCGGGGCGCGGTCGCGACAACCAGGAGAAGGCGTTCCGCCTGCTGCAGGAGGCGGGCTACGAGCTGCGCGGCGGCAAGCTGGTCAACGCAGAGAACGGCCGGCAATTGGAATTCGAGATCCTGGCTTCGTCGACCTCGCAGGAGGGACTGCTTTTGTCCTTCGCGCGCGACGTCGAGCGGCTCGGCATCAAGGTGAAGCTGCGCGTCGTCGATGGCGCGCAATATCAGCAGCGGCTCACCAGCTACGACTACGACATGATCCAGAACGCTTGGACGTCGTCGCTGTCGCCTGGCAACGAGCAGCTCTTCCGCTGGTCGACGCAATCAGCAAAAGTCCAGGGCACCTATAACTTCGCCGGCGTCGAGAATCCGGCGGCCGACGCCATGATCCAGGCGATGCTGGCGGCAAAAACGGAGGACGATTTCGTCTCCGCCGTCCGCGCGCTCGATCGCGTGCTCCTCTCGGGCGACTACGTCATCCCGCTGTTCTTCATACCCAAGCAGTGGGTGGCCTACTGGACGCGGCTGCAGCACCCCGAGACGACGCCACTCTTCGGCTACAACGTCGACAGCTGGTGGATGGCCGGCCAATGACAGGCGCCATCGACCAGCTCCCTCGTCGCTTCAACATGGCGGCCTACGCCATCGGCCGCGCGGCGGCATTGCGCCCGCAGCATCCTGCGCTGCTGGTCACTGCCGATGCCGATGGCACGCCCGCGGAGATGTGGTCGTTTGCCGATGTCGAGGATGCGATCCTGCGGATTGCCGGAGGCTTGCGGGCGAGCGGCTTGCAACCGGGTGCGCGCATCCTTATCCGCCTCGACAACACCAGCGCCTACGCCCTTCTGTTCTTCGGCGCCATCGCCGGCGGCTTCGTGCCGCTGCCCACCTCGGCGCAACTTACCGAAGTGGAAGCGCAGTTCCTGTTGCTGGACAGCGGTGCGGAAGCGATCGCGCTCGGCGGCGAGTTCGGCTTGAGCAGCGTCCCCTCGGGCGTGCGCGTCTTCGATACCGACGACATCGCCCGCATGCTGCGCGAGGCACCGCGGGCTGGGTATGCCGACACGGCCGCCGACGATCCGGCCTTCCTCATCTATACGTCCGGCACGACCGCTAGGCCGAAAGGCGTGCTGCACGCGCAGCGTTCCGCCTTCGGGCGCCGGCCGATGTATCAAGGCTGGTACGGTCTCACGCCGGATGACCGCATGCTGCATGCGGGCGCGTTCAACTGGACCTTCACGCTCGGCACGGGGCTGACCGATCCCTGGGCGAACGGCGCCACGGCGATCATCTACACGGGTGAAAAGGACCCGGCGCTGTGGCCGCGCCTCATCGCGCGGACCGGCGCTACGCTGTTCGCCGGCGTGCCCGGAATCTATCGCCAGATGCTCAAGTACGCCGCGCCCTCGCGCGACGATTTCGGCGTGCTGCGGCACGGTCTGATGGCCGGCGAGAGCCCGCCCCCGGGATTGTTCGAGGAGTGGGAGGCGTGCACCGGTCGCCCTCTCTATGAAGCGCTCGGCATGAGCGAGATATCGACCTACGTCTCATCCGGCCCTGCCGTCCCGCGCCGCACCGGCGCCGTGGGCAAGGCCCAGCCTGGCCGCCGCATCGCCGTTCTTCCGGTAGAGGGCGGCGACCAGCCCCTTCCCTCCGGCGAGGAAGGATTGCTCGCAGTGCATCGCTCCGACCCCGGCCTCATGCTCGGCTATTGGCAGCGGCCGGACGAGGAAGCGGCCGTCTATCGCGGCGAGTGGTTCGTCGGCGGCGACCTCGCGGCCGTCGACGCGGACGGCTACGTGTTCCATCGCGGACGCGCCAACGACCTCATGAAAGCCCTCGGCTACCGCGTGTCGCCTCTGGAGGTCGAGGCCGCGCTGAGCGAGCACCCTTCGGTCGCCGAAGTGGCCTGCGCCGAGGTCAAAGTGCGCGCCGATGTCAGCGTCATCGCCGCCTTTATCGTCGCGCATGCGGGCGCAGCGCGCGACGCCGGCGAGATCGAGCGCTTTGCCGCCGAGCGGCTCGCCGCCTACAAGTGCCCGCGTTCGATCATGTTCGTTGACGCCCTGCCGCGCACCGCCAATGGCAAATTAATGCGCTCGGCCCTGCGCTTGCCGGATGGTTTGTCCACAGCCTAGCGTGATGATCGAGAAATTCGCTACCATCAGCGGCGGGGTATCGGGCGAATTTCTCGATCTGAATCACACTAGAAAATCCATGACTCTAGTGTCCAAGCAGCGATCTCTGGCGAACTTCGGAATCGGGACACTAGCCTGTGGCTTCTGAGCCGCGGCGGGGCTTTTTCCGCCGTCGCGCTGCTCATGCCGTAAAATTGAGTGCTAATGGCATCAAGGTGCAGCGACCGGGATTTTGCGCACCTTCAGGGCATCGTGCGAACGCGGAGGCAAGGCATGCTTGACGAGCTCATTCAGTATCTGGGCGCACACCCCGGCGTCATGACCGCCATCGCCGTCACCGCGCTGCTGGCCGTCGTCGGTCTCTGGTACGTCGTCTCGCACCACCTGCAGGCGATCATGATCACACTGCTGACCGCCGGCGGCATCGGCTCCGGCTTTCTCGTTCTCTACCGCGGCTTCAGCGCCGAGATGAAAGACCTGATGGGCATCGGCCTGTTTCTCGTCGTCATCTTCCCGATCATCTTCTGGCAGGCGATCAAACTGATCGAGCCGTCGACGCCGGAAGAGCGTGCGGGACGCCGCCCCACGCCCTCGCGCGCCTTCTTCAAGCGCAAGGCGACGTGACCTTCAGGGTCTGTAGTTGATACCGACACGCGCGACCTGGGCCGACAGATCGGCCTCGACGAACATGGTCTGCGTGAAGGCCGGCGAGTTGCTCGTCGGCACGGCGACGTTCATCGAGCCGAAGTCGAGATAGAGGTACTCGGCCTTGATCGACCAGCGTCCGTCGAGTAGCCACTCGCCGCCACCGCCCACTACCCAGCCGACCTTGACCTCGCTGCCCTCCCCGAAGCCCGTGCCGCCGAAGACAATTCCGTTGTTGGCGTTGTCGCTATAGCTGCTGGAAAAAGTGAAGTCGGTGAGAGCCAGACCGCCGGTGGCATACAGCAAGAGGTCCGGCAGCACCGTGTAGCCGAGGCGTCCGCGCAGGGTAGCCAGCCAGCTCGTCGACATGCTCTCGCCCAGCACATAGCTCGTGCCAGCGAACACAGAGGGAAAGAGACCCGTTGGGCTTGCCGACGCGCTCAGATCGAACGCGCCGAAATCTCCTTCACCGCCGTAGACGACATTGCCGTTTTGCCAGTTGTAGCCGCCTTGAACGCCGCCGGTGAACCCCGAAGATGACAGGTCCCCGGTACCGCTCGCGGCGACAGCAGTGCCGTTCGCTGCGGAGGGATCGGGTGGTTGCTCGCAGAACACCCCATTGGCGTTATCGGGCACACAGCCTGGATTTGTCGAGTAGCCCGACGAGCCCCACGCGGCGCCGGCATTGAGGCCGATGTAGGTGCCGCTGAACGGCAGCGTGCCATCCGCGCGCGCTGATGATGTAAACAGGACGAGCGCCGTTGCGATGGCTGTCGCGCCGCGAATTCTCATGCGTATCCTCCCCGATGGATCACGCAAGAACCAGAATCACTCGGGAAGCCTATAAGGCATGGTGTACGCCGTACAGGGACTAGACTGGGCCCGACAGCGCCGACGATTCTCTCACGCCGCCTTCTTCGCCTTACTCGCAACTCCGGCAAGCTGGCCGATGAACCCGCGCACGCCCTTGAGGCGGTCGGCGGGCAAATCCCACTCGGCGCGGAACACGAGCTTCTGGTCGGGCTGCACCTTGATGATGCCGCGCGAAGCCTGCACGAACTGCACCAATCCTTCCGGGTTGGCGAACGAGTTCCGATAGAAGCCGACGACCGCACCGCGCGGGCCGGCATCCACCTGCGACACCCCCGCCTGCCGGCACAGCGCCTTGATCTCCATGACATCGAGCAGATGCTCGACCTCCTCCGGCAGCTGACCGAAGCGGTCGACGAGCTCGGCGGCAAACCCGTCGATCTCCTCGCGCGTCTCGAGCGTCGACAGGCGGCGATAGAGGCCGAGGCGGAGTTGCAGGTCGGCGACGTAGCTCTCCGGAATGAGCACCGAGGTACCGAGCGAGATCGTCGGGCTCCACTGCTCGGTCGTGTCCTCCAGGTCGCCGCCCTTCATTGACGCGACCGCCTCCTCCAGCATGGACTGGTAGAGCTCGAAGCCAACCTCGCGGATGTGGCCCGACTGCTCCTCGCCGAGCAGGTTGCCGGCGCCGCGGATGTCGAGATCGTGCGAGGCGAGCGAGAAGCCGGCGCCGAGCGTGTCGAGCGACTGCAGGACCTTGAGCCGCTTGTCGGCGGCCTCGGTGAGCGCCTTGCCGATAGGTATGGTGATATAGGCGTAGGCGCGCGCCTTCGATCGGCCGACGCGGCCGCGGAGCTGATAGAGCTGCGCCAGGCCGAACATGTCGGCGCGGTGCACGATCAGCGTGTTGGCATTCGGCAGGTCGAGGCCGGATTCGACGATGGCCGTCGACAGCAGCACATCGTACTTGCCGTCGTAGAAGGCCGTCATCACGTCCTCCAGCTCGCCGGGCGACAGCTGACCGGTGGCGCGGGCGAACGTCAGCTCCGGCACGGCTTCGCGCAGGAACTCGGCGATGTCGTCGAGGTCGGAGATGCGCGGGGCCACGTAGAAGCTCTGCCCGCCCCGATAGCGCTCGCGCCGCAGCGCGTCGCGGACGATCATCGGATCGAACGGCGAGATGTAGGTGCGCACGGCGAGCCGGTCGACGGGCGGCGTCGTGATGAGCGACAGCTCGCGCACGCCGGTGAGCGCCAGCTGCAACGTGCGCGGAATGGGCGTCGCCGACAGAGTAAGGACGTGCACGTCCTCCTTCAGCTTTTTCAGCCGCTCCTTGTGGCCGACGCCGAAGTGCTGCTCCTCGTCGATGATCAGTAGCCCGAGCCGCTTGAATTCGATCGACTTGCTCAGCAGCGCGTGCGTGCCGATGACGATATCGACCGAGCCGCTTTTGAGCCCTTCCTTCACGTCCGTGAGGCCCTTGGCGCCGACGAGGCGCGAAGCCTGCGCAATGTGGACGGGAAGACCTTGGAAGCGATCGGTGAACGTCTTGAAGTGCTGGCGGGCGAGCAGGGTCGTTGGCACCACGACCGCAACCTGCAGCCCGTTCATCGCCCCGACGAACGCCGCGCGCAGCGCCACCTCGGTCTTGCCGAAGCCGACGTCGCCGCACACCAGACGATCCATCGGACGCCCGGCGGAGAGATCGCCCAGAACGGCTTCGATGCTCGTCTCCTGATCCTCGGTCTCCTCGTACGGGAACCGGGCGACGAATTCGTCGAAGGCGCCATCCGGCGCGGCAATGGCAGGCGCTTCCTTCAACAGGCGCAGGGCGGCGATCTTGATCAGCTCCGATGCGATCTCGCGTAGCCGCTTCTTGAGCTTCGCCTTGCGCGATTGCCAGGCGGCGCCGCCGAGCTTGTCGAGTTGCGCGTCGCTCTCGTCGGCGCCGTAGCGCGACAGAAGCTCGATGTTCTCGACGGGCAGGAACAGCTTGTCGCCGCCGGCGTAGTGCAGCTCGAGGCAGTCATGCGGGGCGTTGAGCACCGTGATGGTCTTCAACCCGGCAAAGCGGCCGATGCCGTGGTCGGCATGCACGACGAGATCGCCGACTGACAGGCTCGTCGCCTCGGTGAGCACGTCGACCGCGGAGCGCTGCTTGCGGCGCGGCCGAACCAGGCGATCGCCGAGAATGTCCTGCTCGCCGATGACGGCCAGCTCGGGCGTCTCGAAGCCCTGCTCCAGGCCAAGCACACCCAGGCCCGTCGCCGTGCCCGGCAGCGCCAGCGCCTCGGCGTAGGACTCGACGCGCTGCACGTCCTTGAGACCGTGGTCCGAAAGCAGCGTCGCCAGTCGCTCGCGCGCGCCCGGGGTCCACGCCGCGACGATGACGCGCCGCGCCTCGCCCTGGATGCGGCGGATGTGGCCGACGACCGCGTCGAACACGTTGACGTCGCCCTGCTGGCGCTCGGCAGCGAATGTACGGCCGCCGCGTCCGCGCCAGGAGCGGACGTTCGGTGCCTCGGCTTCCTCGAATGGCGTCAGCTTGTAGGAGCGATGCTTTTCGACCTCCGCCGCCAGCGCCTTTTGGTCGAGGTACATGCGGTCGGGCGGCACGGGCTTGTAGGGCGGTCCGCCGAACTTCAGCTCCTCCAACGCTTCGCGGCGCGCCTCGTAGTGCTCGGCAATCTGCTCGAAGCGGCTCTTCGCCGATTCATCGGCCCGATGGTCGAAGCTCACCGGCACGCCGGGCAGATAGTCGAACAGCGTCTCCATATGATCGTGGAACAGCGGCAGCCAGTGCTCCTGCCCTGGATAGCGATGCCCGGCGCTCACCGCCGCGTAGAGCGGGTCGTCGACCGTGTTGCCACCGAACAACTCGACGTAGCGGGCGCGGAAGAGCTTCTCCGCCTCCTCGCCGAACGCCACCTCGCTCACCGGCATGAGGGCGAGCTTCTGCACCGGCTTGGTCGTGCGCTGCGTCTGGACGTCGAAGGCCTTCACCGTCTCCAGCGTGTCGCCGAAGAAATCGAGCCGCACCGGGCTCGAGCGCCCCGGCGGATAGAGATCGAGGATACCGCCGCGCACCGCGTACTCGCCCGGCTCCATCACCGTGCCGGAACGCGTGTAGCCCATCAGCGCCAGCCGCTGCGTCAGGCGCGCCATGTCGATGCGCTGCCCCGGCGCCAGCGCCTTGGTCGTGCGTTTGATGAAGGCGCGCGACGGCACGCACTGCACGATGGCGTTGACGGTGGTCAGCACCACA
Source organism: Hyphomicrobium album (assembly GCF_009708035.1). NCBI lineage: Bacteria > Pseudomonadati > Pseudomonadota > Alphaproteobacteria > Hyphomicrobiales > Hyphomicrobiaceae > Hyphomicrobium > Hyphomicrobium album. The sequence continues at coordinate 546,400 of NZ_WMBQ01000001.1, forward strand.
GTCGGATGCTTGCGCGTGCCTAGCGACAGCTTGGCGAGCGTCGCCATGCGCCTGGCGACGATGTCAGAATGCGGACCAATGCGGTCGTAGGGCACCGTGTCCCAGGCCGGAAAGGTGACGACGCGCACGTTGGGCGCGAAGAACGACAGCGCCTGCTCGAGCGCCTCCAGCCGGCGATCGTCGCGCGCCACATGCAGCACTGTGCCTGGCGCCTTATCGGAGCCGGCCTCGTTGACGAGCTGCGCGAGCACCAGCGCGTCGAGCCCTTCGGGGACGCCCGCGATGATGCGCGCCGTGTGATCCTCGTTGCCCTTAGGCGCCGTCATTTCGTCTCAAATCCCTCGCCGGCCGCCAACTGTGACAGCCCATGATGCGCGCGCAGTCCGTCGATAAGCCCCGCAAATTCGCCCGCGTCGACAACCGAGCCCTGGGTGAACCACTGGTTGAGCAACGGATCAGGAAGCGCCAGCAAGCGCTCGAAAACCGCAAGCTCCGTCGGCGACATAGATGCAAGGCGGGCCTCGGCATAGCGGCCGAGGACAATGTCCATCTCCTTGGTGCCGCGGTGCGCTGCGCGATAGGCTGCGCGTCGGCGCCGCGTCTCCAGGTCGTCCTGCATCATGTACCGCTTTCTTGGATAACCCGCGCGCGAGGCTTGACGCGGCGCAGACCGACCGCCACGCTTGTAGGGTTCGGGACGTTGATATAGCGCTCGTTCCGCATCGCGCAAAGGGCGGAAGGAGCCCACGTCCTCAGTCTGGCGCGACACTTTTCCCGCGCCCTCCCCGCTGATCTGTCGAGGCCAGCCAGTGCGATGATCGAGAAGTTCGCCATCATTTGCGAGATGGTCGAGAGCGAACTTCTCGATCTGAATCACACTGGCAAGCAGTCGCTTGTAGTGTCCCTTATGAGTCCGGAGTTCGCTACACAGCCCAGCGGCCCCCACCGGCGAACTCCGGACTCGGGACACTAACGCCCATGCGGCCCATCGAGCTGACGCCCCTCTTCGCATCGCTGCAGTCTTTGACCGGGATAGGTCCGCGGCTCATCCTGCTGATGCGGAAATGCGTCAACCTGCCTGCCGGGATCACCGAACCGCGCGTGCTCGACCTGCTGTGGCATCTGCCGACCGGCGTTGTCGACCGCCGGGCCGAACCCGCCATCGCCGAGGCCGTGCCGGGCAGCATCGCCACCCTCAAGGTGCGCGTCCTGAAGCACAAGCCGCCGCCGCGGGGTAACAATCGGGCGCCCTACAAGGTCCAGGTGGAGGACGACACGGGCAAGCTCGACCTCGTGTTCTTCCACGCCGAGCGCAAGTTCATCGAGCGGCAATTGCCCGTCGGCGAGGAGCGCTACGTCTCGGGACGCGTCGAGCGCTATTCCGACAAACTGCAGATGTCGCACCCGGACTACATCGTACCGCCCGAGGCGCGCGGCGACCTGCCGATGCTGGAGCCGGTTTACCCGCTCACCGCTGGCCTGTCGGGCAAGATCGTGCAGAAGGCGACGCGGCAGGCTCTCGAGCGCCTGCGTCCCGTGCCGGAGTGGCAGGAGGCCACCTGGATCAAGGCGCGCGCCTGGCCGGACTTCAGCGACGCGCTGCAGCGTCTTCATAAGCCGACGGATGGCGCCGACGTATCGGCAGGAGGCGCACCGTGGCAGCGGCTTGCCTACGACGAGCTCCTCGCCGGCCAGATCGCGCTGGCGCTGGTTCGACAGAACTTCAAGTCGCGACCCGGGCGCATCGTGAAGGGTGACGGCAGCCTGCGCGCCAAGCTCGCCGACGCCCTCCCGTTCGCGCTCACCAACGCCCAGCGCGAAGCGATGCGCGAGATCGAAGCCGATATGGGTGCGCCACGCCGCATGCTCCGGCTGCTGCAGGGCGACGTCGGCTCCGGCAAGACCGTCGTTGCCCTCCTCGCGATGGCCATTGCCGTGGAAGCCGGCGGGCAGGCGGCGCTGATGGCGCCCACCGAAGTGCTCGCCCGCCAGCATCTGGAAACGATCGGTCCGCTTGCCGACAAGGCCGGGCTGCGCGTCGGACTGCTCACCGGGCGCGAGAAGGGCCGCGGCCGCAAGGACATTCTCGACCGGCTCGCCAGCGGCGATATCGACATCATCATCGGCACGCACGCTTTGTTCCAGGCCGACGTCGTCTTCCGCGATCTCGCCTTTGCCGTCATCGACGAGCAGCACCGCTTCGGCGTGCACCAGCGCCTGCAACTGCAGTCGAAGGGCAACGGCAGCGGCACCGACGTGCTGGTCATGACCGCCACGCCCATCCCGCGCACGCTGGTGATGACGCACTACGGCGACCTCGACGTCTCGCGGCTCACCGAAAAGCCGCCGGGCCGCAAACCGATCGTCACCAAGAAGATCCCGACCGGCAAGATGGAGAAGCTGGTCGAGCGCCTGCGCACGCAGCTCGCCGACGGCGCCCAGGTCTATTGGGTCTGCCCGCTGATCGAGAGCTCGGAGGTGTCGGAGCTCGCCGCCGCCGAGGAGCGCCACGCCCATCTCGTACAGCTATTCGGCAAGGAGAACGTCGGCCTCCTGCACGGCGGCATGCAGGACAAGGCGAAGGACGCAGCCATGGAGGCGTTCTCCTCCGGGCAGCTCAAGATCCTCGTCGCGACGACGGTGATCGAGGTCGGCGTCAACGTCCCCAACGCCAACATCATGGTCATCGAGCACGCCGAGCGCTTCGGGCTCGCTCAGCTGCATCAGCTCCGCGGCCGCGTCGGCCGCGGAACGCGCGAGAGCTATTGCATGCTGCTCTACAAGGCGCCGCTCGGCGAGACGGCGAAGGCGCGCCTCGAAATGATGGAAGAGACCGAGGACGGGTTCCTCATCGCCGAGAAGGACCTGGAATTGCGCGGCGGCGGCGAGGTCTTGGGGGCCCGCCAGAGCGGTGCGCCGGGATTTCGGGTCGCCGAGGTGCCGGGCTTCGAGGCGCTGCTGACGGCGGCGCGCGACGATGCACGGCTGCTGCTCGCCGCCGATCCGATGCTGGCGAGCCCGCGCGGCCAGGCGCTGCGCACGCTGCTCTACATCTTCGAATGCGACGAGGCCGTGCGCCTGTTCCGCGCCGCTTGATCTACGCGGCGGGGCCCGTGGTGATCTTCGGCTTGCGGCGCGCCTGCTCGGCGAGGTCGCGCAGCTTGGCCTGACTCTCCGGCGTCACCATGCCGGCCGAGATGATCACCTTCGCCGCGTCCTCGATGTTCATATCGAGGAACACGACATTGCGGCGCGGCAGGAAGCAGACGAAGCCGGTCGGCGGCACGATCCCCGTCGGCATGAACACGGTCAGCAGGTCTTCCTCGCCACCGGGCATCATGGCGCCGACCTCGCCCGTCGTCTCCCCGGTGACGAACACGATCGACCAAAGGCCCTTAGAGGGAAACTCGATCAATCCGACCTTCTGGAACGCCTGGTTGGGCCCGGTGGCGCTGACGACGGATTCGAAGATCTGCTTCAGCGCGCTGTAGACGTTGCGGACGATCGGCATGCCCCCGAGCATCTGCTCACCAAACGAGATGAGCGTGCGGCCCAACAGGTTGGCGGCGAGTGCCCCGATGAGCGTCAGGGCAATGATACCGACGACGAGCCCGAAGCCCGGAATGGGAAACGGCAGGTAGGTGTCGGGAAGGTAGGCCGCGGGCACGAACGGCTTGATCCACGCGTCGGTGACGTTGATGAACCACCAGGCGAAATAGAGCGTGATGGTCACGGGGCCGACGATGACCAAGCCGGTGAGGAAGTAGTTGCGCAACCGCGCGCCGATGTGCCACCCGGCGGTGGAGGGATCCTCGCGCACCAGTCTGCGCAAGCCGGCGCGCAGCTCAGCCGACGCTTCCTGAGGGCCTTTGCTGCGGGGATCGGCTGGGCTCATCGATAATCCGCTCGGATCCTGGCCAACGAGGTCGCCTCGCGCGGCACTGTCCGCCGGTCGAGCTTGCCGGACTTTCCCACGGTTTGATCGCCGGCGTAAGGGCGCAGGATAGATCGCTACCCGCTAAAGCTTCGGCAGACGGTCGCGCTGTGGTGCTATTGCCCCAGGACCAGGCAGTCGAAGCCGTCCGAGCGCAGCGCCGCACACAGTTGCTCAGGCTCCTGGGCACTCGCGTAAGGCCCGAGCCGCACACGGTAGAATGTGCCCATGCTGCCGATGACAGACTCGTCGACCTCCGGGTGGCGGCCACCGAGTTCGCCACCATGCCGGCCGACGAGCAGGCCGGCCAGCGCCTCGGCCTCCGAACGCGAGCGCACGGCGGCAACCTGCAGGCGGAACTTGCCGGACGGCGCCGACACGCGGTCCGCCGGCGGCGCGGGGGCGGACGGCTGCTGATCGACGGAGGCGACCTGGGTGACGAACGGAGCGGCGATCTCGGGCGCGCGTTTCGGCACGGCCCCATTCGGCGCAGACCCATGGGCGACGACCTCGGTCGCGGCGCCCCAGCCGCTCGCGGCGGGATCAGGGGGCGGAGCGTTGTCGCCGCCGATCGATGCGGTGCTCGTCGGGGGCTCGGCCGGCTTTTCCTCGCTCGACGAGCCGCCGCCGAACAAGTTCGAGAAGAACCCTCCAATGCCGCCGCTCGAGGACGAGGACGGTGTCGGTGCGGCGGGTGCGTCTGAAGCTGGCGCTGCCGAGCTACCGCCACCGGCCATCGCTGTCTGCGTGGGCGCGGGGCTGCTGCTCTGAATTTTCGGCGCTTCGGCGTACGCTGATTGCGGCACCGGCGGCACGTCGCTGACTCCCGACTCGTTGTAGGCGAGCGCGCGCGTCTTGATCGCGTCGGCGCGCTCCGCCTCCGATAGGCCGCCCTTGAGCCACAGCGCGCTCGTCAGATCGGAGACGGCGTAGCCGGGCTTGCCTTGTTTGCGGAAGGTGAGGCCGCGATAGTAGAGCAGCCGAGGCATCTGGGCACTCGGCAGGCCGCCGCGGACGGCCGCATCGAAAGCGCGCTGCGCCTCTTCGAACTTGCCCGATCCATAAGCTTTGATGCCGCCATCGAACGTCTGCTGAACAAGCGCGGCGGTTTTGCCCTTTTCGTCGGCGGCAGCCTCAGGCGAGGCTTCCTTCTCCTTCTGCTGCTTTTCGGCAGCCGTCGATTTCTTCGCGCCGGTTTTCTGGGTGGGACCGTCGAACGCCACGGCCGGCGCGGCAAATGCAGCCACTGCCAGCAACAGCGTCAGATTGCGCAGAAAGTCCCCCATCGTCCGATCCGAACCCGTTGAGCCACCACCAAATCCCGGCGGGACGGTAAGCCAACCGCACTATAGAGGCAAATCCGGGGCCGGCTCGAGCGCCCCTTGTCCCCTTATTCGACGGTGACCGACTTGGCGAGGTTGCGCGGCTGGTCAACGTCGGTGCCCATGATTACCGCCGTATGGTAGGCGAGGAGTTGCACCGGCACGGCATAAAGCAGCGGATTGGTGAACTCGCACGCAGTCGGCATGGCGATGTGGGCGGCGACCTTGCAGCCCACCGCCTCGGGGGCCGCATCCGAGATGAGGATGATCTGGCCGCCGCGGGTAGCCACCTCCTGCATATTGGAGACGGTCTTCTCGAACAGTTCGTCCCGCGGTGCGACGACGATCACCGGCACGTTCTCGTCGATGAGCGCGATTGGTCCATGCTTCAGCTCGCCGGCAGCATAGCCTTCGGCGTGGATGTAGGAGATCTCTTTGAGCTTCAGGGCACCTTCCAGCGCCAACGGGTAGCTCGTGCCGCGCCCGAGGTAGAGCACGTCACGCGCCTTCGAAAGCATGGAGGCGATTGCCTCGAACTGCTCCTCGTTGCGCAGAATGGTCGAGATGTGGCGCGGCACCTCGATCAGGGCCTGCACGAGGTCGTGCTCTTCCTCGCGGGTCAACTCGCCGCGCGCCCGCGCCAGACCAAGTGCGAGGCAGGCGAGGACGGAGAGCTGGCAGGTAAAAGCCTTGGTCGAAGCGACGCCGATTTCCGGTCCCGCCAACGTCGGCAGCACCACGTCGGACTCGCGCGCGATCGAGGAGGTGCGCACGTTGACCACCGCGGCGATCCGCTGCTGCTCCGCCTTGGCATGGCGCAGCACTGCCAACGTGTCGGCGGTCTCGCCCGACTGCGACACGAACAACGACAAGCCGCCTTGTGACAGCGGCGGCTCGCGGTAGCGCATCTCCGAGGCGACGTCGATCTCGACTGGAAGCCGCGCGTAGCGCTCGATCCAGTACTTGCCGACGAGGCCGGCGTAGTAGGCGGTGCCGCAGGCCGACATCGTCACGCGCTGCAGCGCCTCGGGATCGATACCGAGATCGGGCACGGTGACCGTCGCCTCAGCCATGTCGATATAGTTGGCGAGCGTGTGGCTGATGACCTCGGGCTGCTCGTGGATCTCCTTCGCCATGAAGTGGCGATGATTGCCCTTGTCGACCAGCAGCGACGAGGCCACCGACTTGATCTGCGGTCGCTCGACGTGCTTACCGCTGCGGTCGAAAATCTCGACGCCGTCACGGCGGAGCACTGCCCAGTCGCCCTCGTCGAGGTAGGTGATCGCATCGGTGAACGGTGCCAGCGCGATGGCATCCGAGCCCAGGTACATCTCGCCCGTACCGTGCCCGATGGCGAGGGGCGAGCCCTGCCGCGCAGCGATCATGAGATCGTCGTGACCGGCAAAGATGATGGCGAGCGCAAACGCGCCGTGCAGACGGCCCAGCGCCTGGCTTACGGCCTTCTCGGGCGTAAGGCCCTTGGCGAGCTCATCGGTGACGACGTGCACGATCGCTTCGGTATCGGTGTCGCTTTCGAAGACGTAGCCCTTGGCGCCGAGCTCGGCCTTGAGCTCGCGGAAGTTCTCGATGATGCCGTTGTGCACGACCGAGACCTGGCTGTTCATGTGCGGATGCGCGTTGCGCTCGGTCGGACGGCCGTGCGTCGCCCAGCGCGTATGACCGATACCGGTGTGTCCCCTGAGCGGCTCCTGCAGCAGCCGCCCTTCCAGGTTGCGCAGCTTGCCCTCAGCGCGGCGGCGCTCGAGATGTCCGTTTTCGACCGTGGCGATGCCGGCCGAGTCATAGCCGCGATATTCGAGCCGGCGCAGCGCGTCGACCAAATCGGTGGCCACCGCTTTCTGTCCGATAATTCCGACGATGCCGCACATACGATGCGAATCCTTCAAGCTAGCGCGCTATCATACTGCTAGCGTTTGCTTAATATGTCGCTCAAATCACAGATTGTTTCTGCGACAACGGTTACTCGCCGCCGGATTGCTTGCATAATGCCTAACCGGGCTTTGCCTTCCGCTTGGCCATCATAGTGCGGAACTTGGCCGCCCATCCCGGCCGCTCCTCTTGGGCCGACCGTCCCAGGGCCAGGGCGCCCGGCGCGACGTTCTTCGTGATCACGCTGCCCGAGCCGATATATGCCCCCTCCCCGATCTTGACCGGCGCCACGAGCGAGGTGTTCGAGCCCACGAACGCGCCGTCGCCGATCTCGGTGCGATGCTTGAGGAAGCCGTCGTAGTTGCAGAAGATGGTCCCGGCGCCGATGTTGGCGCCCGCCCCCACGGTGCCGTCGCCGATGTACGACAGATGATTGGCCTTGGCGCCGACACCCAGCGTCGAATTCTTCACCTCGACGAAGTTGCCGACGTGCACATTGGCGCCGAGGTCGGCGCCGGGACGCAGGCGTGCGAACGGGCCGACGCGCGCGTTCTTCCCGATCCGGGCCCGCTCGAAGTGACAGTTTGCCTTGATCTCGGTGCCGTCCTCGACGGTGACGCCCGGACCAAAGAAGACATTCGGTTCGATGACGACGTCGCGCCCAAGCTTGGTGTCGAACGACAGCCAAACCGTTTCGGGTGCAATCAACGTCGTTCCCTCGCGCATCACGGCGAGGCGCGCGCGCCTCTGGAAGATCGACTCGGCGACGGCAAGCTGATCGCGCGAGTTGACGCCCAGCACGTCCTCTTCAGCGCCGGTGACGACGGCGGCACGCGTGCCGCCGGCACGCGCGATCTCCACGACGTCCGTGAGGTAGTACTCGCCCTTGGCGTTGGCATTGCCGATGCGTGACAGCACGCCGAGCAGATCGGGCAGCCGGAACGCCATGACACCCGAATTGCAGAGGCGCACGGCACGTTCTGCCGGGCTTGCGTCCTTCTCTTCGCGAATGGCGCTGAGGAAGCCTGAGCCTTCGGTGAGCAGCCTGCCATATCCCATCGGATCGCCGGCCTCGAAGCCGAGCACGCAAATTCCCGCGCCGTCATCGAGGCGAGCTCGCAACCGCTCGAGCGCGTCCGCTGTCAGCAGGGGCGTGTCCGCATAAAGTACCAGCACGTCGCCGTTGTGCGCCTTTAGAGCGTCACGCGCTGCCAGCACGGCATCCGCAGTACCGCGCTGCTGTTCCTGCAGGTGGATCTTCGCCCCCGGCGCCTGCGCGAGAGCCTCGGCCCGCACGGCCTCCATGCCGGGTCCCACGACGACCGAAAGCGCATTCGCGCCGATCCCCTGAGCGAGCGCCAGCACGTGCCCCAGCATCGAGCGGCCGCCGACCTTGTGCAGCACTTTCGGCAGCGCCGACTTCATTCGCGTGCCTTGACCGGCCGCGAGGACGACAACAAGCAGGGGTGGGCGGCTCATCGGGCTCTCGGGGTGATTGACGACAGGCATGCGGTTGAGTGCGACGACGCCGAACCAGACTCACACGACGAAGCTGGATACTCCACGAGTTCTATACCGGGCGTCCCCAGCACCCAACAAGGCGGCGGGAATGTGTCCGGGGCTGTGACCCGTCCACTTGCACATCATGTGGCCGGCCGGGCACATGCGCGGACGAATGACGGGCAATTCCAATGGGTTGCCAACGCGCTCGATTCCTTCCACAGGCGGCGCGTGGCGCCATTGGGACGCTCCGTTGCCCCTAGGAGGCGACTCACCGAACTTCGCTTGCATGATTCCAGGGCAGGCGCGCCCTCGTTGCCGCCAGCTCCCAGCTCAGACCCTGTGCCGCGTCAGAACCCGTGGAAGAAGAAGAATGTCCCTCCACTCGCCCATCGCCCCGGCGCGGCGCCGCACCTTCACCCCTTACGTGCTGCTCTACCTGCTCGCGGCCAGCTTGGCCGTGGCTTATCTCACCTTCCTCGGCGCGAGACCCGATCTCGTCGCCTTGTGGCGGGACAAGCCGAGCGAGTCGCAGACGGCCATCGTCGAGACGCAAAGAACCGTCGAGCGCGCGCTGGCCGACATCGACCCGCTCAAGCAGGGCCTCGGCGAGATGAAGATGGATGTCGCCAACGTGAAGGCGGGCATGCAGGAAGCGGTGGAGCGCGACCGCATCCTGCTGGAGAAGGTCGAGACGCTGGAGCGCTCAGCGCACGCACCCGACAAGGTCGCGGCCGCGCCTGCGCAGCCGGCTGCTGCGAAGAAGCAGGTCGTCGCCAAGGCGCCCGATGTGGTGCCCACTGCAGTTGCCAGCGCCGCACCGAAGCCAGCGGCCGTTCCGGCGATCGAAACCGGCAGCATCGAGAAGAAGGCGGCTGCGCCACCCAAGCCGGCGCCGGTCGGCGTGCTGCTCGCGACGGGCCCGTCGCTCGACGCACTGAGGCTGAGCTGGACGATCCTCAACGATCGCCACTCGACGACGGTTAAGTCGCTGCAGCCGCGCTACGTGGTAAGCGGCAAGGCGGACGAGCGCACCTACGGCCTCGTCGCCGGTCCGCTCGAGACGGTCGCCGCGGCAAAGGCGGTGTGCAAGACGATGACGGATAACGGCATGCCGTGCGAAGTCAGCCAGTATCGCGGCAACGCTTTCTAAGCGCGCCGAACCCTAGGGCTGCGGCACGCCGAACGTGTCGCAAGCCTCGGGGTTCCCGGACTGAGCCCCCCGTAGAAACCAGCGCTTGCGCTGCTCCGCCGTTCCATGCAGGCCGACGCGGCGCACCTTTGCCTCCGGCTGACCGGTCAGCAGCGTGTCGTCGCCAATATCGGTGAGCACGGCTAGGAGGTCGGCGCGGAACTGATCCGAGCTGGCCCAGGCCGGACTGTCGTGGATCCACACACCCGCAAGGCAGTCAGCCTGCAATTCGAAACGCCGCACGTAGTCGGGTCCATTCTCGGGCGAGGAATACAGCGCCTGGCTCAGCACGTGGAAGCGGCCGTTCAAGTTCTGGATGTGGTGGCCGACCTCATGACCGATGAGAAAGGCGATGCCGGCTTCGGCCTGCCGCCCGAACTTGCTCATCAGGCCGTTCGCGAAATCAGTGCCGACGAAAACCGTGCGATTGCCGCTACAGTAGGCCGGCCCGTCGCCGGTATAGAGGCCGTAGCAGTTGTCCGGCGCAAGACGCGACACGAAGCGCACGCTGACGGCCGCGACCTCGACGGCGCGCGAGCTCATCAACCGGCTCCAGGTAGCGATAGAGTCATCGAGCGCGCGCGCCACGATGGCCTGCAGCCGCATCTCGGGCGGGGGCTCGCCGGATTTGGGCAGCTGACGGCCGGAAGGGACTTCGATGACGACGGTGGGTGTAGCCGCGGCCGGGCGCAGGGCAACGAAACTACCCGCCAGACCTGCGAGGGCGGCGGCGAGGGGAATTACGACCCGGTGACGTAGCTCCATGGCGTAAGCCTTTCCGGCGGCATAACTCCTATATGGGCGCCACGGTTGCTAAGGCACCCTCCAGATCCTGCGACTTTGTATCCCTTCAAAGACTGTTCGTATTGAAGGTGTCGCACTGGGCGATCTCACCCGATTCCAGACCTTTCTTGAACCAGCGGACCCGTTGGGCTGAGCTTCCGTGCGTGAACGCGTCGGGCACTACCTGGCCCTGCGTGCGGCGCTGGATCATGTCGTCACCGATCTGGCTCGCCGCGTTCAGTCCTTCCTCGACATCGCCGGGCTGCAGACGGTTCTTCACCTGATCGTTCAAGTTCGCCCACACGCCGGCGAGGCAGTCGGCCTGCAGCTCCATGCGCACCTGCAGCGCATTGGCGTCAGACTCACCCGACTGCTCCTTCAGTTCCTGCACTTTGTCGGCAATGCCGAGCAGTTTCTGCACGTGATGCCCGACCTCGTGCGCGATGACGTAGGCTTGCGCGAAGTCGCCGGGCGCCTCGAACTTACGCTTCAGCATGTCGTAGAATGAGAGGTCGATATAGATCTTGCGATCAAGCGGACAGTAGAACGGACCCATCTGCGCCACGCCCGTGCCGCATGCCGTGCGCGTCGCTCCCGCGAAGAGAACCATCTGCGGCTCGGAGTAGCGCTTGCCGAAACCGCCAAAGACCTGTGTCCACACGTCTTCAGTATCGGCGAGCACCTGCGACACGAACCGCTTCATGTCATCCTCGCTCCGCACGCTTGTCCCGCCCGGGAGACCGGGAATGTCGGGACCGCGCTGCGCCTGCCGCCCGGGTGACTTCGGCACCTCCGTCTGCGGCAGCTGCGGCACGTCGGGGTACTGTTGCGTCAGCAGCTCCAGCGGATTGATGCCAAGGAACAGCATGATCGCGCCGATGATCAGCAGCGTCGTCAGTCCGCCGCCGGTCAAGGGGATCTGGATGCGCGGCCCTTCGGCACCCCCGCCCGGAAAACGGAACATCGGACCACGCTCGCTGCGCCGGTCCTCGACGTTCTGGCTCTCGCGATCATCGTCACCGTAGCGCATGGCTGATCTCCGACGGTTGAACGGAGCCTCGGTTGGGCGCTGCGACGTCCGTCGGCGTCACCGCGAAGCACATTGTGCCCGGGGAGGCCGACGAGTGACAAGTGCTGGACAGCAGCTCCGCCAAAGAGACCGCCGGCAAGACCCTGGAACCGGGGCACTGGTCAGGTTTTCGCTGATTCCGGCAGCGGCGGTGGGAGGGCCGGTGTTTCCTGGTCGGCGGCAGTCGCCCGCGCCTTTCCCTTGAGCTTCAGAAGTCCGCGGACCGTTCGCGACGCGACGACGATGCCCTCGTTCGCGTACGCCTCGTGGTTGCGCTCGATCTCCTTGGGTTCATAGCGGTAGTTGACCATCAGCCCGTGGGCTTCCCGCATGCTCTTTTGCGAGGTGTCGGCGAGGAAGTTGATGCGCTCGAGCCGCGCTCCGTTACCAAGATGGAAGCGGGATACGGGATCGACGGGGCGGCCGTCGAAGCCCTTGGCGAGAAGGAAATAGTGTGCCGCGAGCGCCATCATCGCCGTCTCGATCGCCGCGAACTCGGAATCGTCCTCGCCGTTCGGCCAGCCGGCGCGGCGGATGAGCTTGATAAGTGCCCGTGCCTCCTCGGCAACCGGGTGATTGTCCTTCTGAGCTACCTTATCGAGCCACGCGGCAAACTGGGGTACCGGCGACAAGGTCACGAAATTCTTGAGGCTCGGCACCTCGCGCGCCAGCTCCTCGACGACCTGCTTCAAGAGGAAATTGCCGAAGCTGATTCCCTTGAGGCCCTCCTGGCAGTTGGAGATCGAATAGAACACGGCCGTGGTCGGCGGCTTGTCGATCGCTTCGGCATGCGGCTCTTCCAGGACCTGGCCGATGGCGTCGGGCATCTCCCGCAACAAGGCCACCTCGACGAACACCAACGGCTCGTCCACCAGGGAGGGATGGAAGAACGCGAAGCAGCGTCGATCGGCGGGATCGAGGCGGCGGCGCAGGTCGTCCCAGCCCTGGATCTCGTGCACCGCCTCGTAGCGGATTATTTTATCGAGGATCGCTGCCGGCGTGTTCCAGTCGATGCGGCGCAGTACCAGGAAGCCGCGGTTGAACCACACGTAGAGGAGCCGGCGCAGGTCGGCGTCGACGGCCGCGAGATCGGTCTCTGCCGGCAGCAGGCCCAAGAGGTCACGCCGCATTCCCACGATCTCGGGCGTGGCACCGGGTGCGAGATTCAAGCGTCGGAAGAACTCGGTACGCGGGCTCTCCAGCGCCTTCTGCAGCTTGGCGAGCGAGTCTGGCGTCGGATCGTCGAGGTGCGTCCGCGCCGCCTCGGCGACGCGCACAGGGTCGGGTTGCATCTGCGTCGCCAGGAAGCGGAAGAACGTCAGCCGCGCGGCGCCATCAAGTCTTGCGTACTGGTCGAGGAGCTCGCGTGCGATCGCGACCCCCGACGCCTCGCCCCGTCCGGAGACGAGGGCGCGTGACAGTTCCTCGACATTCTCACCCGCGTCGATCCCGAATAGTGACTTGGGGAGTAGCGAGCGGCCTTGCTCGGCGACCGAGCTCAGCAGCTCCTGGAGAAACGAGACGTTCAAAGCCTGGTCCTTCGCCTGAGGGCCTGATGCGGACATTAGCGCACCCATGAGCTAAGAGGACTGCAGCACAGCGGCACACGTGGGACGTGGTGGTGGCTTTACTACGGCTCAAGTGTCGTCCGTCAGATCGACTGCACGGTACGTGAGCACACGCCGCGATTTCGTCCACGGATCGGTGAGCACGCGGAAGTCTGCGTAGTGCGGCATCTCCCGGTGCGCGAGGTGCGCCGCCTCGTCGTCATAGATCTGATAAAGAAGGAACGCCGCGCCCTCGAGCGGGTCGACACTGATGTCATATCTCTGACATCCGGCCTCGCGCTCCCGGCAGGTGCGGGCATGAACGCGCAACGCACCCGCCAATTCGTCCTGCCGCCCGCCCTCGGCCTCGAGAAATACGACAACCACGAACATGCAGCTTCCCCTCGTCGCCTTCGGACGCCCGTTAACTATTCGTAAACCTATTGCGATGACATTTCATTAACCAAGGCCCCAGCGTCACGGATCGGACATGGAAGCTTTCCCCGGCATCGAGCGGATGACGTCGAGCCTCTCAGAGGCCAACAACGACACAGGCCGTACGGCCTTCTGCGGCCCCTACGTTCTGTCGGCGATCACCGGCTACCCGATCTCCAAGATCGAGGAAATCATCCGGACGGACCGCAATTGCACGCGCAAGACGGTCGTCAAAGGGACCGGCTCAGACGAGGTCGCCGCCGCCCTTGCCCAGTTCGGCTACGACATGACGCTGAAAGAGACCTACATGGCCAAGCCGCGCAAGGAGCGGCCGACGTTATGGGCGTGGATGCAGAAGCCGCGCAACGTCTGGGCGCACTACATCCTCGCCGTCCACAAGGGCAAGGAGGGCCACTGGATCCTCGTGAAGGGGGTCAAGATGTGCGACACCTACACGGAGGGGCGCTGGACATTCGTGTGCGACGGCCCGCACCGCGGCGCCCGCATCATGGAAATTTTCGAAGTGCGGAAGTCGCTCGGCTAGCCGGTGAGGCTCCCGAGTATCGGGCCGGCTCGTGCAAATTCGCCGCGCCAGATCAATGAATTGGGAACGTGTCCGGCACACATTCGGGGCCGCGCGCCACGCCTCGATGGAGGGCCCAATGAACCGTCTCCGCACCGTCATAGTCAGCCTTGCAGTGCTCGTCAGCGCCACCGCCGCTGCCGAAGCCACACCCACCGACGACAGCAAGGAGATTTCCGTTTGCCTCGAAGGGGCGAAGGGAGACGCCGGGCGCGAACGCGCCTGCATCGATACCGTCGCCGGTCCATGCATGAAGAAGCCGGAGGGTCAGTCGACTCCCGGCATGGTCGATTGCATCATGGGCGAGACCAAGGCGTGGGATGACATCCTCAATGCGGAGTACAAGCGCCTCCTGCCGCTGTTGAAGGACGAGGCCGCCGGCGACGTGAAGAAGGCGCAGCGGTTGTGGATCGAAGCGCGTGACGCCGATTGTCGTGTGCCCTATTATTTCTACGACGGCGGAACCATCGTGAAGATCCTCGGCGCCGAGTGCGAGCGCAACCACACGGCCGATCGGGCGATCCTCATCAAGAGCTGGCGCGAGATGGCGCAGGGCGACGACCAGTAGGGATTACGAATGTCATCGACTTCGCGGCTGCCGCTTTGGAGACTGGCAGTCTGTTGCCTCGCGCTTCTCGTCGCGTGCACGCTTCCCGCCGCCGCGGATGATGCCGCCGTCATCGAGGCGTGCCTGAAAAGCGCCGACGCCGACAACGGTAAGCCGCACGACTGCATCGGCCGCATCGCCGACGCCTGCCTCGACAAGCCGGAAAACCAGTCCACCCACGCGATGAGCGCCTGCTCCAACAGGGAGGCGGAGATCTGGGACAGCCTGCTCAACACCGAGTATCAGCGGCTGCTCGGCGCCGTCGAGGGGAAGGCGAAGGACGACATCGTCAAGGCGCAGCGCCAGTGGATCGGCCTGCGCGACGCCGACTGTGCCATCTCCTATGAGCTGTTCGACGGCGGCACCATGGCGCAGCCGATCGGCGCCAACTGCCTGATGGCCAATACGGCTGAGCGCATGCTGCAGGTGCGCGCCTGGCGCATGATGGTGCAGCCGGAAGACAACAATTGACGCTGAGGCGCGTCAGTCCTTGGCGCGCTCCACGTAGGAGCCATCGACCGTCATGATGACGACGCGCGTACCGGTGCCGATGTGCGGGGGAACCATGATGCGCGCCCCGTTTGCCAGCTTCGCGGGCTTGTAGGAAGACGATGCCGTCTGGCCCTTCACCACCGGATCGGCCTCGACGATCTCCAGCGTCACGCGCGCCGGCAGCTCGATGGCGATCGGCACGCTCTCGTGCAGGGACACCGAGCAGGTCATGCCTTCCTGCAGCCACTGCGCCTGATCGCCGACCACATCCTTCGAGACGATGATCTGGTCGTAGGTCTCCGGATGCATGAACGTGTAGCCGTGGTCATCCTCGAACAGGTAGTTGTAATCCTTCTCGTCGAGGTAGGCGCGCTCCACCTGGTCGGTCGTGCGGTAGCGCTCGGTGACCTTCACGCCGTCGGCGATGCGCCGCATCTCGAGATGCGTGACGGGCGTGCCCTTGCCGGGATGAATGTTCTCGGCGTGGATGACGACGGCGAGCTTGCCGTCGAGATCGAGCACATTGCCCTTGCGCACCGATGAGGCGATGACCTTAGCCACGAAATGCTCCATTGCAGAGGGCCGGCGCCGGCGCTTAGGCGCGTTCGCGATCGGCCGATAGGGGAAACTTGCGGGCTCTCATACCCTTTCCGGTGGCAAAGGCCAAGGCGGTGCCCTCCGGGGTGCAATACCGTCATCCCGGCACTTGTTGCCGGGTTCCATCTCGCGTCTGGGACGGAGCCTGCGGCACGATGGATCCAGGGGACAAACCCCGGGATGACGACGGTGGGCGAGATGGGGTGAGTTGGTTTAGACAGACGCCATGAGCGCTGATCGCCCCTGGTGGACCCCGGACGTCTATGCCGATCGCAGACCCCTGCTCGCCGCGCGGGCTAGGATTAAGGCGGCGATCCGCCGCTGGTTCGAGGCACAGGGCTTTATCGAGGTGGAGACCGCTTGCCTGCAGGTCTCGCCCGGCAACGAAGCGCACCTGCACGCGTTCGCCACCGAGCAGATCGCGCCCGATCTTTCCCGGCGTCGCCTCTACCTGCACACCTCGCCCGAGATCGCCTGCAAGAAGCTGCTTGCTGCCGGCGAACGGCAGATCTTCACCTTCGCTCCGGTCTTCCGCAATCGCGAGCGCGGCGCGCTGCACGCGCCCGAGTTCACCATGCTCGAATGGTATCGCGCCGATGCACCCTACGAGGCGGTGATGGAGGATTGCGCCGCCCTCTTGAAGCTCGCGACGGAGACGGCCGACAACCGCTTCGTCTCCTGGCATGGCGTAACGTGCAATCCACGCACCACGCCTGAGCGGCTCACCGTGGCAGACGCATTCAACCGCTATGCCGGCATCGATCTTCTCGCCACCATCGATGATCGCAACGCGCTGGCAGCCGCGGCGGATGCGGCCGGCATCACCGTGCGCGGCGACGACACCTGGGCCGACATTTTCTCAAAGTTGCTCACGGCGCTGATCGAACCGAAACTCGGCAACGGCCGCGCGACGTTGCTCACCGAATATCCGGCGAGCGAGGCGCCGCTCGCGCGACCGAGCGCGCACGATGCGCGCGTCGCCGAGCGTTTCGAGCTCTATTGCTGCGGGGTCGAGCTGGCCAACGGTTTCGGCGAGCTCACCGATCCCGAGTTGCAGCGCCGCCGCCTCGAAGCCGAGATGGACAAGAAAGAGGAGCGCTACGGCGAGCGCTACCCGATTGACGACGACTTCATCGCCGCGTTGTCACACATGCCGCCGACGTCGGGGTGCGCACTCGGCTTCGACCGGCTTGTCATGCTCGCTGTCGGCGCCACGCGCATCGACCAGGTCCTATGGACGCCGCCGCCGCGCGACACTTGACGCAACCTTCCCAAACTGGACTTTGGCTGACGAAGCGCCATATTTCCGCCTATGCCGAACTCGCGCGACCAGCACCTCTCCGACAAGCAATTCGCCCTCATCGCCCGCGCGCTTGCCGAGCCGCGCCGCTATCAGATCCTCGAGCAGATCGGGGCGGCCGAGAATGCACTCCCCTGCGCCGCCCTCCTCGATACGCACGAGGTGAGCGCCGCGACGCTGTCGCATCACTTGAAGGAGCTCGAGACGGCAGGCTTGATCGAGGTCACCCGCTCCGGCAAGTGCATGAGCATGAACGTCAACCGCCTCATTTTGCGGGCGTATCTCTCGCGCCTGGCGAAGATCTAACCCCCAACAATCCGCCGCACCCCTCCCGGGTCTTGATCCCGTCCGAGCTGATCCTTAGATGCCCATCGAATAGATGATGGTCTAATTATCGGGAGACGGGTGTGATGGGAAAGCTTAGCGGTAAGGTCGCCGTCGTTACCGGCGCGTCCAAGGGTATTGGTGCCGGCATTGCCAAGGCGCTGGCGGCGGAAGGCGCCGCGGTGGTCGTCAACTATGCATCGAGCCGTGAAGGCGCCGACAAGGTCGTCGCCGATATCACGTCAAAGGGCGGCAAGGCCGTCGCCGTCGGCGGCGACGTCGCCAAGGCCGCTGACGTCAAGTCGCTGTTCGACGCGACGCAGAAGGCATTCGGCAAGGTTGACGTGCTCGTCAACAACGCCGGCGTGTACAAATTCGCCCCCATTGAGGACGTCACCGAGGCGGACTACCGCTGGCATTTCGACATCAACGTTCTCGGACCACTGCTGACGATCAAGGAGGCGCTCAAGCACTTTCCGGCTGAGGGCGGCTCGATCATCAATGTGAGTTCGGTCGCGGCTTTCAGCCCCACACCGACCGCTGCCGTCTACTCTGGCACCAAGGGCGCGCTCGATACGATCAGCCTCGTGCTTGCGCACGAGCTCGGCGCGAGAAATGTGCGCGTCAACTCACTAAACCCGGGCGGCGTCGAGACGGAAGGCACGCACAGTATCGGCGTCATCGGCAGCGAGTTCGAGAAAGACATCGTCCGGCGGACGCCACTCGGGCGGATGGGCCAGCCGGACGACATCGCCAAGGTGGCCGTGTTTCTCGCTTCGGACGATTCCGCCTGGGTGACCGGCGAGCGCCTCACCGCCTCGGGCGGCCTCCGCTAGAACGCCAAGCTCCATGGCGGCCGAGACCAAGCCGCCATGGAGCAGGCACCCCCCAGCCCCCACGTTCGACGAAGGGCTATTGCCCCCACTTGAGGCTGTTGAACCGGTAGTTGATACCCGCGCGCACGAGCGATCCGTCCGTCTCGACGTTCCAGGTATTGGCGCCGATGCCGGTGCCGGCCGGTGTGGTGAGGTTCACTGACCCGAGGTCGTAATAGAGATATTCGATCTTTGCCGTCCACGGGCCTTCGATCGTGGCCTCGAGACCGCCGCCGATCGTCCACCCGTTGCGGAAGCCGGAATTCGATGCGCTGACCACGGGCGTCGAACAGAAGACGTCGCAGGCTTCGAGCACCGATACCTCAGTCTCCGAGCCGAGATAGCCGCCGGTCGCATACAGCATCCAACCGTTCATCAGAACGCCGAGGCGTCCCCGCAGCGTCAGATAGAGGCCAGCATCCGTGCTCGTCGAAGCGTCGTAGCCGAACGGCACGTAGTATCCGCCGCTGCCTGCGAGCCCCAGATTGCCGAGATCGGCCTCGATACCGTAGATCATCGGACCGAGCTGCCAATTGTAGCCGAGGGTGGCGCCTACCACGAGGCCACTCGGCGAGGAACTCCATGAATCGTCGAGCGTAACGCCCGTCTCCCCGTTCGCGGACGAGCTGCCCCAGGTTCCGCCGAGATGGGCTCCCAGGTAGAAGCCTCTCCAGCCATCGTTGACTGGGGTGTACGTCGGTGCGGCGTATTCGTAAGGGGCCCCGTCGCTCAAAGCCTGCTCGGCTACCCCGGCGATCGACGCGCACGCAACAAAAACTGCAAGCAAATGACGACGCATAAACGCCTCCTCACAATCCTCGGACTAAAGGGACGCATGCACTCGATGGCGCCATCCCTACGCGAAAAGAGGCGGTCTGTGGTCGAGTTGTCCCAGTGTGTCCCCACTATCAACATGCCCGGATGGGAACTTCGCTCGGTGTGGCGCGCGCGGCACTCTATGCTCGCCTGCACATGCGATGCTTGATCGGAGAGCGCCATGACAGCATTCCGTCGAACGCTGACGACGGCCATCGATATCGCCGACGCAGGCCTGATCTCCGAACAGCGCGCCGCCGAGATCGCTGAGGTTAGCGCCCGCTATGCGGTGGCCATCACGCCGGCCATGGCCGCGCTGATCGATCCCTCCGATCCCCACGATCCGATCGCGCGCCAGTTTGTGCCTGATACACGTGAGCTAGACCGCTTGCCTGTCGAGGATGGCGATCCCATCGGCGACAACATAAAGAGCCCCCGCGCCGGCATCGTGCACCGCTATCCTGATCGCGTGCTCTTGAAGCTCGTCAGCGTCTGTCCCGTGTATTGCCGCTTCTGCTTCCGCCGCGAGACGGTCGGACCCGGCAAAAGCGCCGCCCTATCGGAGGCCGATCTCGCAGCCGCCATCGCCTACATCCGCACCCATCCCGAAATTTGGGAGGTGATCCTGACCGGCGGCGATCCGTTGGTCCTTTCTGCGCGGCGCATCGCCGAGGTGACGCAGGCGCTCGACAGCATCGCCCACGTCAAGATCGTCCGCTGGCATTCGCGCGTGCCGTCCGTCGCGCCCGAGCGCGTGACACCGGCGCTCGTCGACGCCCTGCACTCCACTTCAAAGACCGTCTACGTGGCGCTGCATGCCAACCATCCGCGCGAATTGACCGACGCAGTGCGCGATGCCTGCAAGCGTCTGATCGATGCCGGTATCGCCATGGTGAGCCAGAGTGTCTTGCTCAGAGGCGTGAACGACGATGTCGCGACGCTCGAAGCCCTTATGCGGCGCTTCGTCGAGATGCGCGTGAAGCCTTACTATCTGCACCACGGAGACCTCGCACCGGGTACCGCCCATTTCCGCACGTCCATCGACGAAGGTCAGGCGCTGATGCGGGCGCTGCGGGCGCGCCTATCGGGACTCGCGATGCCCACCTACGTGCTCGACATTCCCGGCGCCCACGGAAAGGTGCCCGTCGGCCCGCAGTACATTGAGACACATGGGCTCGAAACGATCGTCAGGGATAGCGCCGGTGCCGCCCATCGCTACCCGGACTGCGCGCCGCCGTTCTAGCCCTGGGTCCGCCAGGCGCGGGTCAGATACTTCGCCGGCAAGCTCGCATCACTGGCCAGGCCCAGCGCTTCGGTCTCGTCGAACCAGCGATCGCGCTGGCCCTCCGGCAGGATCGCTCCGCACCACGGACAATGCGTGATGAGCACGTACGACGGCCCGCCGTCGTGCACCGGTATTCCGTATTCGTCCAAGATCTCGTTGTAGACGACGAGCGCGTCGGCGCAGGCGAACGGATCAGCGTGCTGTTCGCAGTCGAACGCCAGCGCCGCCTGCATGCCCTCACAGCATAGCCGCACGTCGCTGCTCGGTGGCTGCCACTCGGCCGCAAATGGCATCCACAGAACGCGACGGCCGCGAAAAAGCGCCGAGCTCATATCCTCGTTCCTCTCATGGCCTTGCTAAGTGGCAACCCGGCTTGCGCCCCGCCGTCTTTCGATGCCAAAGTGTCGCATAACATGGTCAATCGCTTCATCGCGCGGCTCTATCGGCCGGTGCTGGGGAAACAAGGCCGGAAATGCCCTTGGGAGGACACCGATGAACGAGCAGCTCAACCCCACCAAAACCTTTTTCGGCGCCTGTCCGCACGACTGCCCCGATACGTGCGCGATGGTCTACGAAGTCGCGGACGGCAAGCTCGTCAACGTCAAGGGCAACAAAGAGCATCCGATCACCCGCGGCACGCTGTGCGTGAAGCTCAAGGATTTCCACGATCACCACCACAATCCCGACCGGCTGATGTACCCGATGCGCCGCGTCGGGCCCAAGGGCACCGGCCCCAACGGCGGCAACAATTTCGAGCGCATCACCTGGGAAGAGGCGATCAGCGAGATCGGCCGGCGCTGGCGCGACATCATCTCCGAGTACGGCGCCCAGGCGATCATGCCGCAAAGCTATCTCGGCAACATGGGCCTGGTGCAGGGCATCAATTCGGGTGACCCCTTCTTCAACCGCCTCGGCTCGACGGTGAACGAGAAGACCTACTGCACGTCGGGCTCCTCGTCCGCCTGGCTGCTGACGTACGGTCCGACCGGCGGCGTCGACCCCGAGAGCTTCGTGCACTGCAAGTACATCGTCATCTGGGCGTGCAATTCGATCTCGACCAACCTGCACCACTGGCCGTTCGTGCTCGAGGCCCAAAAGCGCGGCGCCAAGGTCGTGGTCGTCGACGCCTACAAGTCGCGCACGGCGAAGGCCGGCGACTGGCACATCTGCCCTAAGCCCGGCACCGACGGCGCGCTTGCCATGGGCGTCATCAATTCGATGATCCAGCAGGGTCTCGTCGATCAGGACTATGTCGACAAGTACGTCGGCGGCTACCCGGAGCTGAAGGAGCGAGCGAAGGAGTTCACGCCCGAGTACGTCGAGAAGGTCACCGGCGTGAAGGCGGCCGACGTCATAAAGTTCGCGCGCGAGTTCGCCACCTCGCAGCCCTCGGCCATTCGCATCGGCGTCGCCATCGAGCGGTCCACCGGCGGCGCCCAGGCGGCCCGCGCCGTCTACGCCATCCCCGCGCTCGCCGGCTCGTGGCGGCACGTGGGCGGCGGCATGCTGCAGCTCCCGCTGTGGGACTTCCCCGTCGATTGGGTGAAGGCGGCGCGTCCCGACTTCATCAAGCCCGGCACGCGGGTGGTCAATAACCTGCGGCTCGGCCAGGCGCTCAACGGCGAGATGCAGCTCGATCCGCCGATCAAGAGCCTGTTCGTCTTCTGCACCAATCCGGTCAGCCAGTCGCCGGAGACCAACAAGATCGTCGAGGGGCTGAAACGCGAGGACCTGTTCACCGTCGTCGCCGAGCATTTCCTCAATGACACGGCGAAATATGCCGACATCGTCCTGCCTGCGGCCATGGCCGGCGAGGCCGAGGACATGATGTGGTCGTGGGGTCACTTCTACTTCACGTACAATCAGAAGGCCGTCGATCCGCCCGGCGAATGCAAGCCGACGAGCGACATGTGGCGCCTGCTCGCCGCCGAGATGGGCTTCGACGATCCGGTCTTCAAAATGACCGACGCTGAGCTGTGCGAAGCCTACATCAACTGGGGCGATCCCAAGATGGGCGGCATCGACATGAACTACTTCAAGGAGCACGGCTACTACCGCATCGACGTCGGTCCGGTCGACACGCGCACGCCGCATGCCGAGGGCAAGTTCCCGACGCCGTCCGGCAAGGTCGAAATTCTCTTGAAGGACGCAAGGAACTTCGTGGCGCCGCCGTTCCGCGCGATGTACGAGGGCGAGCAGGACGGCACCCTGCTCGATCCGCTGCCCGGCTACCAGCCGGTGCGTGAATCCCCGGAGACCAATCCTGACCTCGCGAAGCGCTACCCGCTCAACATCATCTCGCCCAAGAGCCACGCGTTCCTCAACTCGTGCTACGCCAACGAGCCGCACAAGATCAAAGTCCAGGGCGAGCAGTTCGTGCTGATCTCGCCGGTCGATGCGGCCAAGCGCAACATCCGCGAGGGTGATCCGGTGCGCGTGCAGAACGACCGGGGCGACTTCCAGGGCGTCGCGCGTGTATCTGACGACGTCAATCCCGGCATCGTCGTCGCGACGCTCGGCTACTGGCGCCAGCTCAACCGCTCGGATGGATCGGTGAACTCGATCTCGTCGGATGCCTGGTCGAACATCGGCCGCGCGCCGACCTTCTCCGACAATCTCGTCGAGGTCACGCGCGTCAACTGATCCTTGCGACCGGTGTTCTAGGCTTCGCACCGCGGCAGCAATGCCGCGGTGCTTTCCTTTGTGCGCGCGAATCGCGGCGCTGCCGCCACCCCTGCACTTCTGCTCCAACCTCTGACGCCGTCGCCAACGCCAATCTTGGCCGTAGTCGGTTGTCTTATCGGGCTGCCACCCTTATTCCCTTCTGGGCATGGCAATCATCGAACGCAGTCTCGCCCTTGTCGGCGATATCGGCGCCACCAACGCGCGTTTTGCGCTCGTTGGGCCGAACGGCGACATCGCCCACGCAGCGACCTACCTCTGTGAGGACCACCCCTCGCTCGCCGACGCGCTCGCCGCCTACTTGCGCAACCATGACGGTGCCAAGCCATTGCGCGCCGTTCTCGCGGTGGCGACGAGCCCGCAAGCCGACCAGGTGAGCTTCACCAACAATCCCTGGACCTTCTCCGTCGCCGCGTTGAAGACGCAGCTCGGATTGCAGCGCCTCGCGGTCATCAACGACTTCCACGCCAACGCCCTTGCTGTTCCGCACCTTACGGGCAGCGACGTGCGCAAGGTCGGTGGCGGGGAACCGGACACCGACGCGCCCATGGGCGTCATCGGCCCGGGTTCCGGGCTCGGCGTCAGCGCCGTTGCCGCCTCGAATTCCGGCTATGTCGCCCTTCCCGGCGAAGGTGGCCACGTCACTATGCCCGCAGGGAATGACGAGGAAGCCGGCGTGATCGCGCTGTTGCGCCACCGCTTCGACCACGTCTCGGCTGAGCGCGTGCTCTCCGGCCCCGGCCTCGTCAATCTCTACAATGCCTTGTGCGAGCTCGGCGGGCAGCCATCGGCGGGCTTCACCGCGGCGCAGATCACCGATCCCAAGACCATGGCCGAGGATACCCGCGCCTCGCGCGCGGTGTCCATGTTCTGCGCGATGCTCGGCACCGTCGCCGGCAATCTGGCGCTCACCCTCGGCGCGCGCGGCGGCATCTATATCGCGGGCGGCATCGTACCGAAGCTCGGCGATGCCTTCACGCAGTCGCCGTTCCGCGACCGCTTCGAGGACAAGGGCCGCTTCGGCCCCTACCTCGCGGCCATCCCCACGTATGTCGTCGTTCGGCCTCACGCGGCCCTGCTTGGGGCGGCGAAGCTGCTCGATGCGAATTAGAAAATGCACGCCATTCAGT
Source organism: Hyphomicrobium album (assembly GCF_009708035.1). NCBI lineage: Bacteria > Pseudomonadati > Pseudomonadota > Alphaproteobacteria > Hyphomicrobiales > Hyphomicrobiaceae > Hyphomicrobium > Hyphomicrobium album. Next base: position 570,763 of record NZ_WMBQ01000001.1, read on the forward strand.
GGCGTTGACGGCGGTCCCTGCTGCCGCCATCTAAACAAGCAGCGGCTGAACGGGGATGGAGAGCCACCGCAACCCGGGAGGTAAGCAAATGAAATCCACTGTCAAAACGGCCATGCACAACGGCGCCGAGTGGGTCGGACCGCAAACATCGGTCACCGAAGTCGCCAAGAAAATGCGCGAGCTCGACGTGGGCTCAATTCCCGTTGGCGAGGACGATCGGCTCATCGGCATGATCACCGACCGCGACATCATCTGTCGCGGTTTGGCCAACGGCGGCGACATCCGCAAGTTGACGGCCCGTGATGTGATGACCAAGGGCATCGTCTACTGTCGAGATCGCGACAGCCTCGATGAAGCGTTGGGCATCATGGAGAGCAAGCAGATCCGCCGCCTCCCCGTCATCGACGATAACAAGCGCATGGTCGGGATACTCAGCTTCGGCGACATATCGCATGCCGCGCCGGCGAGGCAGGCGGGAGAGCTCGTGGCCGCCTGCTCGGCGCACCACGAATAGGCGCGGCCCCGACGCCGCTCACGGCGCGACGACCTCTGCCGTCGGCTTGCCGCTGGCTGAGCCTTGCTAGGCCACGCTACCGATGTCGTCGTCGCTGATGAGCAGCGGTGGCTCATGCAGGTAGCGCGTCGCCTTGCGCTTGGCGGCGATATCGCGCCAGACGAGCGACACCTGCTCCACTGTCAGGTTGGCGGCGCGCGCCACCTCCTCTGCCGGAATGTCGTTCTCCAGACCGTAGAGGCACAGGTCCATTTGTGCATAGGGGAGCGCGAAGTAGAACTCTTCCTGCGTCTGCGCCATCGACCACGTGTCGGTCGTGGGCGGTCGCGCGCAGATCTCAGCCGGCACGCCTAGCGCCTCGGCGAGTTGATAGACCTGCGACTTGTATAGGTGCGCGATGGGTTTGAAGTCGGCGGCGCCGTCGCCGTTCTTGACGAAGAAGCCCTGGTCGTACTCGAGCTTGTTGGGCGTGCCCGCAACCGCGTAGTTCAGCCGGTCGGCGTGGTAATACTCGAGCTGCTTGCGCGTGCGCTGCTTCATGTTGGTTGCCGCCACCACCGCCTGATAGACGGCGATCGGCATGCGCGCTTCCTTGCGCTCGCCGGTGGGCGTCTGAACGACGAGGCGGGTCAGGCTATAGCTGTTGCCGTGCAGGGCGTTCGACAGCACGACCTTGCAGCTCCAGTCGGGACCGTAATCGGGGAACAGCTCGCGGATGGCGCCGTCACGACGCAGGTAGCAGCCCGAGGCATCCAGTGCCGGCGCGATATCCTCCACCACGTGGCGAATACCGTAGGTCTCGGCAACGAGGCGCCCCAAGCGCATGCTGTCCGGATCGGAATCCTTCTCAGGCATGAGCACGGCGATGACGTTGGTCGAGCCGAGCGCCGCCGCGCAAAGGGCCGCGGTGACGCTTGAATCGATACCGCCCGACAGCCCGATGACCGCGCCGCGCCGGCGCAGCCGGCGAAACACGTGATCGGAAATCCCCTTGGTGATGGCGCGCACGGATGCCGTCGGGTCGAGGCGGAGCGCCGCTGCCGAGAACGCTTCAAGACGTCCGATCGACCGATTGTCGGAGAGCTGCGTCATGGCGAGGCCTCAACCTGGCTTTCCGCAACGAGGCGGCGACTGATCTTTCCCGACTCCGTCTTGGGCAACGACGGGCGGAACTCGACGAATTTCGGTACCATGTAGTCTTCTAGAAAACGGGCGCAGTGGCGCACGATATCGACCTCACCGACGTCGGCACCGGACTCGCGCGCGACCACGGCCTTGATGGCATTGCCGAGGATCGGATCCGGCACGCCGATTACGGCTACCTCCGCCACGCCGGGCAGCGCGTAGATGACGTTCTCGACCTCTTTCGGCGCGACCTTCTCGCCGCGCGACTTGATGATGTCGTCCTTGCGGCCGACGAAGTAGAGGAAGCCCTCATCGTCGGTGCGGAAGAGGTCGCCCGTGTACAGCACGCGCTCCCACGCATGTGGTCCGGGACGGAGTGCGCGCGCCGTCGCCTCGGCGTTCTCCCAGTAGCCCTTCATGACATGGGCGCCGCGGATCACCAGCTCGCCGACGCTGCCCGGACCAACCTTCTCGCCCTGCTCGTCGACGACGTACGCCTCGGTGCCGGGGATTGCGACCCCGACCGAGGCGATGCGGTTCTTCAACTCATGCGGGGGAAGCCAGGTGCAGCGCTTGCACTCGGTGAGGCCGTACATGGAATAGAGCGCCACATGCGGGAACAGCGCCTGCAGCCGCGTGATGTGCGCGGGCGGCAGCGCGGCGGCGGTGTTGGTGATGTAGCGCAGGTGCGGGAAGGCGCCGGGCTCGAGGTTGCGCTGTGCGATGAGGATCGCTGCCATGGTGGGCACCAGCGGCAGGCCGGTGACCTTCTCCTCGGCGACGCGGTTGAGGATGACTTGCGGGAAGGCGAACGACTTCTCGAGAACCAGCGTGGCGCCGACCTTCACCGCCATCAGCACTTGGTAGAGGCCATAGTCGAACGCGACAGGGAGGACGTTCAGGATGATGTCGTCGGCCGTGTTCTCGAGGTAGGTTGTGATCGAGGTGGCGGCCGCCACGACGTTCTGATGCGTCATCATCACGCCCTTGGGGAACCCCGTGGAGCCCGACGTGTAGATCAGCATGGCAAGGTCGAGGTCGATACCAGCCGATCCCTTGAGCGTCGGGAGCGTCGGGGCAGTGACGACGTCGTTCCAGTGAGCGAAGCCTTCGCGGTCCGGTGCCACCTCGCCGTCCGCCACGACGGTCAAGGTGACTGACGGGGCGGCCTCCACCGCATCGGCGGCAACTGCGGCGATCTTCTGCTGGGTGATGAGCGCCCGCGCCCGGCAGTTGTTGAGAATGTAGGCGAGCTTGTCTGCCTTGGTCGACGGATTGACCGGGCTGAACACCGCGCCGGCTTTGAGAACGGCGAATATTGAGACAACCGCCTCGGCGCTGTTGTCCAGGAATAGGACGACCCTGTCACCGCGGCCGACGCCCCGGTTGATAAGCCCCTGGGCCAGCTCGTCGGACATGTCGTCGATCTGGCTGTACGTGAGGCGCCGGCCCGAAGCGATCAGTGCTGGCTTGTCGGGAAAGCGCTCAGCACTCTGACGCAGGTAGGTTTCAAAGCGCATGGGCGGGCTCCTTGGGGGTCGCCGTGGGTTCGAAAGATCAGACGGCGATCGCGTGGGGAAGCGGCTGCTTGCGGAAGACGTAAGCGGTGATTTGATCGACGGAATCGAGGTTTTCCGGGACGATCTCCTCATCCAGAACGACGATGCCGAACTCGCTCTCGAGATAGGTGACGAGTTCGAGGATGCCGGTCGAGTCGATGAGACCGGCGCCGAGCAGTGATTCACCGTCGGTCAGCCCTCCGCGACCCTCGCGGAAGAGAAAGCTCGTTTCGATAAAGGTGCGGATCGATTGCTTCAGGTCGTTAGCCATGACGTTCTCTCGGTTCAACTATGGACCGCTGGGCGCAGCGGATACGGGGGTGCTGTGATTGCTCCGAACATTATCGTTGGAGCTAGCAATGGCTGTGCCACGACCCTTAATGGCCGGGGTAACGAACGCCTCGTGCCAGACCTGGGTCGAAAGGATGCCGACGAAGGCCAGGTTGTCGCGGAAACCGGTCGACGCGAGCTTGTCGCACTTGTCGACCAGCCGTCCGACGAGACCGGCATCGAAGTAGCCGGCATTGGCGACATTGGCGCGCGACATGTGGTCGAGCACCGTTGCCCCCACGCGCGAGCGTAGGAAAGCCCGGCTCTCCGGCGCCCGGTAGGGCTGCTTCGGCCGCTTGGCGATGATATCGGGCAGCAGGTCTTTGACGCTCTGCCGCAGGATGTGCTTCTCGGTGAGGCCCTTGAGCTTCAAGCGCGGCGGGATGCGCGCGGCAAGCTCGATCAGACGGTGGTCGAGGAATGGGAAGCGGCCCTCCACCGCGTTCGCCATGCTGACGCGGTCCCCCTGTGACGAGAGGATATATCCCGGCAGCAGATAGGCGCTTTCCAGGTATTGCGATTGCGACAGCGGATGCCAGCGCGCGAAGTCGGCCGGGAGCCGATCGCGCATCTCGGCAAGCGCATCGTAGTCGCCGATAGCCTCGCGCATGTCCGTGGAGAAGAAGGCCTTCGCCCCCGCGCTGCTGCGGAAGCGCGGCATATGCGAATAGAGCGGGTCGTCGAGCTTGCCCGGCTCGCCGCCGAAGAACGCCTCGAGGTAGCGCTGTGACTGGTTCCTCAGGCGCGGCAGATACGGGTAGAGCTTGCGCAAAAGTAGCGGGCGGCGTTTCGACGTAGGCTGCGCGGCGCAGAAGCGGCGAACCTTTGCCTCCTTGAACACATCGTAGCCGGCGAACACTTCGTCAGCGCCCTCGCCCGTCATCACCACCTTGAAGCCGCTGTCGCGCACCAGCCGCGACAGCAACAGCATCGGCGCCGGTGCCGTGCGCATGATCGGCCGCTCGGTATGGTGGATGAGCTCCGGCAGCACGCTGGCGATGTCGTTCTCGCGGCAGAGCGTCACCGAATGAGCGAGCCCCAGTGCGGCGACCATCTCCTCCTGGAACATGCTCTCGTCGAACTCGGCGGACTCGAAGGCGACCGAGAAGGAGCGCAGGTTGTCGGGAATGAACTTGCGGATAGCGGCCGTGGTGATCGAGGAATCGAGGCCGCCGCTCAGGTAGGCGCCGATCGGCACGTCGGCGCGCAGCCGGATGCGCACGGCGTCGAGCAGCAGCTCGCGGACCTCTTCGGTCAGGCGCGCTTCTTCCGCCGGCGTTACGGGGCGATCCTCGGCCGCATCGGGATACTCGAAGCGCCAGTACTGCTTGGTCATGATGCCATCGCGGTTCGCGACGAGCACGTGGGCCGGCGGCAGCTCGGCGATATCCTTGAAGGGCGTCCGCGGCGCCAGCGGAAACCAGAACGTGAACATCTGATCGAGCGCGATGGGATCGAGCGCCGCGTCGATGCCCGGCACCTGCAGCAGCGCTTTTACCTCGGAGGCGAAGGCTATCCCTCCGTCGCGCACCGCATAGTAGATCGGGCGCACGCCCACGCGGTCACGCGCCAGCACAAGCCTCTGCTGCCGCTGGTCCCAGATGGCGAAGGCAAAGTCGCCGTTGAGCGCGGAAACGCAATCGGGCCCGCGCTCCTCATAGAGATGGACGATGACCTCCGTGTCCGAGGTGGTCTTGAAGACGTGGCCGCGGGCGATGAGCTCGGCGCGCAGCTCGACGTAGTTGAAGATCTCGCCGTTGAAGGTGATCCAGACGGTGCCGTCCTCGTTGCACATCGGCTGGCGGCCGCCGCCGACGTCGATGATGCTGAGACGGGCATGCGCCAGACCCACGTCGCCATCGACGTAGACCCCCTGCCCGTCGGGACCCCGATGTGCCACCTGGCCGATCATGCGGCCGAGCAGCCCGCGCTGTTCGTCGGGCGCCAATCTCAGCCCGTAGTATCCGGCAATTCCGCACATAACCTAGCTCCCGGCGCGAGGCGCCCCGTTACGCAAATTTTCCGCCGATGAGGCGTGTCCAGGATTCTCCCGCGAGGCCGGTGAGCAGCGAGCGCGCCTGGCGCACTTCCTCGAGCAGCGCCTTGTTGCGCGCATGGATCACCATCGCCCCGCCATGGAAGAGCACGCAGCGGCGTGCGATCAGGGCGTCGAGCAATGTCGCATCGGTGCGCCCGCGCACCGCCACGCATCCGGCCGACGCCGCATGGCGGAATAGGCTGTCGAGGGTCGCGCCGACGGCGTCGGGCAGTGCCACGACCTGCAGCACGCGCGCGATCCGGCCGCGGCGCCCATAGTAGAGATAGCAGCCGACCGGGCCTCGACCCGGCGCGTGCACGACGCGCCGATAGAGGTCTCCATAGCGTTCCTTACTCTCGGCATGCGCGAGCAGCAGCGACAGCTCGGGCGAGTGCCAGTCGGGATGCAGGCCATAGCTGTCGCTCAGGGTTGGGATGAGCTCGGCCAGCTCCGCGTTCGTGACTTCCGCGTCACGGTAGCCGAACGCGTCTGGAGGCGCAGCCAGCGGATTGCGGCCGCGTGCCTCGACGAGGCGATCGAAGCCGGAAGCGGCGGGGCTGAAGATCGAGGCGGGACGGAAGGCCATACCGGCAAGCGCCACGGCAAATCCGGCTGGGCGGAGAACACGCAGCCAGTCGAGGCTGGCAGCCGGCAAGCGCTGGCCGCCGACCTTCTCCCACATGCGTTGCGAGATATCGTTCGCGGTCTCGCTGAACGACAACTCCTGCGGACCTGAGAGATAGGCACGCAACAGTCGCGCACCAGCGGTCGGGTGCGCGTCCGGCTGATCGACCATCATCGAGCCGGCGATGGCCGCCTCGATCGTCCGCCCGTGCAGAACCATGCGGCGCGGCCAGATGCCGATGAAGCCGCGCACATCTCCCTGCGCATCGAGGAACACGCGCGAGGGCGACTCATTGGACGCATCGGGGGACGCATCGGGAAACAGGATTTTCTCGAAGTAGCGCGGGAGCTCGCGACCGGGGACGCCCTTTCCCCGCTGGAAGACGCGCGCGAACATGCCGGCCACGATCGGGACGTCCTCTCGCCGGCACGCACGAACCGTCTCAACCATAGCGACCCCTTGCAATCTCTCGTCTCAACGTGTGCCGCACCGAGCGGACAGCGTCCCAACTTGGCGCTCGCTCGCCCGCTTTGGCGCGCCTGCGTGCGCCAGAACACGGCGGGACAGTCTCAACATGCACTCAACATGCATGAGCCGGACCAAAGGTTCGGCCGCCCGGCACCCCCGAGAGGAGCGTCAGAGTGTTGATAATTTGAGTACGCAGATTAACTGTCTCGCCCGCGCCAAGGGCTGCGCCGCCCAGTACAAATCCGTGTTCTGATTAGGAAAATCGGCATTTGTCACAGCTGCCGCAAAGGTTGTGACAAGCGCGGCGAGCGCTGCGCGAAAGCGGCAAATGTAAAGACATGCTTAGCGGAGCATGAACCGTTTCATGTACCGAATGAACCGTCGCATGAACCGGCATTGCACCGTTCATGTCGCCCGCCGATGGATCGACTTGCTTAGCGCCGCGCCGACGTCTGCTGCACACCCTCTTCCGCCAGGTAGAAGCGGTTCACCCAGCCGGTCGTGCGGCCGTGGCGGACTGGGCACCAAAGATCGCGACACGCGCCGATGATCTGCACGCCGCGCCCTTCGGAGGGAATGGTGCCGACGGCGTCGTGATACTCCGACGGCCCCTTGCGAATGTTGAGGGTGTCGCCATAGCCGACACCAGAGACACGGAAGGTCGGAGCGGCGACTTTGGCGACCTGCGGGTCCTTGCGTGCAACCTTGCGCGCCGGCGGCGTCGCAGCCGGTGCCTTTGCCTGGCGCGACTTCTTCGCCGCGGCCGGCGGCTCGGCGCGCTGCACGGGAACCTCGTCGCGCGACGCGGCGGTCGGCGCAGTATCAGGCGTGGTCTCGATCTCGTTCATGCCGAGCCGCGCGGGCTCGGGCTCTTTCTCCGACTGAAGCACTTTGTCTAGTGCCGCAGCGTCTAGCGCCGCAGTCGCGAACGGTTTGCGCTCAGGTCTCTCGACCGCCGGCTCGTCGACGACGGGAGCGGGCGCTGCAGCAACGTCATCGATGCGCTGCACCGGCGGAGCCGCTACGACCTTGTGTTCTTTCTTCGGCTTGGCGGGCGCAGAGGCGACGACAGTCTTGGGTGCCTCGGTGATGGTGGCGGTTCCGCTCTCGCCGCTGCCCTCGGCCCACTGCACCCGGTTGCCCTCGCGGTGCAGAACCATGCAGCGCTCCCTAGCATCGAACCAGCGGAACCATTTCATGCAGAGCTTGTCGTCCGCGGTCCACCACCGGCCGCGATCCTTGGTGGCGCCGAGCGTCAGACCCAATGCACCGGCCTCCGCCGACATCAGGCCATCCGTCCCGACTTTCACCGGGATGGCTATGCGCAGCGGGGTATCGATCTCGAGCAGAGCGCCCGGCATGGCACGCCGGATGTCGTCGCCGGTCATGCGGACGGGCTCGGCAATTGCAGCGCTGACGCCACCGAGCACACCGACCACCGTAACCAGACGAAACATCTTTACTCCTACGCGCTCCGTGGGGAGCCTTGATGGTACGAGAAAGTGGCAAGAAGCCGGTTGGTTACCGGAAAATACCCGCCACGAACAATCCCTTGCCTCGCCTCCTGCCGGCCGCATTGTGGGTCCCGCAGGAACGCGCCTCAACGAGTTGAGTCTGCACGCCAAATGGCGGCGGCAAGATCGTTCAAATCGTAGGATCGCCGGTAAGCATTAAAGAGTGGTGGTTGCCCCGGCCGTTGTGCACCGCGAAGCCGCCTGTTCAACCGCGTTGTATGGTCGGCTTTTCGGCGCCGGTCGCGACGACCAGTTGCGCATCGCTGCGGGCTAGACTGCCTCGATGCTGGCGTCCGCCGAGTTGTCGATGACCGTCACCGCCGCCGCACCATTGGTATCGCGCGAGACCCGTAGCGACACGCGCCCGTCGCCGACGGCGAGATCGTCGAACTCGACATGCCCTAGCCAAGCGGGAATATGCGGCCTGTCGAGCCGCACCGTGTTGCTGCGGCCGTCGATGTCGATGCCAAGCATCGCCTGCAGCAGATAGAACAGGGCGCCGCTCGCCCACGCCTGCGGCGAGCAGGCAACGGGATAGAGCACGGGCGCCCGCCCGCGGCGGCGGGGGAAGCCGCAGAACAGCTCGGGCAAGCGCTGCTGGTCCATGCGCATGGCCGCGTCGAGCAGCCCCTTGAAGATACGCTCGGCGCCCACACGGTCGACGCGGGCGATACCGGCCGCGATAAGCGCGTTGTCGTGCGGCCAGATCGAACCGTTGTGATAGGACATCGGATTGTAGCGCACCGCCGCGTCCGACAGCGTGCGCACCCCCCACCCCGAAAACAGGTGCGGCGAGAGCATGTGCTGGGCGATCTTGCGCACGTGCGCGTCTTCGGCGATGCCCGAGCGCAGCACCTGGCCCGCATTGCTCGTCACGATGTTGCAGGGGTGTTTGTCCCCGTCGAGGGCGATGGCGAAGCATTCGAACTCGTCCGACCAGAACGAGGCGGCGAAGTTTCGTTTCAGCTCCGCCGCCTGCCGTTCCAGCTCGTCGGCGCGCCGCGCGTGCCCGAGATGCCGCGCCATCCGGGCGGCGAGCGTCTTTGCCTCGTAGGCGTAGGCCTGCACCTCGACGAGCGCGACGGGCCCGCGGCAGAGCGCGCCGTCGGCGTAGGAGATGGAATCGCCTGAATCCTTCCAGCCCTGGTTCACGAGGCCGGAGGACGCGGCGCGGTAGTACTCGATAAACCCATCGCCGTCGCGGTCGCCCGACACATCCATCCAGCGCAGCGCCGCCTCGATGTTGGGCCACAGCTCGCGCACCAGCATGTCGTCGCCGGTGCGCTGCCAGTAGTGGCCGGCGAGAACGATGAACAGCGGCGTGGAGTCGACGCTGCCGTAGTAGGCGCCGAACGGCACCTCCTTGCGCGCCGCCATCTCGCCGCCGCGCATCTCGTGCAGGATCTTGCCGGGGTCGGCGTCGGAGTGGGCGTCGCTGGCCGTAGCCTGCTGGGCGGCGAGGAACTTCAGCACGCCGCGCGCCATGTCGGGGTAGATCCACAGCAGCTCGAGTGCGGTGATGAGACCGTCGCGGCCGAAGACGGTGGAGAACCAAGGCACGCCCGCGTAGGGGTAAAGGCCGCTTGGCGTCGAGGTCATCAGCAGCGACACATCGGCGGCCGAGCGCTCCAGCGCGGCATTGAGATCGTTACTGCCGGTGCTGACGCTGCACCAGGCGACCTTGCGGGCGAAGCCCTTGCGGGCGCGCAACAGCCCGGCGAGGAAGCTCTTAGGCTGCGGCTGTTGCACGTTGGCGATGCTGACGTTGATGTCGATGACCGCGCGCTCGCGGCTCGACAGCTTGAACTGGTAGCTCGCCTCGCTTCGACCCAGCGACGCCGGTGGTTGAGAGAAAGACACCTTCGTTGCGCGCGCGACGCCGTCGAGCCCCATATAGCCGATCTCGACCTCCGTATCGTCGAGCGTCCTTGCCGCGCGCGTGCCGCGCCGCGCCCGCCCCGTGCCGCGCACCTCGAAGATGTCGGCGAAGTCGTTGTTGAAGCTGACCGTCACCGGCAGGTCGATCGTCGCCTGGCTGTAGTTGGAGAGCATCAGGCGCTGGCGCAGACCGCCGGCGTGCACATAGACCGTGCGCTCGATGTGCACCTGGTCCTTGCCAAAGACGATGCGCCCGTCGCGCGCGATGTCGGGATTGGTGAGGTCGGCATGCACATAGGTGCCGTCCTGCGCCAGACTCGAACCGAGCAGCAGGGGATCGGCGCCCATGACGGTGACGCGCAGGTGGGAAAGGTAGCGTGTATCGGCGTGGAAGACTCCGTCGGAGCCGGCGCCGTCGGCGTTGATGTCGCCGTGTGCGTCGATGACCGCGAACGTGTCCTCTGCCTTCAAGGCGTAGCGCTCGCGCGAACCGCGCTCGGATGCGGAAACCCCGAACGGCGCGTCCGGCCCGCTCGCGGTGTCGACAATCTCGATCTTGGGTCGCGCTTCCGACACCTTGCCTGCCCTCTCGACCGACCGCCTAGCTTAGATCGCGCCCGCCTCGCATACTACCGCTTAGGCCGCCTGCGCTGCCGGCATGAGGCGGGCGATCTCGCCGTGCACCATCCCTTGGTACACGCCGCGCCGGCGCAGCAAGTCTTCCGGTGCTCCGTCCTCCACGACACCGCCCGACTGCAGCACGACGATCCTGTCGAAGTTGCGCACGGTCGACAGGCGGTGTGCCACCGAAATGACCGTGCGCCCATCCATCAGCTCCCGCAGCGCCCGGCGGATCTCCTCCTCCGACTGCACGTCGAGGGCCGACGTCGCCTCATCGAGAACGAGAAGCGGCGCATCCTTCAGGAAGGCGCGGGCGATGGCGATGCGCTGCCGCTGGCCGCCCGACAGTTTGACGCCGCGGGTGCCGAGAACCGTGTCGAGCCCCTGCGGCAACTCGCGGATGAAGCCGTCGCAGCGCGCCGCCACCGCCGCGTCCCACACGTCCCGGTCGGTTGCCTGCGGTGCCGCGTAGCGGATGTTCTCGCGCACCGTGCGATGGAAGAGCGAGATGTCCTGCGGCACCACGGCGATGACGTTGCGCAGACTGTGCTGGGTGACCCGCGACACATCTTGGTCATCAATCGTGATGCGGCCGTTCTCGACTTCGTAGAACCGCTGCAACAAGGCGATGAGCGTCGATTTCCCGCCGCCGGAGCGGCCGATGAGCGCCACGCGCTGCCCGGACGGAATGCGAAGATTGAGGTCGTCGAATACCTTGCGGCCGTCCGGGTAGCTGAAGTCAACGCTGTCGAATTCGACCGTCGCGCCGGCTGGGCGCAGGGACTCGGCCTGGGGATGATCGCGCATCTGGTGCGGCACGAGCAGGTTCGTCAGCGCCTCCGACAGCCGCGCAATATGCTGCGTGACATCTACGAGAGCGATGGCGAGGTCGCGCGTGGCGCTCAGCACGCTGATGCCGAGCGTACAAACGAGCACGACCTCGCCGGTCGTCGCCGCGCCGCTCTGCCACAGCTTCAGCGCCCAACCGAGAATGCCGAACGTCAACAGCAGCGTCGTGAGTGCATGCAGCAACCGCAGCCGCTCGAGGTGCATCAGGCTGCGCTTGCGCGCCGTCATCTCCCGCGCCACGGCGACGTCGAACCGACGGTGCTCGCGGCGCAACCCGCCAAAGGAATTCACCAGCGACATGTTGCTGATGACGTCGACCATCTCGCCATCCACGCGCGCGGCCTTGTCGGCGAACTCGTGGTGCAGCGGCTGGCCGGCTTTCATGATGCGATACATCGCGATCATCACCACGGCGCCGGCACCGAGCAGCACCAGCGCGATCTGCCAGCTCACCGTGGCGACGAGTACCACGGCGCCGATCGTCGCGGCGCAGGGCGGGATGACGTTCCAGACGAGCATATTCTCGATAGTGAAGAGCGCGTTCGACGTCGCCGTCACGCGGCTCGTCAGCGATGCGGGCGCGCGGTCAATGAAGAAGCCCGGCGAATGCCCCGTAAGATGACGGAATAGATCTTTGCGAAGCGCGCCGGTGACGCGAACGAAGGTGCCCGACGCCACATAGCTCGCCGCCCGCCAGAGAAGATTGTCGGCGGCAATTAGTAAAAACAGTACCGCAAAAGCGATCCAAACGGCGGTCCCTGCGTTGGCACCCTGCGACAACGTGTCGACGAGGTTCTTGACGCCGTACTGCGTGCCGACTGAACAAGCGACCGCGCCGATGACGCATGCGAGAATGAAGCCGTGCGCCAGCGGATTCCGGCGCACATAGCGCACCATGAAGCCGAACGGACGGTTCGCGTAGCTGCAGATATCGTCCATGCGGCCTCGCCGATGTCCTTGGATGCTGGACGAACGCGCCGCCCGGGCATCGGTTCGATTTGCGAAAATGAGTGATTGTCGCGGGGAACGCCCAGCACCCGCAACCCGTTAATCAACCACCCGCGCACAGCCGCGGGTTCTTTCATGCGTAGATTAGCGGAGGGGTTGCACGTATGCGGATTGCCCAGGTCGCTCCATTAACCGAGGCCGTACCCCCAAAACTATACGGTGGCACCGAGCGGGTAATCTCGTGGCTCACGGAAGCTCTGGTGGAGCTCGGCCATGATGTGACGCTGTTCGCGAGCGGCGACTCCGTCACCAGCGCCAAGCTCGTAGCTGGCTGGCCGCGGGCGCTGCGCCTCGACGGATCGGTGCGCGACGCCAATGCCCTGCACATGGCGATGCTGGAAAGCGTCGCGCAGCAGGCCGGCGACTTCGACCTGCTCCACTTCCATCTCGACTACTACCCGCTGTCGCTGTTCTCGCGTTTGCCGACACCGTTCGTGACGACGTTGCATGGCCGGCTCGATCTTCCCGAGCATCGGCCGGTGTTCGAATCCTTCCCCAAGGCGCCGCTCGTTTCGATCTCGCAGTCGCAGCGGCAGCTGCTTCCGACCGCGCCGTGGGCCGGTACCGTTCACCACGGCTTGCCAGCGCAATCCCTGCGGCCGTTGAGCGTGACACCATCATACCTCGCCTTCCTGGGCCGCATTTCGCCCGAGAAGGGCCTTCCCGACGCCATCTGCGTATCGCGCCTCACTGGCATCCCGCTGAAGATCGCCGCCAAGGTCGATCGCGCCGACGTCGACTACTTCGAGGATGAAATCCGCCCGCTGCTCGATCAGCCCGGCATCGAGTTCATCGGCGAGATCAGCGACGCCCAAAAGTCGGAGTTCTTGAGTGGTGCCGTCGCGCTGCTGACGCTCATCGATTGGCCGGAGCCGTTCGGCCTGGTGATGATCGAGGCGATGGCGTGCGGCACGCCCGTCATCGCCTACCCGCGCGGCGCCGTGCCCGAGATCATCGAGAACGGCCTTACCGGCTTCATCGTCGACAATGCGGATGAAGCCGCTGCCGCCACGGCGAACGTCGGCAAGCTGTCGCGCGCAGACGTGCGTCAACGCTTTGAGGAGCGCTTCACCTCGCGTCGCATGGCTGAGGACTATCTCAAGCTCTATGCCAAGCTCGCCAAGCCGCAGGCGTCCACGGCGCGCAACCGGGCGCTGGCCAACCTCTGGCCGCCGCGGACCAATGGCGGCGGCCATGTCGAGATCGCCACCGCGAGCGGTAAGATCTAGCGCGTCACTAAAATTTCCTGCCGATGGGCAGTGGGCTGACGCCGTAAGGCGGAACAGCGCCACGTCGCTTGCGTTCTTCCTTCAACGAAAACAAAGCGGAGGAACGCAACAATGGCTTCAGCAACGGCACACCCAGATCATCGGCTCATATCGAGCGAGGACGTCGAAGGCACCGAGGTTTATGGCATCGGAGACGATAAGGTCGGCGAGATCGACCACCTGATCATCGACAAGCTGTCGGGGCGCGTGATCTACGCGGTGATGAGCTTCGGCGGCTTCCTGGGTCTCGGACACAGCCACTATCCCGTCCCCTGGGCGGCGCTCAAGTATGACACGTCGCTCAGCGGTTTCAGAACGGGCATCACCGAGCAGCAGCTCCGCGACGCACCCGAGTTCAGCGACGATTCCTGGACCGACCGGAATTGGGAGACCGTCACTCACCGACACTATGGTGTGACGCCCTACTGGGATGCGTCGATGCATCGATAGCGGGCCGTAACGCCCGTTCAGCGTCCAACCCCGGCGGAACCTCATCCAACCGCGCCCATTATCCGTGCGAGGAGGACTGCCGTGTTGCGCGTAATTGCAGGGATCGTGGTGGGCTTGGCACTAAGCGGGTGCGCTACCGACACCGGGCGCCAGGCGTTGGGCTATGGCGACTACGCCGGATATACGTGCGAGCAGCTCGGCCAGGAAGCCGTCCGCCTGATGCGCGCGACCACGAACAGAAGCGAGCACCTTCTGGTCGACGACCGGGCCGAGCGCGACACCGCCATGCGGCAGCTCGCCGTGGTGAAGCGGGCGAGCGCCGACAAGAGCTGCTGAATAGCCGCTTCGCTATGAAGGGAAGCGATGGTGGGTGATGTAGGATTCGAACCTACGACCCGCTGATTAAGAGTCAGCTGCTCTACCAACTGAGCTAATCACCCGCGCCGTTCGCAAACGGCCCGCCCCGGTGCCGCGGTACTGGTCCGCGCGGCCAAGACGGCAAAAGGGCCCGCCACGCGAGCCCTCGATGCAGAGGCGTGTAGCACCGTGGGGAGCGGCTGTCCAGCGCGCCGAGACGGGTCGTCCGACGCACTGCCAGAGCGGCCCGCCGGCCTGCGTAAAACAGCGATTACCGCGGCTTAAAAATGCCCGATCGGGTGCGGCCCCCGCGCTATGGCGCGCGCACGGCCTCTGCTACATACGTGGGAGGCTACGAGTCGGGCGTGATTCCAGAGCGGGTGCGCGGGAAGTACGCGCGCCGTTGTCCCTCACCTTGCCGGTGACCTATGGACGACAGACGAAAGGTCCCGCGCAAACGCGTCCTCAAGGAGGGGAAGATCGTCTACGCCGACGGCCTGCGCGTCCTCGACTGCACCATCCGTGACATCTCGCCGGACGGCGCCCGGCTGCTGATCGCCAATACGGTGGGGCTGCCCGACAGCTTCCAGCTCTACGAGAAGTCTTCCGGCACGCTCTACCCGTGCTCGATCGCCTGGCGGCAGGCGAATTCCATCGGCGTCCACTTCGAGGGACCCGCGACGAGCATCCACGACGCCGCCAACAAGCGCTACGCACGCCTGAAGTTCAGCTGATCCGTCACGGGTGCATGAGCAGGTGCTCGTAGTCGCCGAGATCGGCGAGCACCGCGGCCGAGCCCTTGACCACGCAGTGCATCGGGTTCTGCTGCACGCGGAACTTGACCCCCACGCGGCGCGTCAGCGCAAGGTCGAGCTTGTCGAGCAGCGCGCCGCCGCCCGTCAGGTGCACGCCGCGACGGGCGATGTCGCTCAGGACGTCCGGAGGGAGATCCTCGAGAGCCCGCTGGGCGAAGTCGGCGATGGCCTGCACCGGCTCGGCCAGCGCCTCGGCGATGTCCTTGGCGCGCAGGACGATGCCCTTGGCGTTCCCCTGGCGCAGATCGCGGCCGCGGATGTGGACTTCCGAGTTGCGGCCGTTGGGGGTTGCCAGCGCCGTGCCCACCTCGATCTTGATGCGCTCGGCGTTGACTTCACCGATCAGCAATTGGTGCGTGCGGCGAACGTAGCGGACGATCGCGTCGTCGAAGGCGTTGCCGGCGACCCGCAGCGTGCGCGCCGAGACGATGACACCGCCGGACAATACCGCGATGTCCGCCGTGCCACCGCCGATGTCGAGCACCATGGCGCCGCCCGGCTCGCCGATCGGCAGCCCGGCGCCGAGGGACGCCGCGACGGGCTCGGCGATGAGATACACCTTGCGGGCGCCGAGCGAGACGGCGGTGTCGTAGACGGCGCGCCGCTCCACGGGAGTCGCCTGCGCCGGCACGCAGATCAGGATGCGCGGCCGGCGAAAGCCGAGCATCGTCTTGGTGCGCTTGATGAACTGACGCAGCATCTCCTCGGTGGCGACGAAGTCGGCGATGACGCCGTCGCGCAGCGGCCGCACCAGCTCCATGCTCTCGGGTGTATTGCCGATCAGGGCCTTGGCCTTGCGCCCGACGGCGAGGATCTCGCGCGTGCCGCGGTGCGAGCGGACGGCAACGGCGGACGGCTCGTCGATGATGATGCCGCGGCCGACGACATGCACGAGCGTGTTCGCCGTGCCGAGGTCGATCGCGATATCGTCCGAAAAGGCGCTTGCCACACCCTGCAGCATAACTCGCTCACAACCTCAGGGGCGCCGGGCCGGCCGCCGGCACTCGGAAGATAGCAAATTTACCGCGTTTCCTCTGCCCACGCCACGTGCGAGGCGGGTGCGTCGCGGCAAACGAAGGTTGCAGCGACGCCCGAGCTTATCGGCGCGCTAGAGAGCCTGCTGCACGCGGGCCGTCTTCTGGCGCTTCACCAGCAGCTTGTTGAGCGCCGAAACGTAGGCACGGGCCGAGGCGACCATGGTGTCGGTATCGGCGCCGCGCCCGGTGACCACGCGCCCACCCTCCTCGAGCCGCACCGAGACCTCCGCCTGCGCGTCGGTGCCCTCGGTGACCGCGTGCACCTGGTAGAGGTCGAGCTTGGCCTCGTGCGGGACCAGCAGCTTGATGGCGTTGAAGATGGAGTCGACCGGACCGTTGCCGGCCGACTGCACCGTGTGCTGCACGCCGTCGATGTCGAGCGTCAGCGTCGCCGACTGCGGACCCATGTTGCCGGCGATGACGGTCAGCGACACGACCTTCATGCGGTCGTGCATGTGGGCGATGCCCTCGTCGACCAGCGCCTCGATGTCCTCGTCGTAGACGTGCTTCTTGCGGTCGGCGAGGCTCTTGAAGCGCACGAAGGCGTCCTCGAAAGCGTTCTCGCCCAGCTCGTAGCCGAGCTCCTTCAGCTTGGAGCGGAAGGCGTTGCGGCCCGAGTGCTTGCCCATGACCAGCGACGACTTGCCGACGCCGACCGATTCCGGCGTCATGATCTCGTAGGTCTGCTGGTACTTGAGTATGCCGTCCTGGTGGATGCCGCTCTCGTGCGCGAACGCGTTCCGCCCGACGATGGCCTTGTTGTACTGGACGGGGAAGTTGGTCACCGCCGAGACGAGGCGCGAGGCGCGCGACAGCATCGTCGCGTCGATGCCGGTGGCGTAGGGCAGGCGGTCGGCCCGCGTCTTGATTGCCATGACGATCTCTTCCAGCGCAGCGTTGCCCGCACGCTCGCCGATGCCGTTGATGGTGCACTCGATCTGCCGGGCGCCGCCGTCCAAAGCCGCCAGCGAGTTGGCGACCGCGAGGCCGAGGTCGTTGTGGCAGTGGGTCGAGAACCGCACCTTGTCGGAGCTCGGCACCCGCTCGCGCACCATGCGGAACATGGCGGCGTATTCCTCCGGCGTCGCGTAGCCGACGGTATCGGGGAGGTTGATGGTGGTGGCGCCGGCCTTGATCGCCGCGTCGACGCACTGGCACAGGTAGTCGATGCCGGTGCGGGTGGCATCCATGGCGCTCCACTCGACGTCCTCGACGAGGTTGCGGGCGCGCGTCACCGTAGCGGTGATGATCTCCAGCACCTCGGCCTCGGTCTTGCGCATCTGATGCGCGAGGTGGATAGGCGAGGTGGAGACGAACGTGTGGATGCGCCCGCGCTTGGCGTGCTTCACGGCATCGCCGGCGCGATCGATGTCGGCGAACACGGCCCGCGCCAGCCCGGCGACGGTGGCATTCTTCACGCGCCCGGCGATGGCCGAGACGGCCTCGAAGTCGCCGTCGGAGGCAATGGGGAACCCGGCCTCGATAATGTCGACGCCCATCTGGTCGAGGCACTCGGCGACCTCGAGCTTCTCCTCGTACGTCATCGTGGCGCCCGGGCATTGCTCGCCGTCGCGCAAGGTGGTGTCGAAGATGACGACGCGGTCGGCGTCGCTCACTCGAACCTCGGTGCTATTCGGATCGGTGGTCATCGGCTTCTTCTTTCGCTCGGAAGCGGCTCCCTCGGGAGCGGCGTTGAACCTTCAGCTCGCTCGACTTGTCATCCCCTGAGCGCCCGTTCCGGATCGGCCGGAACCAGTTCGACTCAGGGGCTGGTAAGGAGCAGGCTCAGGCGCAGGCGAAGACGCGCCGACGATCCGCGCCGGGTCAGCCCCGCGCAGGTAAAGAAAAAGCCGTCGATGCCAAAGGACTGGCGCATGCGCCCTCTCTTAGTACATCGCGGCAGTTAAGGCTAGCCTGCCCATATCTCTGCCGGGGAGGCCACTGGGCCGTGTACTCGTGAGCGGTGACCGGTGAGCTTCTGCTCCAAGCCCAAAAGCGCTCATCAAAAGGCCGGCGAGCGGGTTGCCGGAGGGCCGGGAGCTGATGTGAGTGGTCAATCCTGTTCGGAACACCGTGAGGTCCGCATCGCATAGAGGGAAGCGGACGTCGAGGCGGTCAGAGCGGGGCCGATCACATCTACCGGGTTCATAACCGCATGGCACCGACGCGCGGACGTTCGCCAACTGTCGCGAGAGGGACGCCAGTGTTTTGGCTCCGGGCGGCTTTGCATGACTTCACTCATTGAGGTTCACTTGACTTCAGGTCCAGGTCGCTCGGTGTGAACTGGGTTTAAATGACGGACAGCGCCGCTGCGTGCTAGGGTGCTGATACGTAACTAGTGTGCGGCGGGGGGACAGCCTCAAGGGAGGGTCCCATGTCGACAAATCTAGTTTCCCACATCACTCAAATCCTGCCGGCGATATCAGCACTGACTTTGGCCTTGATGGTCGGGGTGGCGGCGCCCTCGGCCGCGACAGCCGGCGAAGCAGAGGCCAAGCGATTGATGAAGGCCATGTCCGATTACATGGCGGCGCAGCAAGTCATATCGTTCGACTATGACGCCAACTTCGAGGTCGTCACCAAGGACAAGCAGAAACTCGCACTGGCGAGTTCGGGCACCGTCGCCCTCGCCCGCCCCGACAAAATCCGCGCCACGCGATCTGGCGGCTTTGTCAATGTAGAGACTGTGTTCGACGGCAAGACGCTGACGCTCTTCGGCAAGAACAAGAACGTCTATGCCCAGGTCGAGATACCCGGCAGCCTCGATCATCTGGTCGACGAGTTGAAGGATAAGTACGACCGGCCCCTGCCTGCTGCGGACTTGCTTCTCTCGAACCCCTACGATCAATTGATGCCGGGGGTGATCGACGCAAAAGACCTCGGCAGCGGTGTGATCGGCGGCACGGAATGCAATCATCTCGCCTTTCGAAACGACGATGTCGATTGGCAAATCTGGATCGCCCAGGGGGACCGGCCCTATCCCTGCCGGTTCGTCATCACTTCCAAGCGGATTGCTTTCGGTCCGCAGTACAGCATCCAGGTCCGCAACTGGAAAACCGGGAGTGAGGTTGCCCCAAGCGACTTCAGCTTCAAAGCTCCGGCGGATGCCAAGAAGCTGGACGTAAGCGACCCCAAGAACATTCAGGGCATGGATGAAATGCCGAGCAACTTTGTGATTGGAGAAACCCAATGACAATGGCGATGCGAATTGGCTTCTTGCTGCTGTTGGTCACGGTTGGGCCGGGTGGGCTCGAGTCTGGCAGGGAACTGCCAATCGCTGCCGTGAGCAGCTTCGTCTCGACTGCCAAGGCCGAAGTCGGGCGTCCACTCACGCCGGTCAGCGTCGCCGGGGCAGCGCGACGTTCGGCACGGCGCTGAGCGACCGGGTCCTCAGGCTTGTTGCGGCAGGGGCAACGGATGAGCGCGCTCCCAATTACGGGGAACGGTAGCGCGAGCTATGAGTATGACCTAGCCCGCTGAGGCGAAATCAGGTCGGGGCGGCGTTGCGGCCCTTGACCCCGATCACCACGCTGCCCCGATAGCCGCTCGCGACATCGCCCGTCAGCGCCGGGGTCTGGGCGGCGAGCTGCAAGGGCGTGTTGTCGGCGAAGATGCCGTCGCGCGACAGCGGCGAGTCCGCGAAGTTGGCGACGCTCTCGGTGTAGGCGCCTGAGCCTCCATAGACCGCATGGCAGGTCGCTTCCGGCATGGCCAATTGCGACGTCAGGATCCGGTTCTCATAGGTCGTCGCCTTGGCGAGGCTCGGATAGACCTCGAAGTGCATATGGGGGAAGCGGCCGCGATAGCAGCCGGGGAAGACGGTCGTGAACGTGACCGTGCCCGCGTCGTTCGTCACGCCGACCGCGCGCAGGTAGCTCGCCTCGGGCAGGTCGTAGATCGAATAGCGGCCCCCGGCATCGCAGTGCCAGAGGTAGATCGCGTGACCGCCGAGCGGCGCACAGCCGCGGCCGACGTCGACGAGCTTCAGCGTCAGCTCGAGCGGCGTGCCGGCGGCGACCGGCTGTCCCGCCACGAGGCTAGGACGCATGTCGGCGCGCACGATGCCGCTCTTGTCGAGAACGTTGGCCAGGGTTCCGTGCGCCCGGTTCGAGCCGTCGGCCGGATAGGGTCCGGCCGTCTCGCGCGGATGGACGACGCACTGGCTTCCATCCGCCGCCGTGCCGACGACCTCGGCCTCGGCCCGCCCGAAGATCGGATCGCCACAGGCGCCGACCAGCGCGGCGACGCCGGTGGCGCCGAGCCAGGCGAGCGCACGCCGCCGCTCGATCAGCACGCCAAGATCGTGCGGCAAGCCGAGATCGTGATCGTCAACGTGATGGCGTTGCCTTGTCAGTCCCAATATCCCCTCCGTGATCGGCGATCATTGCGACTATAACGGCGCGAGGCGGCACAATCCGGCGCGCACGCCAGAGCATTGGCCTAAAGCAGGACGCGCGGAGGAGCCGACCGGACTATTTCCAGCAGGTTGGCCGCGGCTCGGTCGCCAGCGTTCCGTCGATGACCCGCACGGCGCTGCCGCCGATGCGGACGGTCTCCAGCTTGCCGCCGGCGACGATCAGGGTCAGCGCGATGGAGCTCGGGCGTCCCATCTCATGTCCCTGCTCGATGACGCGGCGATGCGCCCCGTCCTTGAGTCCGTCGAAATCGTGCACCAGCCCGGCGAAGCAGACCGCCGCCGAGCCGGTCGCCGGGTCCTCCGGTACGCCGAGCTGCGGCGCGAACATCCGGGCGTGGAACGACGCGCCGTTGTGCACGCACTCGCGCGTATAGAGGTAGACGCCGCCGAAGGTCGGGCCGGGAAACACGCTGGCCCACTGCCCGGGCTCGATGCGCGCCCGCGCGATTGCTTCGAGCGTCGGCACCGGGACGAATACGAACGTGTTGCCAGCCGTGAGGCATTGCGGCGTGTGGTTCTCGAAGCCGATCTCGCGCGGCAGCAGACCCAGCGCATCGGCGATGCGATCGCGCGACGGAGGCGCGGCACCGTTTTCGGGCAGCTTCGGCGCGTCGAACTCGGCAAACGGCGCCTGTCCTGCCCGCAGCCGCACGCCGACGCGCACGGTGCCGATCGACTGCTCGAGCACGATGATGGCGTCCTGCTCGCCGTTGACCGGCGTGGTGCGCAGCTGTGCCAGCAGGATCGCCGTGCCGATGGTGGGGTGGCCGGCGAAGGGAAGCTCGCGCTCGGGCGTGAAGATGCGCACCCGCGCCGAGTGCGCCGGGTTCTGCGGCTTCAGCACGAAGACTGTTTCCGACAGGTTCAGCTCGCGGCCGATGGCTTGCATCTGCTCGGTGCTGAGATCGTCCGCGTCGAGCACGACGGCGAGCGGGTTGCCGGTGAAGCGGCGATCCGTGAAGACGTCGAGCGTGTACAGCGGTAACGCCATGCGATGCAATTTCCCGTTGAGGCCGGCGCACTCTGCCCAATTATCCCCTGGGGTCAAGCAGACAAAACAGTACGGGCGAAGGCCAGCGCGTGGGGCGGCATGCGCACCTCGTCGATATCGGCGTGGCTGGCGACCGTGACGATGTCGGCAAGCTCGGGCTCCGCTTGGCTGCGCACGAACCCCAGGATGCGCTCTCTCAGCTCCACGGCAGGCAAGGCGCTGCGCCACCCGATGGCGATCGCAATCTTCAAGCCGGTGAACACCAGCAGGTACCCCGGCACGCGCTCAAGCTCCGCGGCGCTCAGGCCTGTCTCCTCGCCGAGCTCGCGCGCGATGCTGGCGTCGATGTCGATGACGCCGTCGCGCACGTCGTCGCCATCGATCAGGCCGCCCGGCGGATAGATGCGCCCCGAGTTGAGTTGCCCAGGCCCCTGCTGACCCATGAGGAGGTAGCCTTCGGCCGAGCGGATGAGGGAGCAGCCGAACGTCTCGCGCACCGGCTCGCGCTCCGCGTCGGGACGGGCGCGCCAATAGAGCAGCGTCCTGAAATCCGACTTGAACAAGGTGGCGGCGAAGGCGCCCCCATCAAGGGTGTGGCTGCACGTCAGGTAGGTCACGCCATTGAACATGGCCGGGATCTGGGCGTGGCGGCGCCGCCAGTCGGCCTCGATCTCGGCGGCGTGTGCCTGCGCCAACGGCCATTCCCAATCGGTCGCGCGCAGCACGCAACTTTTAGTGCGCACACACAGCGTCTCGCCTGAAGACGGTTGCAACGCCATCGCTATCCTGCCGCCTTCGCGTCTGAAATACGCTGCTCACGCTGCGTTGCGGATATGAAATCTTAGTTTCGCCGTGAACGCACCACGCTCGTTCCACGATGAGGGAGTGAATTCGAGGTGCGAAGGCAAGGGGGTGCCGAGGGGGACTTTGCATGCACCTTGCACAATCGAAATTCAAACGGCCAGGCTGCGTTCGCTCACCCGTGTGAGCCACGCCGTCCAGTGTCGAAGCGCACCCGCAAACCGCACGTGCGGGTGCCCGAGTTTGAAATCCGGCGGCGTCATTACCGTGATGCCGCTGGAGCGGACGGTGGAGGTCCCCGCTTCTCCGCCGTCCGTTTCTTTGCGTGCTCTGATGGGCCGGCTTGCCGCCACCGGAGCTACCGCCTGGAAGGCTCGCGCGGCTGTAGCCCAAGCTACCTCCCCAAAGTGGCTGTGCGGGCCTTCTGGCTTTCTGCCTTAGAGGCAGCCGAACGTCTTCGAACCGCACGTATAGTAGTTGATCATCTCGGCGGAGCAGCAGGGCTGATCCTTGCCGCAGCGCCAAGTCTTGATCTTGCCGCTCGCCGTCTTGTGCTTGCAGATCTTGGTGGCCGAGGCGGCATCGGCGCTGCCGGCTGTCAGCGTCAGCGGGGCGGCCGCCAGCACGGCGGCGATCGCGATGGACGTCAGAATGCGCAACATGGCTGATACTCCCTGATGGCCCCCACACGCGGGGGACCATCAGTATGCTTCAGCCGGGAAGCGCTTTGGTTGCAGCCGCGCCTCAGTTGCGCGACTTGTCGACGAGGGCGCCGGCCTTGATCCACGGCATCATGTCGCGCAGCTTGGCGCCGATCTCCTCGATGGGATGCTCGTCGGCCAGGCGGCGAGATGCCTTGAAGCGTGCCGCGCCGCCCTTGTACTCCTGCATCCATTCGGAGGTGAACTTGCCCGACTGAATGTCGTGCAACACCTTCTTCATCTCGGCCTTGGTCTGCGGCGTGATGATGCGCGGGCCGGTGACGTACTCGCCCCACTCGGCCGTGTTGGAGATCGAGTAGTTCATGTTGGCGATGCCGCCCTGGTAGATCAGGTCGACGATCAGCTTCACCTCGTGGAGGCACTCGAAGTAGGCCATCTCGGGCGCATAGCCGGCCTCCACCAGCGTCTCGAAGCCGGCGCGGATCAGCTCGACAAGACCGCCGCACAGCACGGCCTGCTCGCCGAAGAGATCCGTCTCGCATTCCTCGCGGAAATTGGTCTCGATGATGCCCGAGCGGCCGCCGCCGACGCCCGAGGCATAGGACAGCGCGAGGTCATGGGCGTTGCCGGTGGCGTCGTGGTGGACGGCGATGAGGCACGGCACGCCGCCGCCCTTCTGGTACTCGCCGCGCACGGTGTGGCCCGGGCCCTTCGGCGCGATCATGATGACGTCGACGGTCTTCTTCGGCTCGATCAGGCCGAAATGGACATTGAGGCCGTGCGCGAAGGCGATCGCGGCGCCGTCGCGAATGTTATCGGCGATCTCGGCCTTGTAGATGTCGGCCTGCAGCTCGTCCGGGGTCGCCATCATCATCAGGTCGGCCCACTTGGCGGCCTCGGCCACCGAGAGCGCCTGCAGGCCGTCGGCCTCGACCTTTTTCGCGGTCGTCGACCCGGGCCTGAGAGCGACGCGGATCTCCTTGACGCCCGAATCCTTCAGGTTCAGCGCGTGCGCGCGGCCCTGAGAGCCGTAGCCGACGATCGCGACTTTCTTGCCCTTGATGAGATTGATGTCGGCATCACGATCGTAATAAACGCGCATGGCTTCCTCTGTGCTTCTCGCTCGAAGTTGTGTGCGGTTACGGCGCTGCAGGGTGCAGCGGCGGATGGGCGGGACCGGCCCTCGTCGTCGGGCCGGCAGTGAATTCTGGCTGCTCCTTTAGCCGCTCGAGGCCCCGCGGCCAATGGCGGCGATACCGGTGCGCGACACTTCGACAAGGCCGAGCTCGGTCATGATCTGGATGAACTCCTCCAGCTTGGAGGGTTTGCCGGTGACCTCGAACACGAAGTGCTCGGTGGAGGTGTCGACCACCTTGGCCCGGAAAATCTCGGCGATCCGCAGGGCCTCGATGCGCTTCTCGCCCTTGCCGGCGACCTTGATCAGGGCAAGCTCCCGCTCCAGGGCAACGCCCTCGACGGTCAGATCGCGCACCCGGTGTACGGGGATCAAGCGCTCGAGCTGATGCTTGATCTGCTCGATGACGTCGGGCGTCCCGCGGGTGACGATGGTGATGCGCGAGATGTGCTTCTCGTGCTCGGTCTCGGTCACCGTCAGCGAGTCGATGTTGTAGCCGCGACCAGAGAAGAGGCCGATGACCCGGGCGAGCACGCCCGGCTCGTTGTCGACGATGACCGACAGGGTGCGCGAGACGACCGCCTGGGCGGCGCCGGGGCCGACGTAGTGGCTCTTGGAAAGCGGTTTGACGGTGCTCATGGCGTTTCCGGGCTCTTCTGTTCCGGGCTCTTGTTGTCGGCAGGTGGGTCGTCGGGCTTCGCCGCGGGCGGCGGTTCTACCGGGAGCTTGTCGCCCGTGCCCGGCCCGAGGTTCGGCACGGGCATCTTGGCGTCGGGAAACAGCGTCTTGAAGAACAGCGGGAAGCCGTGCTCGTCGATGTTCTTCTTGAACTCGGCGACGCGCTCCTTGGAGACGTTGTACTGAGCGAAGCTCGAGCCGACGCGCTGCAGCATGGTGGACGTCAGAACCTGCGGGGTGGGCGCCCCCATGCGCTTCAAAGTATCTGGCGACAGCCGGCCGTAGATCAGCGTCAGGATCTGCGTCTCGAGGTAGTCCTGTGCGATGCAAGCCTCGAACGCCTTGGTGTACGTCGAGGACAGCCGATGCGTGCGGTAGCAGGCGTCGATGAATTGGAACGCCTTGGTCGCGCCCTGCGTGCGCTGGATCTGCGCGAGCCGCATTGCAGCGTCCTTGATGTTCGCCGCCTGATCCCAGTCGGGCTCGGCGGCGGCGCAGACGTGGCCCATGCCGACGATGCCGACAACGGCGAGCGCACACGCGCGCACGCCGCGTCGAAACGTCGGGCGCGCCGTCCGCTGCCAAGCCTCGCCGCCAGCGCCTGCCATCAGACCAGCACCTTACCCTCTTCGCCGATCGCCTTCTCGACCTCCTCGTCGGAGATGTCCTCGCCGAGCAGCATCTCGTTGTGCGCCTTGCCCGACGGGATCATCGGGAAGCAGTTGGCGAGCGTGGCCACACGGCAGTCGAAGATGACCGGTCCCTTGGTGTTGATCATCTCCGTGATCGCGTCGTCGAGCTCAGCCGGGTCCTCGCAGCGCATGCCGGTCCAGCCGTAGGCCTCGGCGAGCTTCACGAAGTCGGGCAGGCTTTCAGTATAGCTGTGCGACAGGCGGTTGCCGTGCAAGAGCTGCTGCCACTGGCGCACCATGCCCATGTACTGGTTGTTGAGGATGAACACCTTCACCGGCAGCTCGTACTGCACCGCCGTCGATGCCTCCTGGATGTTCATCAGGATCGACGCGTCGCCGGCGATGTCGATGACGAGCGACTTCGGGTGGGCGAGCTGGGCGCCAATGGCCGCCGGCAAGCCGTAGCCCATGGTGCCGAGGCCGCCGGAGGTCATCCAGCGGTTCGGCTCCTCGAAGTGGTAGAACTGCGCGGCCCACATCTGATGCTGGCCGACCTCGGTGGTGATGTAGGTGTCGCGGTTCTTGGTCAGCTCGTAGAGCCGCTCGACGGCGTACTGCGGCATGATCACGTCGCGCGATTTCTTGTAGCTGAGCGACTTCTTGCTCCGCCACTGCTCGATCTGCTTCCACCACGATTTGTGCGCGGCCTTGTCGAGCTGCGGCGCTTTCGACTTCCAGATGCGCAGCATGTCTTCCAGCGCGTAGGCGACGTCGCCGACGATGGGGATGTCGACCTTGACGTTCTTGTTGATCGACGAGGGATCGATGTCGATCTGGATCTTTTGCGAGCCGGGCGAGAAGGCGTCGATACGGCCGGTGATGCGGTCGTCGAAGCGCGCGCCCACGGCGATCATCACGTCGCAATCGTGCATGGCGAAGTTTGCTTCATACGTCCCGTGCATGCCGAGCATGCCGAGCCACTGCTTGTCGGACGCCGGATAGGCGCCGAGGCCCATCAGCGTCGAGGTGATCGGGAACCCGGAGAGACGGACCAGCTCGCGCAGGATCTGGCTCGCCTTCGGCCCGGAATTGATCACTCCGCCGCCCGTGTAGAAGAGCGGACGTTTGGCGCGGGTCATCAGCTCGACGGCTTCGCGCACGGCATTCTGGTCCGGCTTCACCCGCGGCTTGTATGTCTTGTGAGCGATGTTCGAGGGACCGACGTAGTTGCCGGTGGCGAACTGTATGTCCTTCGGGATGTCCACGACCACCGGACCGGGACGGCCCGCCTTGGCGATGTAGAACGCCTCGTGGAGGATGCGCGCCAGGTCGTTGACGTTCTTCACCAGCCAGTTGTGCTTGGTGCAGGGACGCGTGATGCCGACCGTGTCGCACTCCTGGAACGCGTCATTGCCGATCAAGTGCGTCGGCACCTGCCCGGTGATGCAGACCAGCGGAATGGAGTCCATCAGCGCGTCGGTAAGGCCCGTCACCGAATTGGTGGCGCCGGGGCCCGAGGTGACGAGCGCCACGCCAACCTTGCCGGTCGAGCGTGCATAGCCTTCAGCCGCGTGCAACGCGCCGCCCTCTTGGCGCACCAGGACGTGCTTGATCTTGTCCTGCTGATGCAGTTCGTCATAGATCGGCAACACGGCGCCGCCCGGATAGCCGAAGATATGCTCGACGCCTTGGTCGTTGAGTGCCGCGAGCACCATTTCGGCGCCCGTCATCGTTCGTGCCATTGCCCACTCCACAGGATCAGCCCGGCAGCGAGGCCGCCGGGCCGCAATTGTTGCGGCGGAACCTATGGCGCCGAGGCTAGCGGGTCAACGTGCAGATTGAATAAAAGATGCGAAATTGGCGGCTGATGTTTCCATTTCTTGCGTAGATACTTCAAGCCACGCAATCATATTGCCCCGGAGCCATGTTCGCTGGCGTTTGGCGTACTGGCGGGTCTCCGCCGCCCCCATCTCGATCGCGTCCTCAAGCGTCAGTTCGCCGGCGAGATGGCGCATGAGCGGCCCCACCCCGAGCGCCAGCATCACCGGCAAGGTCGGATCGAGGTTCAGTGCCTTGAGTTGTAGCACCTCATCGAACGCGCCCTCCTTCACCATCTGGGCGAACCGCTTGTCGATGCGCTCGGCCAGCACATCGCGGTCGATCGAGACCGAAAGCGGGATCGTGTCGTTGAGGTCGAGGATCGGCTGGCGCGGCTGGCGCTGCCACTCGGCAAGTGATGCCCCCGTCGCCTCGAGCACCTCCAGCGCCCGCACCACGCGCTGCGTATCGGTGGGCTGCAAGCGCTCGGCCATCTCCCGGTCGCGTGCGGCGAGCACCGCGTGCAACTTCATCGGTCCCTGCCGCGCCGCCTCGCTGCGCCAATGCGCACGGACGTCATCGGGGACCGCCGGGATCGGCGACAGCCCCTCCGTCAGCGTCTTGAAATAGAGACCGGTGCCGCCGACGATGATCGGCCGCCGCTCCGCCCGGCGCGCCTCGTCGAGTGCCAGCGTTACGTCCGCTGCATAGCGGCCGGCCGAGTAGCTTTCGCATCCCGGCACGTGCCCATAGAGCGCGTGCGGCGCGCGCGCCTCCTCCGCCGCCGATGGACGCGCGGTCAGGATGCGGAGCTCCCGATAGACCTGCATGGAGTCGGCATTGATGACGACGCCGCCAAAGTGCTCGGCGAGCCGCAGCGCCAAGCCGGACTTGCCGCTGGCGGTGGGGCCGGCAATGAGAATGGGACGCATGTCGCTCATGGCAGAGCACTAGCGCACCGGGCGCGTCGCTGCCATCGCCCGCCCGGCTAATAGTTGATCGTCGTGCGCAGCCCGAAGACCGCTGCATTTGGGATGCGAATGGTCGGATCCTCGGGATCGCCCGAATTGCCACCGGGGTTCCAGAAATACTGGAAGTCGGGCTGCAGGTAGAACCCCTTCATGATCTCCGCGGTGTAGCTCGCCTCGAAGAGGCCCTCGAAGCTCGGAATCACCGGAAAGCCCGCATCCTTGTAGTAGTCGATGACCTGCGAGGAGACGCCGGTGTAGGCAAAGCCGACGCTGAAGATGTCGGCGGGCCGCGCATCGAGCAGGCCGTTGATTGCAGCGCCCGCCTCGAAGTAGTGCTGAATGAGGTTGCCCTCGGGAGGCGCCCAAATGTAGGTGCCGAAGAGAGTTATGCCGCGCGGATCGCCCTTCCCCGGCACGCGATAGATCATCTGATCCCAGATCGCGTAGTAGCCGTAGTTCTTGTCGGCGGGCAGGTCGGGCACTCCGACGAGGCCGATCGGCAGGCCGTTGTTGCCGACGTTGGCCGGAACGTGATTGCCGAAGTCGCGCCAGGCGCCGAGCTTCAGCGTGCCGACCAGTTCTCCCTCGCCCTGATTGTATTTGACGTACGCTTCATAAAGCAGCAGCGGCTTGGTGAACGGGAACAGGAGGCCGTCGGGGTTGCATTCCTGCGGGAGCTCACCGTCCGGACAATTGCCGGCGGGATCATCGCTGAAGACGCCGACGAGAAAGCCGAGGTTGTCGTTCGGATTGAAAGCAACCCGCGCGCCCGGCGCGGCGAGTGGATAGGAGGGACCGCCATCGGGCAAGTTGATGCCGAGGATCGACGGCCAACCCCACGTGCCGTTGAGCAGCGCCGCAGTCGCCTCGCTGATCGCGAACTCGGAATCTGCCGAGATCTGCCCAAAGCGGAAAGTGAGATGATCGTCGAGGAGACTTTGCTGCAGATAGAGTTCGAACAAGCGGGTCGAGGGCATGGCTTCGATGAAGCTCGCGGGCATCAGCACCCCGAGGTTCTCCGCCGTGATGCTCTCCCCGTGGATCTGATAGGCGTTGGTGAAGAACGTTAGCCCCTTCCAGCCGATCGCCTTCTCGAGGTCGACGGACAGCTCGAGGTCTAGCCGCCCGATATAGCGCGTGCCCTGCTCGAAGCCGCCGACCGGATTGCCGAGCACGTCGCCGATGTAGTTGATGGCGTAGGTCACACCGCGGCCGGCGAGCGCGGCGCGCACGCCTCCAGGGTCACGGAACTCGGGCGGAAAATTGACGGCAATAGAGGTCTCCGGCAGCCCAGGGATCCGGTCGCCTTCCTGCTCGATGGTTTGCGCGACCGCCGGCGCCCCAGCGAGGACGAGCAGCGCGCACACAAGAGCGCACCGGCCGGGCGGCAAGCCGGCGGATGCACTTAGCTTCGCAACGACGCCACGCCGCTCGCGAGCCATCGTCCCCTATCCGATCCCCCATTTTCGCCATCCACCTGCCAGCACTGCTGGCGGCCGGACCGGCCGAGAATTCGCACGATTCGACTTGCGGTTGCCTGCATGTGCAGCAGGCTGCCCGCTCTCTCGGCTACTCGCATTTGCAGATGATGCAGCGGTGACACTTTCGCTCCCGAAGGCAGCAATCCCGATTCGGGGCCGGCTAGGCGGCCTGCATCAGGCAAACGGGCTTGTCGCGCCGGAGCGAAGCCGTTAGCCATCTAGCTCGGAAACGGGGTGGGAAGGAGAAGTGTGCATGGCAGAAGAGGCGATCGTCGCCCAGGCGGGTCCCTACCAAGTCGAGCTCACCGAAGGTAAGCCGTATTTCTATTGCCGCTGTGGCCGCTCGCAGAAGCAGCCGTTCTGCGACGGTACCCACGCGGGCACCGGCATCGAGCCGCTACGCTTCGTCGTCGACCACACCGGCACCTTCAACATCTGTGGCTGCAAACAGACCGACGACGAGCCTTTCTGCGACGGATCGCATCTTTTGCTCTAACGTGCAGACGGCACGGCGACCGGGGGACCCATGGATTATTTTCTTCAGCAGCTGGTCAACGGCGTCACACTCGGCTCCATCTATGGCCTCATCGCCATCGGTTACACGATGGTGTTCGGCATCATCGGCATGGTGAACTTCGCCCACGGCGACGTGTTCATGGTGTCGGCCTTTATTGCTCTCATCCTCTTTCTCATCCTCACGCAGATCCTCGGCGTCACCGCGATCGGGCTGGCGCTGGTGATCGTGCTGGTGCTCGGCATGGCGCTCACCGCTCTGTGGAGCTGGGTGATCGAGCGCATCGCCTACCGGCCGCTCGCCGGATCGTTCCGCCTGGCGCCGCTCATCTCGGCGATCGGCATGTCGATCTTCCTGTCGAACTTCGTGCAGGTGGCGCAGGGCCCGCGCAACAAGCCGGTGCCGCCGATGCTCAACGACGTCATCACCATTCCCGTCGGCGTCGGCACGGTCACGATCTCGGAAAAGCAGTTCCTCATCTTCGTCGTGACGGGCGTGCTGCTCATTGCCTTCTGGGCGCTGGTGCAGAAGACCAAGCTCGGCCGGGCGCAACGCGCCTGCGAGCAGGACCGCCGCATGGCGGCGCTGATCGGCATCGACGTCAACCGCACCGTGTCGCTCACCTTCGTCATCGGCGGCGCGCTCGCCGCGGTCGCCGGCGTGATGTTCATGAGCTACTACGGAGTGGTGAACTTCAGCGACGGTTTCACGCCGGGCGTCAAAGCCTTCACCGCCGCCGTGCTCGGCGGCATCGGCTCGCTACCGGGCGCCGTCATCGGCGGCCTGCTCATCGGCCTGATCGAGACCATGTGGTCGGCCTACTTCTCCATCGACTATAAAGACGTCGCCGCCTTCTCGATCCTCGCCGTCGTCCTCATCTTCATGCCGTCCGGTCTCCTCGGCCGTCCGGATGTCGAGAAAGTCTAACCGATGAGCGCAGGCAGCCAGGGCGGGCTGCCGCCCGCATCGATCTCGGTGCAGGACGCCGTCAAGGACGCGGCCATCTGGGCGCTCGTCACCCTCGGTCTATGCTTCCCGCTCATCTTCTTCCGCACCGATCAAGACATCTCGCACCAGACGGTGATCGATGCGCGGCCGCTGCTCGTCGCGATCACCGTCGCCCTCGTCTTCGCCGGGCGGTTGCTGTGGCGGCTCTACGCCCACCCGAAGCGTGCCAGGCGCGTCCTGTTCCCGCCGCTCGATCTGTCCGAGCACCACAAGGCCTGGCTGCCGCGCGCCGGCCTCGGCCTGCTGCTCATGTTCCCCTTTCTGGCGCTCCTGTTCACCGGCCAGGGCGGCGCGGTGAAGTGGATCGATAACTTCGGCGTGCAGATCCTCATCTACGTGATGCTCGCCTGGGGGCTGAACATCGTCGTCGGCCTCGCCGGCCTCCTCGACCTCGGCTACGTCGCCTTCTATGCGGTCGGCGCCTACGCCTACGCGATCATCGCGGCGTACGTGATACCAGCCACGGTTCCCGTCCTCGGGCCGTGGGCGTTTTGGATCTGCCTCCCCATCGCCGGCATCCTCGCGGCGTTCTGGGGGACGATGCTGGGCTTCCCGGTGCTGCGGCTGCGCGGCGACTACCTCGCCATCGTCACCTTGGCGTTCGGCGAGATCATCCGCCTCGTCCTCATCAACTGGGTGCAGCTCACCAACGGCAACGTCGGCATCCAGACACCCCGCATCACCTTCTTCGGCTTGCCCTTCACCTCGCGCACCGGCGAGACGACCTTCGCCGACATCTTCCATCTGCCCGGCTCACCCACCGTGCACCGGTCGATCTTCCTCTATTACGTGATCTTGGCGCTGGCGTTGCTCGTCGCCTTCGTCACCCAGCGGATGCGGCGGCTGCCGATCGGCCGGGCCTGGGAAGCGCTGCGCGAGGACGAGATCGCCTGCCGCTCGCTCGGCATCAACACGGTCAACACCAAGCTCACGGCGTTCGCCATGGGCGCCATGTTCGGCGGGCTTGCGGGGGCCTTCTTCGGCGCGCGCCAGGGCTTCGTCAACCCGCGCTCGTTCGAGTTCATGGAGTCGGCGACGATCCTCGCCATCGTCGTGCTCGGCGGCATGGGCTCGCTGTTTGGCGTGGCCGTCGCCGCGGTCGCCGTGATCGGCGGCATCGAGCTTCTGCGCGAGCTCGACTGGCTGAAGTCGATCTTCGGCCCCGACTTCGATCCCGGCCAATACCGCATGCTCATCTTCGGTCTCGCCATGGTCGTTATGATGATCTGGCGGCCGCGTGGCCTCATCGCCTCGCGCGAGCCGTCGATCGCGCTCAACGAGGCGAAGGCCGTCTCGGGCGCGCACGTCAAGGAAGGGCACGGCTGATGCGCTGGTTGCGCGACCCGCTGCTCGTCGTCGAGGGCCTGACGATGCGTTTCGGCGGGCTCGTCGCCGTGCGCGATCTCTCCTTCTCCGTCGGCCGCGGCGACATCACCGCGCTCATCGGCCCCAACGGCGCCGGCAAGACGACCGTCTTCAACTGCATCACCGGCTTTTACAAACCGACCAGCGGCCTGATGGCGCTGTCGACCGGCAGTCCCATCGATGCGCAAGCCGTCGCCGACCTCACCGCCTCGAGCCGCCGCTACGTGTGCCGCGACGACCGCATGGGCAGCGACGGGCTGTTCCTGCTCGAGCGCATGCCGGACTTCGAGATTGCGCGGCGCGCGCGTGTCGCCCGCACCTTCCAGAACATCCGTCTGTTCCCCGGCATGACCGTTCTGGAGAACCTCATCATCGCCCAGCACAATCCGCTGATGCGGGCGTCGGGATGGTCGCTGCTCGGTCTCATCGGCGCGCCCAGCTACGCGCAGGCGGAAAAGGCGGCGGTCGACGTTGCCCGCTACTGGCTCGACCGTATCGGCCTGACGAGCCGCGCCGACGACGCGGCCGGCGCGCTGCCCTATGGCGACCAGCGGCGCCTCGAGATCGCGCGCGCCATGTGCACCGCTCCGGTGCTCTTGTGCCTCGATGAGCCCGCCGCGGGCCTCAACCCGCGCGAAAGCGCGGCGCTGACCGGCCTGTTGCGCGGCATTCGCGACGAGCACGCGACGTCGATCGTGCTGATCGAGCACGACATGTCTGTGGTGATGCAGGTCTCCGACCACGTCGTCGTGCTGGAGTACGGCATACGCATCTCCGACGGTACGCCCGAGAGCGTGAGGAACGACCCGCGCGTCATCGCCGCCTACCTCGGCGTCGAGGACAAGGACGTCGCCCGCGTCGAGGCGGAGGTCGGCCTATGAACACTCCATTGCTCTCGCTGCAGGGGATCACCGCCTGCTATGGCAACATCACCGCCCTGCACGGCGTGAGCCTCGACGTCCCTGCCGGCCAGATCGTGACGCTCATCGGCGCCAACGGCGCCGGCAAGTCGACGCTGATGATGACCATCTTCGGCAACCCGCGCGCGCGCGACGGCCGCATCCATTTCGACGGCCGCGACATCACCGATATGCCGACGCACGAGATCGCCCGCCTCGGTCTCGCCCAGTCGCCCGAGGGACGCCGCATCTTCGGGCGCATGACGGTGGAGGAGAACCTGCGCATGGGCGCCGAGTTCGCCGGCAACCGCGACTACGAGCGCGAGCTCGCGCACGTGACCGCGATCTTCCCGCGCCTGCGCGAACGCCTGCACCAGCGCGGCGGAACGCTCTCGGGTGGCGAGCAACAGATGCTGGCTATCGGCCGGGCGATCATGAGCCGGCCGAAGCTGCTGCTTCTGGACGAGCCCTCGCTCGGGCTGGCGCCGCTGGTGGTGAAGCAGATTTTCGAG
Organism: Hyphomicrobium album; assembly: GCF_009708035.1. Taxonomy (NCBI): domain Bacteria; kingdom Pseudomonadati; phylum Pseudomonadota; class Alphaproteobacteria; order Hyphomicrobiales; family Hyphomicrobiaceae; genus Hyphomicrobium; species Hyphomicrobium album. The sequence goes on from NZ_WMBQ01000001.1 coordinate 605,103, forward strand.
GTGATCGCCGACCTCAATGCGCGCGAGGGCCTCACCGTGTTCCTCGTCGAGCAAAATGCCTTCCACGCCCTGCGCCTTGCCCACCGCGCCTATGTCATGGTCAATGGCGCGATCACGCTGAGTGGCACCGGGCAAGAGCTTCTGGCGAGCCCCGAGGTACGCGCCGCGTACCTCGAAGGCGGGCGGCACTAGGAGCCAGGGACCGAAGCATGGGCATCTACGAAACCGGCAGCAACGGCCTTTGGATCTTCTTCCTCGTCACGGTGCTGATGGGTGGATCGGCCGCGCGCGCCACCGGGGGCGCCATTGCCTCGACCTGGCGACCACCGTGGCAGATTTTCGGCGCCGCCCTGCTGATCACCTTCGCCGTCCGCTTCTTCCACTACGCTCTGTTTCAGGAGCCATTGCTTTCACTGGGAAATTTCATCATCGATTACATCGTCGTCGCCACCGCCTGCGCCTGGGGCTATCGCATCACCCGAGTGCGCCAGATGGTGGAGCAATACCCATGGGCCTACGAACGCGTCGGTGTGCTGTGGTGGCGCCGGCGCCAGGAGTTGCCTAGCTACCCGCGGGGATGACATTTCAGCCAATTCGGACGAACATGCGCGCCGTCTCCGCGGCGCGTCAGGCGCCCGTCGTGATCTCAAGAGGACCTCATGAAATCAGCAGCCGTTTACGCCGCATTGGCGATCGCATTCGCCGCCCTATTCACCGGCTGCGACAGCGGTCCTGAACGGTTGAAGATGGGCGTCGCGGGCCCCATGACCGGTACCGACGCCGCGTTCGGCGCGCAGTTGAAGAACGGTGTCGAGCAGGCCGTCGCCGACATCAACGCAGCGGGCGGCATCAACGGCCAGCAGATCGAGCTGACGGTCGGCGACGACGCCGCCGATCCGCGCCAGGGCGTATCCGTCGCCAACAACTTCCTCGGCGAGGGCGTGCGCTTCGTCGTCGGCCACTTCAACTCCGGCGTCTCCATGCCGGCGTCGGAAGTCTACGTCGACAACGGCATCCTGATGATCACGCCGTCGTCCACGAACCCGATGATCACCGAGCGCAAGCTGTGGAACGTGTTCCGCACCTGCGGTCGCGACGACCAGCAGGGCGGCGTCGCCGGCAAGTACATCGCCGACAACTTGAAGGACAAGAAGGTCGCCATCGTCCACGACAAGACGACCTACGGAAAGGGCCTCGCCGACGAGACCAAGAAGGCGATGAACAACGGTGGCGTCACCGAGATCCTCTACGAGGGTGTCGGCGCCGGTGAGAAGGACTTCACCGCGCTGGTCTCGAAGCTCAAGAACGCCGGCGTCGAGGTGCTCTACTGGGGCGGCGTGCATACCGCTGGCGGCCTGGTGCTGCGGCAGATGCGCGACCAGGGCCTCAATGCCGTGTTCATGTCGGGCGACGGCATCGCCAGCGACGAGTTCGCCGCCATCGCCGGGCCTGGCGCCGAGGGCACGCTCATGACCTTCGGTCCCGATCCGCAGAAGCGCCCGGAGGCGAAGGAGATCATCGACCGGTTCGAGGCGCGCAAGTACAAGCCCGAGGCCTATACGCTCTACAGCTACGCCGCAGTGCAGATCCTGAAACAGGCGATCGAGGCGACGAAATCGACGGATCCGAAGACGGTCGCCGCCTACATGCGCACCGGCGTCGTGTTCAACACCGTCATCGGCGACATCGCGTTCGACGACAAGGGCGACATCAAGCAGGTCGCCTACGTCATGTACACGTGGATCAAGCAGCCGGACGGCCGCATCACCTACGTGCAGAACTGACGGCCGGCCTCCGGAAACAATTGCGGCGGTGCGTGCCCTCAAGCGCGCGCCGCCGATTCATGTCGGGGTAGTCGTGAGCCGCCCGGCGCCCGCAATTGGGTCTACCCGGGGGACGGCTGAAGTGAATGTCAGTCGCGGCCCTGCGAAGCGGCCATGCACTCGGCAACCAGTCGCTTCTCGATCAGCGCGAGATCGTCCGGCACCCGTGTTCCCGCCTGGCGATAGCTACGGATCTTGGCCTGAACCTTAGCGTAGCCCTCGCGGGGGTCGTCGGTCTGCTCCAACTCGATATTGAGCTGGGCAATCTCTCCTTGCATTTGGGAAGACATAATCGGCTTTTGCCCTCGTGTTTCCTGTTGTTTGAGGCGCCCGGTGACCCCAGGCGTCGACGTGGAGGTATAAGACTCAATTGGCTTTCTCTAAGTAACTTTTCGTTTCACTCCTGCTATTTCAAGAGTAGAGCATCGATATCATTGGATAACGTGACAATCTGTCCACAGTCACGACTGATGCAGCGCAGCGTAATCCTGTAATAATTGTGGCGACATCTTGATTGGAAGGTGGAGCCATCTATTTCGACGTCAAATGACTATTGTGCGTTGCAGCGAAAACACGCCGGTGTGGACTTTTTCTGCGTTTTCACTACGCCCGAATGAACCAACCAAGTATTGGCGTTCGCAACATTGTTCCCGACAGCAATTGAAGCACATGGCCCGCGTCTGCTAGGCCACCCCTTCCCTTCCGCGAGGCCGCCCAATGATTCCGCGCTACAGCCGTCCCGAGATGACTTCGATCTGGGACCCCGAAACGCGGTTCCGCATCTGGTTCGAGATCGAGGCGCACGCCGCCTCCGCCATGGCCGAGCTCGGCGTCATCCCGCATCACGCGGCGAAAAAGATCTGGGACAAGGGCCGCAACGCCAAGTTCGACATCGCCCGCATCGACGCCATCGAGCGCGAGACCAAGCACGACGTCATCGCTTTCCTCACTCACCTCGCCGAGATCGTCGGCCCCGAGGCGCGCTTCGTGCACCAGGGCATGACGTCCTCCGACGTGCTCGATACCTGCCTCAACGTGCAACTCGTGCGCGCCGCCGACCTTTTGATCATTGATCTGGATCACTTGCTGGCCGCGCTGAAGCGCCGCGCCTTCGAGCACAAGACGACGCCGACCATCGGCCGCAGCCACGGCATCCACGCCGAACCGGTGACCTTCGGCTTGAAGCTCGCCTACGCCTATGCCGAGTTCGACCGCGCCAAGCAGCGGATCGTCGCGGCACGCAGGGAGGTGGCAACCTGTGCGCTATCGGGCGCCGTCGGCACCTTCGCCAACATCGACCCGCGCGTCGAAGTTTATGTCGCCGAGAAGATGGGCCTCGAGCCGGAGCCGATCTCGACGCAGGTCATCCCCCGCGACCGGCACGCGATGTATTTCGCCACGCTGGCCGTCGTCGCCTCGTCGATCGAGCGCCTCGCCACCGAGATCCGCCACCTGCAGCGCACCGAGGTGTTGGAAGCGGAGGAGTTCTTCTCCGCCGGCCAGAAGGGCTCCTCGGCCATGCCGCACAAGCGCAATCCCGTATTGAGCGAGAACCTCACCGGCCTTGCCCGCATGGTCCGCGCCTATTCGATCCCGGCGATGGAGAATGTCGCCCTCTGGCACGAGCGCGACATCTCGCACTCCTCGGTGGAGCGCATGATCGGGCCGGACGCCACCGTCACGCTCGACTTCGCGCTGGCGCGCCTCACGGGCGTCATCGACAAGCTCGTCGTCTATCCCGAGAACATGCAGAAGAACCTCGACAAGCTCGGCGGCCTGCATAATTCACAGCGCGTGCTGCTTGCGCTCACCCAGGCCGGCGCCTCGCGCGAGGACGCCTACGCGCTGGTGCAGCGAAACGCCATGAAGACTTGGGAACAGGGCAAGGACTTCCTCGCCGAGCTCAAGGCCGACAAGGACGTGACGGCGAAGCTGAAGCCGGCCGAGCTCGAGGCTATGTTCGACCTCGGCTACCACTTCAAGCAGGTCGACACGATCTTCAAGCGCGTGTTCGGCAAGGCCTAGCCGCCGCCCTGTAACCAGCGGAACAGCACTTGCCGAGCCGTCGTCCTCCAAGTGATGCTAAGGTCATCACGCGAGGACGGGGGAACGCCGCATGCATACACCTGATCGGGGCCTCTACGGGCGCCTCGGCGTCACGCTCCTCGTGCTGCTCGCCTACTGCGTCGGCTGTCAACTGCCGCTACCCGGCCTCGACACACAGAAGATCGGGCTCCTGTACGAGGGTGGCGGAACGGCGACGGCGCGCGTGTCGGTGCTCGCGCTCGGCATCATGCCGCTCATCAGCGCCCTCATCCTTCTCGAGCTCGTCAAGCTGGCCGCGCCGGAGCTGCGCACCTGGGAGCGCGCCGCGCCGCGCAATCAGCGCCGTTATGGCTACGTGGCCGTCGGCCTCGCGCTCGTCATGGCGCTCGTGCAAAGCGCAGGCATCGCCTCGGCGCTGGAGCAGGTGACGGCGCTGGTCCCCGAGCCAGGCACCACGTTTCGCGCCGTCGCCATCGCCACGCTGATGGCCGGCACGGCGTTGGTCATCGCATTCGCCAACATCATCGATCGTGCCGGGCTCGGCAGCGGTATCTGGATCATGTTCCTCGCCCCGGCGCTGGCGGAGCTGCCGCGAACCATCGCCGGTATGGCGGTGTTGTACCGGAGCGGCGAATACTCCTTTGAACTCATCCTCGCCGGACTCGCGATCGCCGTCTTGACGGTGGGCGGCGTTGTCCGGCTGTTGATGGCCGCGCGGGGCGCCGAAGCCGTGGCCTCGACGTGTATATGGACGCCGTTGCTCAGCTATTCGCTGCTGCCCTGGCTGCTCTTCCCCATTGGCCTGATCGCGACACTGAGCGCCGACGGCGCCGTCACGCTCATGACGTCCGGCCCGCTCCGCTTCATCGTGCTGGCCGTGCTCGTCGTCCTGGTGAGCGCGCTGTCGCTGCGCTCGTTCGCCCGCACCGGTCAGATGAGCCCCATACCCGCGGCAATCATAGGCCTGACGCTCACCGCCGTGGTCGTGGCGACCGAGATCATGCAGTCGTACTTCTTCGCGGTTCCGCCGCTCGGCAGCACCGACCTCGTCGTGGCGACGGTGGTCGCCATGACCATACTCGGGCAATGGGGTGGCGTCGGCTCAGGCGCGCTGGCGCAAGATGGTCCGCCCGTCAGTCCTCGGGCTTGAACAGGTAGCTCGCGCGCGCCATCACCGCGTTGATGTTGGCGCCGCCAGACACCTGGCCGGGCGCGGTGATCGGAATGCCTGCAGCGCACAGCGGGCAATCCGGCGAGGTGCTGAGGCTCAAGTAGGTGTAGTCGTACTCGACGCCGAGGATGACGCTCGGCCAGGCCGCGTACTCGATGCCGCCGCCGATCGTCCAGCCGTCGACGAACTCCTCGTCCGTCGCGACCAGGCCGCCCGCCACACGCGTGGTCGCCATTGTCAACGTAGCATTGCCGCCGGCCCAGCCGCCCTTGCCGAACACCATCACGCGATCCCACGCGTAGCCAATGCGGCCCTCGACCGTCATCAGCCAGTCGATGTCGGTGGTGAACGTGTCGGTTGCGGGAAAGAACGGGCTCGCGACCGATTCCGACAGGCCGGTTCCCGAGAACGAGAACTCGGCGCCGAATATCCAATTGCCCATCTGCAGGTTGCCGCCGGTGATGACGCCGCCGGCGAAACTGCTCGGGCCAAAATTCGTCTGCGTGCCGGGAGGCACCGCGCCGCCCGTATTGAAGCCGCTGAGATCCTGTTCCCAGTGCACGTCGCTCCAGATGCCGCCGAGCTTGCCGCCGACGTAAATGCCGCTCCAGTCGCTGACGTTCTGCCCATCGGTCATGGGCGTGCCGGGTACCCACCGGCCGTACTCGCCCGGCTGCCATCCGTCCGCCTGCGCCGGCGCCGCGATAGCGAGCGCCACGACAGCGGCGATCAGCAGCGCCAGGCGGCGCGATGCGCGCGGGTTGTCCATAGGTTCCCCACCGTTTGCTCAGTGCCCTATGCACTTCTACGGTGAGTCGCGAATCCCACATACTGCATGCCAAGCACAGTTGCCGATCCTACATGAGGCCCGATGAAAGCTGCAGACGCCGACATTCTCATCGTCCCCGGCTGGCTCGACTCCGGTCCCGATCACTGGCAGTCCCGCTGGGAGCGCAATCTGAAATCCGCGGCGCGGGTCGTGCAGGAGGATTGGCACGCGCCGCAAAAGGATGCGTGGGTCGCCAACATCGTCGCTGCGGTGGACGCCGCCACCCGACCGGCGGTGCTCGTCGCGCACAGTCTGGGTGTGATCGCCGTCGCCTACGCCACGTCGAAGCTGGCCGCGGGCCGCGTTGCCGGAGCCTTCCTCGTCGCGCCGGCCGACGTGGACAATGCGCAGAGCTGGCCGGAGAATGAGGGGCACACCTGGCCGCAGGACAGCTTTGGCTTCGCGCCGGTGCCACTCGCCCCCTTGGGTTTCCCCGCGCTGGTGCTTACGGCGGCGGACGACCCCTATTGCTCCCAGGCGCGGGCGCAGGAGTTTGCCCGCGCCTGGGGAGCGAATTTTGTGGATGTAGGGCAGGCCGGCCACATAGCCGACCAATCCGGTCACGGGCCGTGGCCCGACGGGCTCCTGCGCTTCGGCAAGTTCCTCGGCGAACTCAAGGGCTAGGCGTCAGCGCGACGCCTCGATATCGGCCACCGCCTTGGCCAGGAGATCGCCCATGGCGGCGCGGATCTCGGTGTCCGATACCGTCACGCCGGCCGCAGCGAAGTCGTTGTGCAGCTTGCGGAAAACGTCCTCGTCGCCCTTCTCCTCAAGGTCGGCCTTGACCACCGAGCGGACGTAGTCCGGCAGCGCATCGCCCGTGATTCCGAGCTTGGCTGCCGCCCACTCCGCCAGGAGCTTGTTCCGCCGGGACTCGGCGCGGAACTTAAGGTCTTGATCCAGAGCGAATTTCTTCTCAAAGCCCTTCTCGCGATCGTCAAAAGTGGTCATTCCGTCTCTCCAGCAGAACGTGTCGCCGCAGGCCGCGCGGCAGGCGCCGAAAGGTTGCATCGACGACCGCCTTAACCGCGGCCGCGGGAGCCATAACCCGGGCACTTCCGGGGTTCAATGACCCCCTCCGGCGGGTTAGCGACACCCAAGAACCTTTCTGATCCTTAAGATTGTTTCTAGGGATGGGTTCGGCTAGTGTCGGGGGTGGGTGACCGACCTTTGAATCGACCTTCCCAATGCGGCACCTGAAGACAAGAACAATTCGGAGTTTCAACGACTTGGTCTTGTTGCCAGGTCGGCTTCACCCTCGCAGAATACGTAATTTTCAAGTCAAAGGACAAAGGCTCCATGAACAGGCGGCGGCGCATCTACGAGGGCAAGGCCAAGGTGCTGTACGAAGGCCCGGAGCCGGGCACGCTCATCCAGCATTTCAAGGATGACGCGACCGCGTTCAACGCCAAGAAGCACGCGCTCATCGAGGGCAAGGGCGTGCTCAACAACCGCATCTCCGAATACATCTTCTTGCGGCTCGGCGAGATCGGCGTTCCGACGCACTTCATGCGCCGCCTCAACATGCGCGAGCAGCTGATCCGCGAGGTCGAGATCGTCCCGCTCGAGGTCGTCGTGCGCAACGTTGCCGCCGGCTCGCTGGCGACGCGCCTCGGCCTCGAAGAAGGCGCGCAACTGCCGCGTTCGATCATCGAGTTCTACTACAAGGACGACGCGCTAAACGATCCGATGGTCTCGGAAGAGCACATCACCGCGTTCGGCTGGGCTACGCCCCAGGAGATCGACGAGATCATGCAGATGGCGCTACGCATCAACGACTTCCTCGTCGGCCTCTTCCTCGGCATCGGCATCCGCCTCGTCGACTTCAAGGTCGAGTTCGGCCGCCTGTGGGAGAACGACGTAATGCGCATCGTGCTCGCCGACGAGATCAGCCCCGATTGCTGCCGTCTGTGGGACATCGCGACATCAGACAAGCTCGACAAGGATCGCTTCCGTCGGGATCTCGGCGGTCTGCTCGAAGCCTATCAGGAGGTCGCGCGCCGGCTCGGCGTGTTCACCGGCAACCGCCCGGCCAAGGGCACCGGTCCCATCCTGGTTGCGTCGAACCCCACTGCCAACGGCAAGCCGAATTGAAGCGGCAATAGGCAGGAACCGCAGTTGGCTCTCGTTGTGCCACTGCCTCCTGCCGATTGACCGCTGCCTGGGACAGACATGAAAGCCCGCATCCGCATCACCCTGAAGAACGGCGTGCTCGACCCGCAGGGCAAGGCCATCCAGAACGCGCTCTCGGCGCTCGGCATCACCGGCGTCGCCGACGTGCGCCAGGGCAAGTACATCGAGGTCGAGCTCGCCGAGACGAGCGAGGACGCGGCCAAGGCGACGGTCGAGCGGATGTGCAAGGACCTGCTCGCCAACAGCGTGATCGAGAACTACGCCTACGAGTTGCAGCGCGCCTGACGATGCAGCAATCCCGCACCGCAGTCTGGCTTGCCGGCGTCATCGCCCCGGCGGCCGCGGTCGCGCAAACGGTCAATCTCCCGACGCTCGACTGCACAGTGGATTTTGCCTCGCTGCAGGCGGTGGTCCAGGCGCTTCCCGGCGCCGAGCGCGGTGAGGACGGGGGCTTTGTAACGGTGAAGCTGGCTGAGCCCGACGTCTGGCGCGTCGAATACGGCTTCACCACGCGCTGGCACCCGGCCTATCCGGCGGCAACCATACGCACCTTCCGCAAGCAGGTGACGGGCGTGTGGACCGCCCAGAGCAAAGTCTGCGGCTATGGAAGCGCGGATCAACTCTCCGCCCTGATGGCGGAGATGAAATCCGGTGATAAGAAGCTGACCGATGCCTCGCGGGACGAGGTCGAGCGCGGCAAGCAGAGCCGCTCGCCGCTGGCTCCCCCACACTAATGCGAACAGGACCCTAAATGCTGCGCGCCTCCGTCGTCGTCTTCCCCGGCTCCAACTGCGACCGCGACGTGCAGGTCGCGCTGGAGAAGATCACGGGCTTCCCGGTGAAGATGGTCTGGCACGGCGACGCCAGCGTGCCGGCCTCCGATCTCATCGTCCTGCCGGGCGGCTTCTCCTACGGCGACTACCTGCGCTGCGGCGCCATGGCGGCGCACTCGCCGATCATGCGCGACGTGATTGCCAAGGCCAAAGCCGGCACGCCCGTACTCGGCATCTGCAACGGCTTCCAGGTGCTGTGCGAGTCGGGCCTCCTGCCGGGCGTCCTGATGCGTAACGCGTCGCTGAAATTCATCTGCCGCGACGTCACCCTGCGCGTCGACAACGTCGAGACCATCGTCACCAAGTGCTACCGCAAGGGCGAGGTCGTGCGCCTGCCGATCGCCCACGCCGAGGGCAACTACTTCGCCGACAAGGAGACGCTCGATCGCCTGGAGGGTGAAGGCCGCGTCGTGTTTCGCTATGCCGATGCGGCCGGCGAGGCGACGCCGGAGGCCAATCCCAACGGCGCCCAGCGCAACATCGCCGGCATCTGCGACGCGAGCGGCCGGATTGTCGGGCTGATGCCGCATCCCGAGCGCCTGTTCGAGCTGTCGCTGGGCGGCGCCGACGGCCGCCGCATGTTCGAGAGCGCGCTGCTCAGCGCGATCGAAACCACCGTCTGAAATGAAAAACGCGCCGGACCCGAAGGTCCGACGCGTCTTTGACCACCTCGCCGAAAAGGGGGTCGTGTCGTGTTTGCGCTGCCGATTAACGCCCTCGCCGATAACCGCTCGGGCGATCGGAGCGTTAGTTGGCAGCCGGCGTATAGGCCGTCTGCTGCATGGTCTGAACCGTCATGGCAGTGGCAGACTGCGCGCAGTGGAACGCGAGCTCCTTGCCCTCGCCGGTGTCGAAGCGAGCGTGCTGGCCAGCCTTGACCGAAGCGCGGAAGCGGGTCGGCGTGACAACCAGGATCCCTTCATCGGCCGGCTCCTCGCCCACCACGAGCGTCAGCTCGCAGACACCGTTGGTCGGCACGAAGTAGCCGACGGCGTGCTTGGAACCGACGTGCAGGCTGATGCCGTGCAGTGGCTTGAACGTCTTGGCAGTGTCGTCTGCGGTGGCACTCTGAACTCCGAGTGCGGTGAACCCGGCAAGCATGGCGGCAACAACTGCGCCCTTCTTCATCGCGGACATGCACCAGTTCCTTCTGTTGCAGAGAAAAGCCGGCGGACAAAACTGGGGGAAACATCGCCGGCCGCTGGGCACATAGTTAAGCCTCGGACTCGGCAGGGAAAATACAGAATGTTGCATTGCAGTAATGCTCAGCATGCAGCGCGCAACTGTCGCGGGTGATGCCAATGTCCCACCCCACGGGGTAGCCCGAAACGCCGCGAGGCGTGCGAACCACGAACAAGATTCCCAATCGTCTCCGCCACTTCCACGAACGCCGATTCTGTCAACGATCCCCCGGCGTACACAGCCGCGTAGGCTTCGCCCTGCCCGCGCTTTGCGCAGTGTCATCGGCGTGTCGTTCGCGCCGCGGGTGGCACGCCCTGTTTTCGAGGCCCCGTGCGTGGGGCGACAAGCCGGAAAGCGGTCGCTATAAGCGCTCCATCTGCACCCTTGAGAATCGCACCGAGGCCAAGCGCGCGCGCATGGATGCCAAAGCCGAGAGCCGTTTCGAGATCACGCCGGAGATCGTCGCCGAGCACGGACTGACGCCGGCCGAGTACCAGCGGTTGCTGAAAATCCTCGGCCGCGAGCCGAGCTTCACCGAACTCGGCATCTTCTCGGTCATGTGGTCGGAGCACTGCTCCTATAAATCCTCGCGCGTGTGGCTGAGGACACTGCCCACGACCGGCAAGCAGGTGATCCAGGGCCCCGGCGAGAACGCCGGCGTCGTCGACCTCGGCGACGGCGATGCCGTGATCTTCAAGATGGAGAGCCACAACCACCCGAGCTACATCGAGCCCTACCAGGGCGCGGCGACCGGCGTCGGGGGCATCATGCGCGACGTGTTCACCATGGGCGCCCGCCCCGTCGCCAATCTCAACGCCTTGCGCTTCGGCGCACCCGAGCATCCGAAGACGCGGCACCTCGTCGACGGCGTCGTCTCCGGCATCGGCGGTTACGGCAATTGCGTCGGCGTGCCGACCGTCGGCGGCGAGACCAACTTCGACAAGGGCTACAACAACAACATCCTCGTCAATGCGATGTGCGCCGGCCTCGCGCGCACCGACAAGATCTTCTACTCGGCCGCCAAGGGCGTCGGCCTGCCGGTGATCTACGTCGGCTCGAAGACCGGCCGCGACGGCATCCACGGCGCCACCATGGCGTCGGCCGAGTTCGACGACAAATCCGACGAGAAGCGCCCGACCGTGCAGGTCGGCGACCCGTTCACCGAGAAGCTGCTCATCGAGGCGTGCCTGGAGCTGATGGCCAAGGACGTCATCATCGCCATCCAGGACATGGGCGCCGCCGGCCTCACATCGTCCTCGTGCGAGATGGCCGACAAGGGTGGCGTCGGCATCCACCTCGACCTCGACCACGTGCCCCAGCGCGAAACCGGCATGACGGCCTACGAGATGATGCTCTCGGAAAGCCAGGAGCGCATGCTCATCATCTTGAAGCCCGGCTCCGAGCCCGAGGCCGAGGCGATCTTCAAGAAGTGGGGCCTCGACTTCGCCGTCGTCGGCGAGACGACCGACACCGGCCGCATGATCGTCACCCACCGCGGCCAGGTGGAAGCCGACATTCCCGTCACCACGCTCGCCAACTCGGCGCCCGTCTACGAGCGCCCGTGGTACCCGATCACGCCGCCGAAGATGATCCTCCCCGAATGGGTGCCGGCGCCCAACGCCATCCTCGAGACGCTCAAGGCGATGATGAGCGGCCCGGCGCTCGCCTCGCGCCGCTGGATCTGGGAGCAGTACGACCACATGGTCATGGGCGATACGGTGCAGCGCCCGGGCGGCGACGCCGCCGTGGTCCGTGTCCACGGGACGCAAAAGGGCCTCGCCGTCGTTTGCGACGTGACGCCCCGCTACGTCGCCGCCGACCCGGTCATGGGCACCAAGCAGGCGGTCGTCGAGACGTGGCGCAACCTGACCGCCGTCGGCGCCGATCCGCTCGCCATCACCGACAACATGAACTTCGCCAACCCCGAGCGGCCCGAGGTGATGGGCCAGTTCGTCGGCTCGGTGAAGGGCATGGCGGAGGCCTGCCGCGTGCTCGACTATCCGGTCGTGTCGGGCAACGTCTCGCTCTACAACGAGACCAACGGCGTCGGCATTCCGCCCACGCCCGCCATCGGCGGCGTCGGCCTCGTGCCGGACGTCTCGCGCATGGCCGACATCAAGTTGAAGCGAGACAGCGACCTCCTGATCCTCGTCGGCCGCGAGGCCGGGCATCTGGGCCAGTCGCTCTACCAGGAGCACGCCACCGGCAAATTCGAAGGCGCGCCGCCGCCCGTCGACCTCGCCGACGAGATCAAGGCCGGCCGCCTGGTCCGCGCGCTGATCCGCGAGGGCAAGGTCTCGGCCGTGCACGACGTGTCGGACGGCGGCCTACTGGTCGCCATCGCCGAGATGGCGCTGGCCGGCGGCATGGGCGTCGAGGTTTTCGCCTACGAGGGGCGGCTGCCGGCGCACGCCATCTGGTTCGGCGAGGACCAGGGCCGCTACGTGCTGTCGGTCGATCCGATGCTGGCCGAGGAAGTCCTGGAGCGCGCCCGGCTGCTGGCGCTGCCGTCACGCATCGTCGCCCGCACCGGCGGCGACAGCATCGGCCTCAAGGGCGAGCCGACGCTGAAGCTCGCCGACCTGCGCGCCGCGCACGAAGCCTGGCTGCCGCAATACATGGCCGCCGGCCACTAGTTCCGCGAACGAGGGCGCATGGCCGATCTAGAGCGCAACAAGTCAAACGTGACGGCCTTCTACGACCTGATGTTCAATCAGTGCCAGCCCGCCGAAGCGTTGGCGCGGTACGCCGGTAGCGAATACATCCAGCACAATCCACACGTTCAAGACGGTAAGCAGGGCTTCGTCGACTACTTCGAGCGCATGGCGCGCGAATACCCGGGCAAGCGCGTCGAGTTCAAGCGCGTGTTCGCCGAGGGAAACTACGTCATCCTCCACTGCTTCCAGCAGTGGCCCGGCGACAAGGACTACGCCGGCATCGACATTTTCCGCCTGACCGACGACGGCAAGATCGTCGAGCATTGGGACGTCCTGCAAGTCATCCCGGCCACCGCCGCCAACTCCAACGGCATGTTTTGATCGCGCTCAACCAGCGGATCGGCGCACATCCCACCGGACGTCAACCGCCGTGGCCCTGCTCGTCGTCGTTGTCGGGATGGGTGCCGGCGAACCTGGCCAGGCGCTTATACTTGAGCGCCATCATCCGCAGCATGCGGCGCCGGTTCGGATCCTGCGTCGTCTCCGCCACCAGCTTCGCCTCTTCGGCCAATTTTGTGAGATTTTCCGGCGCGTTAGTCTGGTCGGTCATAAATCTCCGCGCTCCCTTGCTCCGGCGCAACGCGCATGCGCGCTTTTCGTTCCAGATATTCGGCCGGGAGCCCGTTGGGATTGCTGGCAAATCGGCTTATGCTCAGCCCCTGGACCGAACTTCTCGAGGAGACGCGCAGCATGGCCATGGACGCCGGCGAAATCGAACGGCTGATCAAGGCCAAATTCCCCGACGCACTGGTGGAGATCCGCGACCTCGCCGGCGACGGCGACCACTACGCGGCGCACGTCGTGGCGCAGGAATTCAAGGGCAAATCGCGGGTGCAGCAGCACCAGATGGTCTACGAGGCGTTGGGCGGCCGTATGGGCGGGGTCCTGCACGCGCTGGCGCTGACCACCGCGGCCCCCTGATCCCTGCCGCGGCTCCGCCCTCGATCCCTGCCGCGGCTCCGCCCTCGATCCCTGCCGCGGCTCCGCCCTCGATCCCTGCCGCGGCTCCGCCGCGAGGGGCAGAAGTTGACTTCGCGGCGCCAATCCACACATTGCCGCCTAGAGGCGGGGGATGATGCCCGCCGATAGCCACGCATTCGAGAGGCCCGAAATGAGCGACCCGCAACAGGACGTCCAGGACTGGATCCGCAAGACGATCGCGTCGAACGACGTCGTCCTGTTCATGAAGGGCAACAAGAACATGCCGCAGTGCGGGTTCTCGGCCCAGGTGGACCACATCCTGCGCGCCCTCGGCATCGACTACAAAGACATCAACGTCCTGCAGGACATGGGCGTGCGCGAGGGGATCAAGGCGTTCTCCAACTGGCCGACCATCCCGCAGCTCTACGTGAAGGGCGAGTTCGTCGGCGGCTGCGACATCGTCCGCGAAATGCTGGAAGCGGGCGAGCTGACGGCCATGTTCGACGAAAAGGGCGTCGCCTACGACAAGACGCAGCTGCTGGCTTAGGCCGCGGCATCACGCATTGCGCGTCTCACGTGTCGTTCAACGTCGACGGCTGGCAGCTCCACCCCTTGATCTCCCACTGCGGATGCTCCCCGGACCACTGCGCGACAACCGGCTGCGCCTTCATCGTGCAGTACTTGGTGGGCATCTGGAAGTCGGTCTGGATCTTGAACTCCCGGCACTGCCCGGGATCGGCGATCAGACACGCCGTAAGGATGATGCTCAGCATTGGGCGCGGTTCCTGCGTCGCTCTCGCTAGCGATTATGTATCGCCCCGGTACCGTTCGGCGCTAGCCCGAAGTTCCGGGCACATTGCCCGAGCTTCACGGCCCGCCTTCATGCCAGAGAGGCGTGCGGGCCGGATGCTGCAGGCGGGCGAGCCGACGCTGGCTTAGCGCCTCGCCCTGTCGGCCTCGAGCGCCCGCGCGCGTTAGGCAGTCTCTTAGCGCTTGGTTCGGCGCCCAACTGCGGTCTTGGAGACCTCGCCGGAGGCAACAAGTGCGTTGACACAGCCCTGCGAGAGTTTGCCGCCGACGGCGCGCATGCAGCGCTCGCCCTGCGCGCTGTTTTCGTCATAGGCGCTGCAGTGAGCCAGGTAGTCGTCGGTGCAGGCATTGATTACGGCTTCGCTGTAGGCGAACACCTGGGTGGCGAGAAGGACAAGGCTGACCAAGCCGCCTGCGGCGGCCAGCGTTATCTGTTTTGATGTCGTGATCATTGGGGCTACTCGGATCCTCATTACGCCTAAGGGGAGCCCCAACTTAGCGAAAGAATGCGCGCGCGCTGTTCCGCAAGGAACGGCTCCCATGAGGCGAACGTCGACAGGACGAGTTCGTCGGCGGCGGCGACATCGGCCGCGAGATGCTGGAAGCGGGTGAGCTGACGGCGATGCTCGACGGGAAGTGCGTCGTCTACGACGAGACGCAGCTGCTGGCTTAGCGCTACCTGCCGCTCCTCCTACGCTTACGCTATCTGCCTGCGCCTCGCGCGCCGTGAATCCCAGCGGCATGAGGCAGGCGGCGTGAAGGACGGCGACCCGGTTGCGGTCGCGGTGCGCGAGGGCATTTCGACGATCAATAGCCGTCCGGCAAATGCTGCAACGTAACCGAAAACGCGAACGGAGACCGGGATAAGCCCGGCCTCCGCTTTTTCGAGTTCTTTGCAGAACCCGTCGCCAATTATGACTTGCACTTGTTGAAGTCGGGGCGGCTCTGTGAGCAGAAGTTCCCGCCGTAGGGGCCCTTCAGCACCTTACCATTGAGCCGCGCCTTGACGATCTTGGACTTGGTGATGTCCAGGCGCGAATTCGGGCAGTTTTCCTTTGCGGCTGCGATGCAAGCCGCTTCGGTGCTCGCGGAATAGTCCTTGTCGCACGACTTCGAGCCACCGCACTTGCTGTAGGACTCCGATTCCTTGCCCGCGCAGGCCGTGCGGTTGACGTTGACGACGCATTGGGCGAATGCGTTCGATGCCAGCAACAGGCCGAAGGAGGCTGCGAGTGCGAGCACAATAGTTTTGTTCATGATTTTTCCCCTATACATACCACTACGGGAGAGCCGCTGGTTCCGCCTGCCTCCCCGCAAACACGCGCAAGCTTCTGCGAAACTAACATTACAAACATATGACACGATGGGCGGACGGTTCGGACTAGACCCCGCGCGCCGAAGTCTGATGCATTGGCACCCGGCCGGATTGGCAAGCCCGCGGCTGGGCAGACTACTCGCTCGCCGTCATCACGGGCCGGGTGCATCAGCTCCTCGATGTGCGCGCAGCCGCTTCACTTACTTAGATACTGACGATCCAGGGCGCTCGTTTCGAAACGGGCCGTGGGTCGGTGTTGGACCCAAGTTGGCATCGACGGCGGGCGGCTGCACCGATGACGAACATCGAGTGCTCCGGTTGCCGTCAAGGCCGTGAAGATCGCGTTCTCGGGCACGACCGTCGACGCGGCTCCAGAGCGATCTCGAGATCGCGTCAAGGATCGGCAACCCGATCAATATGCTAAACCGTCGCAAAAGCTTTGTTTGGGTTGGCTAGAAACGCCGAGCGCCCAAAATGGCTGGAAATAAAGCGCTGCCCGGCCACAACCTGTTGGAGTCTTCGAGGCCACATGACACCCAATTTCAAGAATGGTCTGACCTTGGCTGCGATCGCATTCGCGGCCACTTCGGCTCTCTCGACCACGGCGTTCGCGCGCGACCAAATCCGCGCCGTTGGCTCGTCGACAGTCTACCCCTTTACGACCGCAGTCGCCGAGCATTTCGGCAAGGCGAGCGGCAAAACGCCGGTCGTGGAATCGACCGGCACGGGCGGCGGCCTCAAGCTGTTCTGCGCCGGTATCGGGGAGGCAACTCCCGACATCGCAAACGCCTCGCGTCCGATGAAGAAGGCCGAATTCGAGGACTGCCAGAAGAACGGCGTCACGGACATCGTCGAGATCAAGTTCGGCCTTGATGGCATTGTGATCGCCCACTCCAAGAGCAGCCCCGACTTCAGCCTGCAGCAGGAGGAGCTCTTCTTGGCCCTCGCCAAGGAAATTCACGACGAGAATTTGAAGTTCATCCCGAACCCTCACAAGGTCTGGCAAGACATCGATCCGCTGCTCCCCGCGACCAAGATCGAGGTTCTCGGTCCCCCGCCGACCTCCGGCACGCGCGACGCGTTCCTTGAACTCATCATGGAAAAGGGCGCCAAGGGGTTCGGCGCGCTCAGGGAGCTGAAGGACGCTGACGAGAAGAACGGCACCAAGGACTACGAGAAGGTCTGGAAATCCCTCCGCGAGGACGGCGCCTACATCGACGCCGGCGAGAACGACAACCTGATCGTGCAGAAGCTTGAGGGCAATCCGGACGCCGTCGGCATCTTTGGCTTCTCGTTCCTCGAGGAGAACAAGTCAAAGATCAAGAGCGTCCAGGTTGGCGGCGTTGAAGCCACCTACGAGGACATCGCGAACGGCAAGTACCCCGGCTCGCGTGCGCTCTTCATCTACGTGAAGAAGGCCCATGTCGCCTTGATCCCGGGTATGAAGGAGTTCCTTGCCGAGTACGTCTCGGACAAGACGATCGGTGAGGACGGCTACCTCGTCGGCAAGGGCATGATCTCTATGCCCAAGGAAGACATCGAGAAGGCAGCGAAGGCGGCTGCCGAGCTCACCCCGATGGCCGCCCCGGAGAAGTAAGACACGAGGGTTGCGCCTGACGCGCGGGTATCGAGTTCGATGAGTTGCGAGGTCGAGTTGTAGTCTTCATCAGTCCCGGTGTCGGACAAGTCGGTGAAGAGCTTCAGCTCGACTTCGCCCCACGATGCTAGGTCCGGAATTGGCCCATAGCGGTCGCGGCGCTGTCCGAGCGAAGAAGTCAGCTGCCCAACGCTGACAAGGACGTCTCGGCGGCTTATTGAGTGGCGAGCGGACCAATTGGGCTGATATTGGTCGAAGTGAATCTTAGCCCCGCCCTCTCCACTAGCCCCATACTCACCCCACCTTGCCCATCAGAGGGACGCAGCTGCTGAGCGTCTGACGCGGGGCAGGGACGGCGCCCCCGGCCCTAGTTTTGCCGCGCGGCCTGCCTTGAGTGACGGGCGGGCGGCCCGCCACTATCATAGCCGCCGGTACTTTGGGGATACGCATCCATGCGGCTCGGCGGCCGTCGCTTTCTGTTGAGCTTCGCGATCATCGGCGCCGCCGTGTGCCTGGCGCTCGGCATCAGCCTGCCGATCCTCAAGCTCACGAAGTTCATGTTCTGGTCGAGCGAGTACTCGCTGATCTCGACCGTGGAAGTGCTGCTGAAACAGGGGCAGACGTTTCTCGGCCTCGTCGTGCTCGTCTTCTCGATCGTCTTCCCCATCGTGAAGCTGCTCTACCTGCTGCTCGTCTCGACCCTGCCGGCGGCCGAGCTACGCCGCCACGCCAAGCGCCTCAAGGCCATCGAGTGGATCGGCAAATGGTCGATGCACGACGTGCTGGTGCTGGCGCTGATGATCTTCTTCCTGAAGAGCCAGGGCGTGTACGACGCGGCGAGCCTGCCGGCGGTCTACCTCTTCACCGCCGCCGTGGTGCTGATGATCCTCTCCTACGCCTGGCTCAAGACCGGCATTGCCGCGGCCGGTAGCATGGGAAGCGAGCCGCAGGTGCCGAAGCAGCTATCGGTCGTCCGCAATTTCTTCCTGAGCTTCCTCATCATCCTAGCGACGGTGTTCTTCGCGCTCGGCGTCATCCTGCCGGTGATCCGCTTCACCACCGTCTACGTGTGGACCAACGAGCACTCGATCGCGACCATCATCTGGGCGCTGTACGAGAGCGACGAGTACTTCCTCTGCACGGTGGTGTTCGCCGTCTCGATCTTCTTCCCGTTCCTGAAGCTGTTCTATCTGCTGACGCTCGTCACCTCGCCGGATCTGTCGCCGGAGTTCCGCCGCCGCTCCTTCTCGACCATGGAGTGGCTCGGCCGCTACTCGATGACCGACGTCATGGTGCTGGCGCTGATGATCTTCTACGTGAACTCGTCGGGCTATACGGAAGCGGCGGTGATGCCCGGCGTCTACTTCTTCGCCGCCTCGGCGATCATCACCATGCTGGCCTACGGCTGGGCCAACACCGTGCCCCCGAGCCGGGCCGTGGCCGCGCGCGGCACAGCCGACGTCGCCACGCCGCCGGCGGGGGCCGAGCTCGTGACGCTGCCCAGCAACCCGGCGCGCCGCCACCGCCCCTTGAGCCCCGTCGCCGATCCCGGGCCGCTGTGAGGCGTCACAATACGACAAAGGCCCCCGGGGTACGGAGGCCTTTGCAAATTCGGTTCTGCGGATTGCCGGTTAGCGCGAGTAGAACTCGACCACCAGGTTCGGCTCCATGTGCACCGGATAGGGCACGTCCGACAGCGCCGGCACGCGCAGGAACTTCGCCGCCATGCGATTGTGATCCGCCTCGACGTAGTCGGGCACGTCGCGCTCGGCGCTCTTGATCGCCTCGAGCACGAGCGGCAGCTGGCGCGACTTCTC
This sequence comes from Hyphomicrobium album, assembly GCF_009708035.1. Taxonomy (NCBI): domain Bacteria; kingdom Pseudomonadati; phylum Pseudomonadota; class Alphaproteobacteria; order Hyphomicrobiales; family Hyphomicrobiaceae; genus Hyphomicrobium; species Hyphomicrobium album. The sequence goes on from NZ_WMBQ01000001.1 coordinate 624,297, forward strand.
CTTCACCTCGACCACGTCGCCGACCTTGCAGCGATAGCTCGGCACGGTGACGCGGCGGCCGTTGACCGTCACGTGGCCGTGGCTGACGAACTGGCGCGCGGCGAACACGGTCGGCACGAACTTGGCGCGGTAGACGATGGCGTCGAGACGGCGCTCGAGCAGGCCGATCACGTGCTCGGAGGTCGAGCCCTTGAGACGCGAGGCCTCGACGTAGATGCGGTGGAACTGCCGCTCGTTGAGGTTGGCGTAGTAGCCCTTGAGCTTCTGCTTCGCCTTGAGCTGCTGGCCGTAGTCGGACAGCTTCTGCACGCGGCGCTCGCCGTGCTGGCCCGGCCGCGACTCGCGGCGGTTGAGCGGGCTCTTCGGACGGCCCCAAATGTTCTCGCCGAGGCGGCGATCGATCTTGTGCTTGGCGCGAATGCGCTTGGTCATGGCAACAGCACTCCAATGGTTGCATCGGTTTGGAGCGCCCCCTCCTCTGCCCGCCGGGGTTGACCCTCGGGAGCCGACAGGCCGCGCCACGAATGGACGCTGCCGCAGGTGCGCAATTAAAACGCGGGCCAAAACGATGGCCCGCGTGGATGGCTAGATACCGATTGGCAGGGGCGCCGTCAACCGCCGCGGGTCCGGGCGCCCTAAAATGCGGCCTGCCTGGCCTACTTGGTCGCCGCTGGCGCCGCCGCAGGAGCGGCTGCCGGGGCGGCCGCTGCGGCTCCGTTGGAGGCGAGCGCCGGACCGGTCTTCACGTATGCGGCGATCATCTCCTTGACCTTGGTCTTCTGCTCGGCCGAGCAGGTCTGCGCTGCCTTCTGGGCCTCCTCGGCGACCACGACCTCCTTTGCCGCATCGGCGCCGGCGGCCTTGGCGGCTTCGGGATTGTCGGGCCTCTCGACCAGCTTGATGCGGCCCGTGAGGAGCATCACCACCGTCAAGTGGAGCTGGTTGATGTAAACCATCTGCTGCGGCGACCACTTCTTGCTCTGCACCTGGCGGCGCATCAGCGACTCGTGATTTTCGCCCTGCTCCTGCGCAAGGCCGCACACCTGGGCGTGGGCCGACAGCCGGCCGGCGCGAATGACCTCGCGCGCAACGTCGAGGGGCACGAGCACTGCGTCGCGGTTCGTCTTATCGATAAGGATCGTCTCACCGTTGGGCTTGGTGAAGCGCTCCGGTGTCAAGGTCCACGCATATTCCATGAAGGTGCGCGTCGCCTTCTCGCTGAGCTCTTGCGCGCCGACCGGCGTTGCCGCCACCACGGCGACAGCCGCCATGGCGCACGCCCAACCCCTCCCCGCCCATTTCATGATCCGCATCTCCTGAAACTGTCCCTGCGTTATATTGTTACTGTTGCTTCTCGGCGCATGTGCCGCGCGATGAAGAGCACAAATTGCTGCCCGTGGGAGCGGCATCGCTCGGCTGAAAACTTGGCCAGATCATGGCGGCTAAGTAGGCGGCTTGCGGGCATGTCCCTTGCCCTTTGCGAGCGTTGCAACAATACCACGCAGGGTGCGGACTTCCTGCTCGGTGGCCCCCATCCGGGCATACATCGTCCGCAGATTTCTAATCACGGTGGCGCGCTTGTGCCCCGGGTTGAAGAACCCCAGCCGATCCAGCTCGTCTTCGAGATGCTTAAGAAATCCGAGGAGTTCCTCCTTCGTCGCCGGCCGGTCGTCCCCCATGTAGAGACCCGCCTCCAACGGCTTCTCGTACGTGGTTACCCGCCCGAGACTTTGTGCATCACTGCCCCGCATCCACTCGTACCCGAGGATGAGCACGGCCTGCGCCAGGTTGAGAGAAGCGAAACGAGAATTTACCGGGATCATGACGAGTGCATCGGCATGGGCGACCTCATCGGTCTCTAGGCCCGAGCGCTCGCGGCCGAACAGCACCCCGCAGCGCTCGCCGGCCGCTATACGCCGGCGCATCTCGGCCACGGCCTCGATGGGCGTCATCACTGGCTTGCGCAAGTCGCGCTGGCGCGCCGTCGTCGCGGCCAGCCAGTTGCAGTCTGCGATCGCCGCCTCGAGCGTCGGAAAGGCGCCGGCGTCGTCGATGATATAGTTGGCGCCCGATGCCGCGATGCGCGCCTTCTCGTTCGGCCAGCCGTCACGCGGCGCAATGAGGCGCAGGTCGTCGAGACCAAAATTGGCCATGGCGCGCGCCACCATGCCTATGTTGTCGGGGAGCTGCGGCTCCATCAGCATGACCGAGGGCGACTCTCCCGGCGCGGCAAATGCGGTGCCCTGGACGTTGGCGCGGCGGATGCCGTGACGCAGCTTGCGCATTACGCGCCGGGCCCAGAACCAGTAGTTTTCGCCCGACCACGTTTTCTCAAGCGCCGCGAGCGCCGGGGTGTGTAGCGTGCCCTCGCCCCGGCCCATGAGGCGCACGGCACCGTCACCGACGACGATCTCCTTGTGGCGGGCGATGAAGTCGTCGAGGCTACGGATGCCTTCAATCTCCGTGCGCCGCTTGCATCCGGGACAGGTGACGGCATCCGCCTCGCAGCGCAGCTCCGCGCAATAGGCCAGAACCGAACCGAGCGTCGTGCGGTCGAGTCCGGGGATCGCCAGCTCGGCCAGCGCCACGTCGATGGTGCGCTCATGACAGGCGTGCACGACCTCGGCAACGGGCGTGGCGCGCGGACCGAAGACTGGCACGCCGCCGATCGCCTCGACCGGCAATCCTGCTTGCGCCTCCAGCGTCACCTCGGCTCCTTCTTCTCAAGTCTGCTGATAGACGGCATGGACACGGCTGAAGTCGCGCCGCTCCAGGTCATCGGCACGCATGACGAAGTATACGGTCCCTTCGGCGAAATCCGTGCCGAGCGAAGCCATATCGACTTGCAGCAACATCGTCCATGCCGGCACCTCGCGGCCGCACGCTTCGGCCTCGGCCTCGGTGGGGGAGCGGTCGAAGAGCCTTAAGAAGCCATTGGCCGAGGCGGCGGCGGTGAAACGGGGATCTCCCTGCTCGGGGATCGGCCACCCGCCGAGGCGATGGGCGAGCACCTTGCGACCGGAGGTGAGCGTCGTCAGCCCCCTGTCCATCACGTCGCCCCAGAAGTCGTCGCTTTCGTCGGCGACGGCCGCTTCTCGCAGACCATCGGATTCGGCAATCTCCTGCACCAGGAAGCGATCGGGCAGCGACCACGCCGGCAGCGCGGCGGCAGCGGTCGCCCGCTTGCAGCCTTCACGCTCGTCGCGGCCGAGATACTCGAGAAGTGCAGGCGGCCGTGCTTGCCGCTTCAAGCCCGCGGCCGGACTTGGGTCCCAGATCACCCGCGCCGATCGAGTGTCCTCGATCCACGGACCGCAACCGGCATCCCAGAAGAACAGAAGCCGTCCCTCGCTGGGAAGCCAAGAGCCAAGTGCCCGTTTCACTGCGTGATCCGTCAAATCGATCTGGCAGACGAAATCGAGCGGTGCTGGCATCGTGAAGCGGCTGGCGAAGCGTTCGCCGCGACCGGCCAGCCGCGCCGCCAGCGCCGCACCGTGGACGTACGCCTCGCGCGCCGGCCACGAGAAGTCGGGTGGCACGTCCGGCTCGCCGCCGAAGCGCGTGCCGCCAACCTGCGCTGCGCTCGGCTCAAAGCAGAGGCTCGGTTTGCACAGCCCCGCGATCTCCGCGGCAAAAAGCCCAAGTTCCGTCTCGGCAAGAAATGGTTGGATATCGGCTCTGTTCTCGAACATGATTTCACTCGCGATTGAATCAAACGTCCGAGATTAAGCCGGGGCCATCGCCGGTCCTGTTCCCAACGTCATATCGACCCGCGAAGGCGCGCTCATGCAGAAGATCAAGGTGACCGGAACCGTCGTCGAGCTCGACGGCGACGAGATGACCCGCATCATCTGGAAGCTGATCAAGGACAAGCTGATCCTCCCCTATCTCGACGTGCCGCTCGAATACTACGACCTGTCGATCGAGAACCGCGACGCCACCAACGATCAGGTCACCATCGACGCCGCCAATGCCATCAAGAAGCACGGCGTCGGCGTCAAGTGCGCGACCATCACGCCGGACGAGGCGCGCGTCAAAGAGTTCAATTTGAAGGAGATGTGGAAGAGCCCCAACGGGACGATCCGCAACATCCTCGGCGGCGTCATCTTCCGCGAGCCCATCATCTGCCGCAACGTGCCCCGCCTGGTGCCCGGCTGGACGCAGCCCATCGTCATCGGCCGCCACGCCTACGGCGACCAGTACCGCGCCACCGATTTCCGTTTCCCCGGCAAGGGCACGCTAACCATCAAGTTTGTGGGCGAGAACGGCGAGACGATCGAGCGCGAGGTGTTCAAGGCGCCCTCCAGCGGCGTCGCGCTCGCCATGTACAATCTCGACGACAGCATCCGCGAGTTCGCGCGCGCCACCTTCAATTACGCGCTCAATCGCAACTATCCGGCCTACCTGTCGACCAAGAACACCATCCTCAAGGCCTACGACGGTCGCTTCAAGGATCTGTTCCAGGAGGTGTTCGACGCCGAATTCGCCGAGGAGTTCAAGAAGCGCAAGCTCACTTACGAGCACCGCCTGATCGACGACATGGTCGCCTCGGCCCTGAAGTGGTCGGGCGGCTACGTGTGGGCGCTAAAGAACTACGACGGCGACGTGCAGTCCGACACCGTCGCGCAGGGCTTCGGCTCACTCGGCCTGATGACCAGCGTGTTGATGACGCCGGACGGCAAGACCGTCGAGGCCGAGGCTGCGCACGGCACCGTCACACGCCACTACCGCGAGCACCAGAAGGGCAAGGAGACGTCAACCAACGCCATCGCGTCGATCTTCGCCTGGTCGCGCGCCCTGGCGCACCGGGCCAAGCTCGACGGCAACGAGGCCCTGGCGCAGTTCGCCGCTTCGATTGAGCGCGTGTGCATCCGCACGGTCGAGTCGGGGTTCATGACCAAGGATCTGGCGCTGCTGGTCGGCGACAAGCAGAAGTGGCTGTCGACTACCGGCTTCCTCGACAAGGTCGACCAGAACCTCAAAGCCGAGATGACCAAGGCGGCCTGATGAGTTTGCGTGGCGACTCCTCTCTCGGGAGCCGTCCGCCGGGCGCCGCGTCCTTACCGCTCGACAGCGAGCACGGATTTGTCAGGCGAGGCATAGATTCTAAGTCTTGCTGAACAGATTGACGTAGTGTTTTTCAAGTTTGCCTGCCGATAGGCGATAGGCAGAACCTCGACAGTTTTATTGTACTCAGAGACTAGCAAAACGAACCAGTTATCTTGGCTGTCTCCAGCTCGCGCTTGTTGGTACGCGTAGCCATCAAACCTTGCGCGCACAAACGGATGCGGAAATTCCCCGCCTGGCAGCACGCAATACATATCGCTGGGCAGCATATCCCCAAGACTGAATTCCGGTTCGCTCTTAATTCGATCGCAGAAGTGCCTCTCGAATGAGGTGTCAGCACCAAGCACGCTGTAGATTGGCAAGGCCAAACACGCGATAAGCGGAAAGTACCAAAATTTCTTTGCCATACGAGCATCGCTCCCGGCCCAGAGTCGTATCGGTATGATGCGTCTGCAGGAAGACGTCGGGTTCCGCTACGCTCAAGGCGGCTCACTCGGAGTTCCTAGGCCCCGGGGCGCAGGCGCAGCTCCGCGACGCCGACGGCAACGTTGAGGCCTTCCTGGCCCTGCACGCTCAGCGGCTGCAGCGCGATCGATTTGTTGGAGCCGCCAAGCAACGCATTGGCGCCGATGCCGAGACCCGCGGTCGCCTCAGCGGAAACACCCGCATAGCCGCCGGCGAGGGCGCCGGCGGGCACATCCTTGGACGGCGCGAAGACGGTCCATACGATCTTGCCGCCATCGGTAAACCCGAGGTCGATGCCGAAGCGGTCGATCGACCCGTGATAGTCCTCGCTGCCGTGCGGTCCCTTGAACACGCACTCGAGCTCCTTGCTGGAGCCGAAGACGAAACCGATCCCGCCTGAGACCTTGCAGTTCAGGAACCCGATTTCGATGTGCGCGGCACGCGCCGGCATCGCCAAGGCGAACGCGGCGGAGCAGAGGCCGATGCCAGACAGTCGCGCAAATTGAGCCAGACGCATTGGATGGTTCCCCGTGGCTGGACGTTGATGGCTGCAATTCCATAGCACGGCGGCGGCGGGGGGCAATCAGAGCTGGCCGCGCTGCGCCGTCGCCACACCGACAAGGTAAACACCGCCGTGCCGCACGGCCGCCCTTGCAGCGCCGTCTTGGCCTCCTCTGGTGCCCGCCGCAACGCACCAGAGACATCGGACCAAATGAAGAAGTTCCTGCGTTACCTGCTCCTCGCCATCACTGTGTTCGCCGCCTTTGCCTGGCACAACAACACCTCGCTCCTCTCCGCCCCGCCGAGCGGTAAGCCGGTGCTGCTCGCCCATCGCGGTCTAGCCCAGACGTACTCGCGCGAAGACCTCGAGCGCGACACCTGCACGGCGACGCGCATCAATCCACCCGAGCACGAGTTCATCGAGAACACGCTGCCCTCTGTGGAGGCGGCGTTTGCCGCCGGCGCGGACGTGGTCGAGTTCGACATTCACCCGACGACCGACGGCCAGTTCGCCGTCTTCCATGACTGGACGCTCGACTGCCGCACCGAGGGCAAGGGCAGGACGCGCGACCACGCCATGTCGGACTTGAAGCGGCTTGATGTCGGCTATGGCTACACCGCGGACGGCGGCAAGACGTTTCCGTTGCGCGGCAAGGGCGTCGGCTTGATGCCGACGCTCGATGAGGTGCTCGCCAGGTTTCCCGACAAGCGCTTCCTCATCAACATCAAGAGCAACGACCTCAGCGAAGGCGAGAAGCTCGCTGCGTATCTCGCCAAGCTCGCACCCGATGCGCGCGCCCGTCTGATGGCGTACGGCGGCACGCTGCCGACCGAGCTTGTGCACGAGAAGCTGGCCGACGTCGCCATCGGCTCAAAGAAGTCGCTGCAGTGCTGCCTGTTAGGTTACGCCGCGCTCGGCTGGTCGGGCTATGTGCCGGCCGCGTGCCGCAAGGGCATGATGCTGGTGCCACTCAACTTCGCGCCGTGGCTGTGGGGATGGCCGCACAAATTCCAGCAGCGCATGCAAAGCGCGGGCGTCGATGTGTTCGTGCTCGGCCCTTACGACGGGAGCTTCGGCACGAGCGGCGTCGACGATTTGGGACAGCTGGCGGCTCTACCGAACGGATACGCCGGCGGAATCTGGACAAATCGCATCGACCGCATCGGACCCAAGGTCCGCGGCGCCGCGAACTGAGGTTCGCTACGAGACGCGGCGGTGGGCGATCGGCTCGATGACGATCGGAGCCTGCGCCTCCGGCGGAACCGTCACGGCGGCGGGCGCGGCCCGGCGTTCTCGCTCCGCCCTTTGCACATGCAGGAGCATGAGCTTTATTTTGAAGGGCAATCCTGCCAAGACATCGCGCATCGGCATTTCCATGCGCCCCAAACGCGGTCGCGGGCTGCTCGTTCCATGCCGCCGATATGGAACGAAGCAGTCGGCTCACCGGTTTTTCGCGACAGTTAACCAACGGCGAAATGTCGGGAGTAAAATGCCATGGCCCAGGTCATCAACGACGACCTCGATCACGACGGTGTGGTGGTCGAGCGAAAGGTCATCCCCCAGCACACGCGCACATCACCGCTGGCAATCATCATCTTGATCGCCTTTGCTGCAACCTGCGCATATGTATTCTTTGGCGGAAATATCCGGGCCCCGGACAATGCCCCGGTCGCCCCGACGCCGACGACAACTGCGCCGCAATAGCGAGACCCTACGGCGACCGCTTCTTTTGGCTGGCGCGCAGCCCGCGCGTCGGCCGGCCGGCGGCGCCCTGCAGCTGCTCGCGGAACTCGTCGCGCTTCTCGTGGATCGAAGCGATGACCGGGCCGGTCGGGACGCCGAGACCTACGAGCGTCGCCTCGGAGAGCTGAAGGCTCGCCTCGATCGTCTCGGGAACCGCATCGGAAACCTTCTGCTTGTAGAGCTGGCGGGCGTGCTCCGCGTCGCGGGCGCGGGCAACGATGATGATGTCGTCGCGCAGCTCGCGCAGCGCCGTAACGATTTCACTGACGGCCGATGGCTTGTTGATGGTGATAACCACGCCCCTGGCTTCGTCGAGGCCGCAGCGCTTCAGGAACTGCGGGTTCTTGGCATCGCCGAAATATACGGGGTAGCCCTCCTCACGGCAGCGAGACACCACGGCGGGGTCGCGCTCGACGATGATGTGCTTTACGCCATGTCGCTTGAGCATCTCCGAAACCAGCGCGCCCACGCGCCCGCATCCGATGACGATGGCGTCGAAGTGCTCCTTCGGTGGCGGCACACTCAGCGCCGGGTCGGCAGCCTCCCTCTTGGTGGTGAGAGAGCGCGACCAGCGGCGGGCTACGTAATCGAGCGCCGGCACCAGCGCCATCGAGAACGACGTGAGCGCCAGCACCAGCTCACCCATACCCGGCTCGACGATCTTCTTTGCCATCGCGAGCCCGATGACGATGAACGCGAACTCGCCGCCCGGACCCAAGAGCGCCGAGGTTTCGATCGTCGCCGGCCAAGACACCCGGAACCAGCGCAGCAGTACGACGAGGACGCCGGACTTTATGGCGATGAGGCAGAGAAGGCCGAGCATGATCGGCAGCGGGTTGTTCCACAGGTAGGCGATGTCGAGGCTCATGCCGACGGAGAAGAAGAACACGCCAAGCAGCAGCCCCTTGAAGGGGTCGATGGTTGCCTCGATGGCGCGGTGATACTCGGTTTCCGCGAGCAGTAGGCCGGCGACGAACGCGCCCAAAGCCATCGACAGCCCGGCCGCCGCGGTGACGAGGCCGCTGCCGACGGCGACGAACAGCGCTGCGGCGACGAACAGCTCGGTGGAGCCCGCCGCGGCGACGGAGCGGAACAGCGGGCGAAGCAACGCTTTGCCGACCAGCGCAATCAGCCCGATGACAAGCACCGCCTGCCCGAATGCCTGCGCCAGGCCGGCAAGCAGGTTGCCTTCACTTTCGGGACCCAGAATGTTGACGAGGAACAGCAGCGGAACGACTGCGAGATCCTGCAGAAGCAGGATCGCGAAAGAGGTTCTGCCGGTGCTGCTGCTCAGCCGTCCACCGCGCGACAGCACCTCGATGACGACCGCCGTCGACGATAGCGCCAGCGAGAAACCGATGAGCGTCGCCGCTCCGGCGCCGGCTCCATAAAGCGCCGCTATTGAGCCGATGATGACCGCCGAGATCGACACCTGCAGCGTGCCGAGCCCGAACACCAGCCGCCGCATGGTAATGAGGCGCGTCAGTGATAGTTCGAGGCCGATGATGAACAGCAGGAAGACGACGCCGAGCTCGGCCATAGCGCCGAGGCCGCGCTCCTCGGAGACCGTTATCCATTGCAGCGGGGGGAGCACGCCCTGGAGCGCACCCAGCCCATGCGGACCGAGCACGGCACCAGCGATCAAAAAGCCGAGGATGGGGCTGAGGCGGAAGCGTTGACCGAGCGGCACGAGCACAGCCGCGGTGGCGAGGACGATCATCGCCTCGCGATAGATGGTGAAATCGGTGCCTTCCGCCGTCATCTCGTTCCCCGCGCGATGCCCCGCCACGCATCACATGCGAGGTCATCTCGTCGATCAATAGCAGAATCGTCCCGCAATTGAGGCGGGGTAGATTTGCTGATCGTTGAGAAGTTCAGGCGGCGTTGAGACGGTCTTCGATCGCTTGCAGCGCCGCATCGGCGCGCGAGCCGTCGGGGCCCCCCGCCTGCGCCATGTCCGGCCGCCCGCCGCCGCCCTTGCCGCCGACCGCCTCCGAGCCGGCGCGCACGAGATCGACGGCGCTCACCTCGCCGGTGAGATCGGTGGTGACGGCGACGACGATGCCGAGCTTGCCGTCGACGGAGTTGTTGGCGATGGCGACGATACCGGAGCCGATCTTGGCGCGGCCGTCGTCGGCCATCGCCTTCAGGTCCTTCATCTCGACGCCGGTGACGGACAGCTTGAGGAACTTGCGTCCGCCGACCTCGACGATGGCGGGACCTGCGTCCTTGCCGCCGCCGCCCATGGCGATCTGCTTCTTGGCCTCCGCGAGCTGACGCTCGAGCTGCTTGCGCTCCTCGATCAGCGCCTTGACGCGCTCGGCCGCATCCTCGGGCCGCACGTGCAGCGCCGAGGCGATCTCCTTGAGGCGCGTCTCCTGCTCGGAGAGGTAGGCGCGTGCGGCATCGCCGGTCAGCGCCTCAATGCGGCGCACGCCGGACGCGCTCGCCCCTTCGGCCAGAACCTTGACGAGGCCGATGTCGCCGGTGCGCTTCACGTGCGTGCCGCCGCACAATTCGACCGACCAGCCGAGCGTATTCGCACCCGGAGCAGCACCCATCGACACGACGCGCACCTCGTCACCGTACTTCTCGCCGAACAGCGCGCGGGCGCCGGATTGCTTCGCTTCCTCGACGCCCATCAGCCGCGTCTCGACCGGCGCGTTCTCGACGATCACCGCGTTGGCGATGTCTTCGACCTTGGCGATCTCTTCCGGCGTCATCGGCTTGGTGTGCACGAAGTCGAAGCGCAAGCGATCGGGCGCGACGAGCGAGCCGCGCTGCGCGACGTGGTCGCCCAGGACCTGGCGCAGCGCCTCGTGCAGCAAGTGGGTCGCCGAGTGGTTGGCGCGGATCGACGAGCGCGCCGCGTGATCAACCTCCAGATCGACCGCGTCGCCCGGCTTGAAGCCGCCCTTCTCCACCTTGCCGAAGTGCACGAAGAGGCCGCCCGCCTTCTTCTGCGTGTCGGCGACGCGGAACAGCTCGCCCTTGGCGCCGCGGATAACGCCCGTGTCGCCAACCTGGCCGCCGGATTCGCCGTAGAACGGCGTCTGGTTGACGACGATCGCCGCCTCGTCACCGGCTTTGAGCGCCTTCGTCTCCTTGCCGTCCTTCACGAGCGTGACGATCTCGGCGCTCAGCGTCTCGGTGTCGTAGCCGATGAACTCGGTGGCGCCGGTCTTTTCCTTCACCTCGAACCAGACCGATTCCGTCGCCGCCTCGCCCGAGCCCTTCCAGGCTTTGCGCGCTTCCGCCTTCTGCCGCTCCATCGCGGCATCGAAACCCTTGGTGTCGACGGCGACGCCCCGGGCGCGCAGCGCATCCTCGGTGAGGTCGAGCGGGAAGCCGTAGGTGTCGTAGAGCTTGAACGCGGTCTCGCCGGGCAGCACGTCGCCCTTCTTCAGTTTTGCCGTCGCGTCGCCGAGCAGGCCGAGGCCCTTGGCGAGCGTCTTGCGGAAGCGCGTCTCTTCCAGGTGCAGCGTCTCGGTGATGAGCGGCTGGGCGCGCTGCAGCTCGTGGTAGGTGTCGCCCATCTCGTGCACGAGCGACGGCACCAGGCGATACATCAGCGGCTCCTCGGCGCCGAGCAGGTGCGCGTGGCGCATGGCGCGGCGCATGATACGGCGGAGCACGTAGCCGCGCCCTTCGTTCGACGGCAGCACGCCGTCGGCAATCAAGAAGCTCGTCGCGCGCAGGTGATCGGCGATGACACGGTGCGAGGCCTTGTGCTCGCCCGTCGCGGCGATACCTGTCGCCTGCACGGAAGCGGCGATCAGCGCCTTGAACAGATCGATGTCGTAGTTGTCGTGCACGCCCTGCAGCACGGCGGCGACGCGCTCCAGCCCCATGCCGGTGTCGACCGAATGCTTCGGCAGGTCGACGCGCTCGCCACCCGGCAGCTGCTCGAACTGCATGAACACGAGATTCCAGATCTCGACGAAGCGGTCGCCGTCGGCGTCCTTGGAGCCGGGCGGGCCGCCGAAGATCTTGTCGCCATGGTCGAAGAAGACTTCCGAGCATGGGCCGCAGGGGCCGGTGTCGCCCATCTGCCAAAAGTTGTCGCTCGAGGCGATGCGGATGATCTTGTCGTCGCCGAAGCCGGTCAGCTTCTTCCAGATCCGATAGGCCTCGTCGTCGGTATGATAGACGGTGATCGTCAGCCGCTTCCTGTCGAGGCCGTACTCCTTGGTCAGCAGATCCCAGGCGAGCGGGATCGCTTGCTCCTTGAAGTAGTCGCCGAAGGAGAAGTTGCCGAGCATCTCGAAGAAAGTGTGGTGGCGGGAGGTGTAGCCGACGTTGTCGAGGTCGTTGTGCTTGCCGCCGGCGCGCACGCACTTCTGCGAGGACGCCGCCCGCACGTAGGGGCGGGTCTCCTGGCCCGTGAACACGTTCTTGAACTGCACCATGCCGGCGTTGGTGAACATCAACGTCGGGTCGTTGCGCGGCACCAGCGGCGACGACGGCACGACCGCGTGGCCGTTCTTCTTGAAGAAGTCGAGAAACGTGCGGCGGATGTCGTTGACGGAGGCCATGGATCGCTTTCGGGAATAGGCGCCAGGAGCGCCGGGACCATCGGGGTCCGGCGCCCGCGTGTTCGGGCCTATCCGTCGCGGATCAGAAGCCTTTGTGTCAAGCGCCTGCGGCGCTTTCTACCGCCTACGCCGGTATGAGTGTCATCCTCGGGCTTGTCCCGAGGACCACGCCACCGCGTACGCCCGACAATGGGAATATGCTGCGACCTGGATCCTCGGCCTAAAGCCGAGGATGACATGGGATACAAAGGCAGGACTACCGCTTGGCGCGGGCGGGTTTCTTGCCGCTGTCGTCCTCGTCAGGCAGCACGCCATCCTCGTCCGGCTCCTCGCCCTCCTCGCCTGTCTGCTCCTCGATGAGGAGCTTGTCGACGATGAGGCCGGCATTCTGGCGGATCGCCTTCTCGATGGCCGTAGCCACCTTCGGGTTCTCCTTCAGGAACGCCTTGGCGTTCTCGCGCCCCTGGCCGATGCGGTTGCCGTCGTAGGAGAACCAGGCGCCGGACTTCTCGACCACGCCCACCTTCGAGCCGAGGTCGATCAGCTCGCCGTTCTTGGAGATGCCCTCGCCGTACATGATGTCGAACTCGACCTGTTTGAACGGCGGCGCCACCTTGTTCTTGACGACCTTGACGCGCGTCTGGTTGCCGACGACCTCCTCGCGGTCCTTGATCTGGCCGATGCGGCGGATGTCGAGGCGCACAGAGGCATAGAACTTCAGGGCGTTGCCGCCGGTCGTCGTCTCCGGGTTGCCGAACATGATGCCGATCTTCATGCGGATCTGATTGATGAAGATCACCATTGTCCCCGACTTGGAGATGGAGGCGGTAAGCTTGCGCAGCGCCTTGCTCATCAGGCGCGCCTGCATGCCGGGTTGCATGTCGCCCATCTCGCCCTCGAGCTCGGCCTTGGGCGTCAATGCGGCAACGGAGTCCACCACCAGCACATCGACGGCGCCGGAGCGCACCAGCGTGTCGGCAATCTCCAGCGCTTGCTCGCCACTGTCGGGTTGCGAGATCAAGAGGTCCTCGACCTTGACGCCGAGCTTCCTCGCGTAAACCGGATCGAGCGCGTGCTCGGCGTCGACGAAGGCGCAGATGCCGCCGGTCTTCTGGGCTTCCGCCACCACCTGCAGCGATAGAGTCGTTTTGCCAGAGGATTCAGGCCCGTAGATCTCGACGACGCGGCCGCGCGGCAGGCCGCCGATACCGAGCGCGATGTCGAGGCCCAGCGAGCCCGTGGAGATCGCCTCCACGTCCATGCTCTGGTCGCTGGCGCCCAGCCGCATGACCGAGCCCTTGCCGTGCATCTTCTCGATCTGGGAGAGCGCCGCCTCCAGCGCCTTCATCTTGTCCATCGCACCCCCCTCGACGACCTTTAATTCCGGCCGGTTCGTCATGTCGTTCACCTATATGGCAAGCGCCCTACGTTCTCAATTTCGACTCAACTGTACCCTTTTTGTTCTTGTTGGTCCAGACCGCGTTAAGGGCACCGAAATACTTCCCCGGCAACGCTGAGCGCATTCTGTTTGTTGCGTAGCGTGCGTCCCATGTTGAACAACATCATCTCCACTGCCGCCAACGCCATGGCGGTGCAAAGCCAGAGACTTGAGGCGGTTGCCCAAGCCATCGCCTCCACACGGCCAACCGTTGGTCCCGCGCCGGGCGCTCCGGGCACGCCCGTCCGCATCGGCGCCCTCCCTCTTGGCGATGCCATCGAGAACATCACCACCCTGGCAGAGGTCGAGCTCGCCTACCGCGCGAACGCCGCAGTCATCGGCACGGCTCTCGTTCTGATCGACACGCTGCTCGAACTCGTCGAACCCGACTGCGACGAGTGCTAGTCGGGTGCCGTCTCGCACCGGCGTTTACCCGTAAGCATTGGGTTTCTGGCGTTGCCTGGCCAGGACGATGACGGCTGGCATTGCGGCGCTTGCAGGAAATTCGCTACTAGCCGTCGTTGTCGCCCATGTGCGCGCCCATCTGGAGGGCCAGCTCAGTGACGAGCGTTTCGGCCGCCGTAGCCGATACTGCGGCAAGCCCTGTCACCTCTCCGTCCGGATAGATGACGACAGCGATGTGAGGCAAATCGGATTTAGGCGGTCCGTAGACCGCGATATACGCAGGCTTGCTTGTCATTTTTTGTGAACCCCGCCGAAGGGCAAGAGATAGCGGCATTCCACCCGAGGTTGTCAAAGCGATTTTCCGGCTTAGATGAACACCGGGGATTTCCGGTGGTGAAAGGTGAGAGGCATTCGCGTGGGCAGCGTTGCCAATTGGCCGCAAGCGGATCGCCGTTAACGCGCTAAAGTCATTGATCAATCGAGAGCCGATTCGCGAGCCGTGATGGCCGATATCGCAACCGTGGCGCAGGAGCTGGCGGCTGAGAAAGCCGCAGCCATCGCGCCCACATCTGCGCCCTCCGATGCCGCCGCCTCCGCCGAGGCGGCGACCCTCATCGGCGTGCTCGACGCCGACCAGCGCATTCGCGCCAACGCCGAGCAGAACGAGCGGACGCTGTGGGCGAGCGCGGTGTTCGTCACGCTGCTCTATGTAGCGGTCATCGCCGCGCAGCTGATGAACCTCGGCGGCTTCAGCGGCATCGAGCGGGAGCTGGAGCGCCAGCGCAAAGAGCGCATGGGGCAAGGCGGGGACTCGGTCAGCGTCGAGCTCGTCCCCGAGCCCGACTTCAAAGCCAAGACGGAGAAGTGGCGCGACGGCGCCAACCAGCCGCCCAACCCCGCGCCGCCGCAACCGCAGCAGCAGGCGGCGCTGCCGCAGCCGCCGGTCGAGCAACCACAACCGACGGAGAAGCCGAGCGAGGAGCCGGCGAAGGATGAGCCGCAGGAGCAGCAGGAGAGCGCGGAGAAGGAGCAGGAGAGCGAGAAGGAGCAAGAGAAGGAGCAATCCTCGATGCCCTCCCTCGAAGCCCTCGTCGATGCCGCCGCCAGCGACCTGCAGGACCAGGTCAAGGCGCATTACGACCGCAAGCAGATGCAGCAGCGCCGCCCGCAGCGCCAGCAGCAGGCGATGTTCTCCGGTGGCGGCATGCAGGTGCGCGGCACAGGCGCCGGCGGGAAGTCCGATGCCTTCAACAAGAGCGTCATCGACGCCCTGATAAAGACGCGCCCCGGCCCCCTGGCACTGTGGGGCCGAGTACTCGTCACCTTCCAGATCACCCAGCAGGGCGACCTGTTGTACGTCCGCGTGCTGCACTCGAGCGGCAACAAGGCGATGGACGACGCGGCCGTCAACGCCATCCATCGCGCCAAGTTCGCGAAGCCACCGGAAGGCCTTTCGGCCGAGGCGCGCACCTACATCATCGACTACGTCTTCGGCTGAGCGGCCCCCTAGCCGCAAGAGACCTGCAAGCGCGCCCGACGTGGCTACATCGCCACAACCTCCAGCCAACGAATCAGCCAGTGTGCGAAACCTGTGGAAATCCCGCCGAGGAAGGGTGGACTATGCGCGTGCTGATCGTTGCGACCGCCGCGTTGCTCGTGCTCTCATCGGCGGCGCTCGCCGATGGATTTCAAACCACGGTGACGCCGATCAAGCCGGGTCCCACCGGTTGGCACTACCAGTTCACCCCTTATGCTTGGCTCACCTGGGTCGAGGGCGACGCGGTCATTAAGGGCCGCGAGTTCTCGATGAGCCAAAATCCGGCGCAGGTCTTGTCCGACCTCAACTTCGCCTGGATGAGCTATCAGCAGATGCGGCGCGGGGCGATCACGCTGTTCTCCGACGTCATTTATGCCGACGTCGCGGACTCCACCGACCTCGTCACCTCGAAAACCTTCTCGCCGCACGTTGCCGGCACGCTCGGTACCGCCCTGTCGGCCGACTACCGCTTTTGGATCGTCGAAGCCGGCTTCATGTACGAGACCAACCGCTTCAAGTGGGGGCACTCGGCGGCCGAGACCGACACCACGCTCGATCTGCTCGCGGGCCTGCGCTATTGGCACCAGGAGCTCGACGTCAACGTCGCGCTGGCCGGCACGCTCAACGTCGACGGCCTGATCGTATCGGGAGCCACCGCCCTGGCGCGCTCGGGCGGCGTCGACTGGGTCGATCCGTTCATCGGCGCGCGGCTCACGCACACGCTGCATCCGGGCGAGGAGCTGATGTTGCGCGGCGACTTCGGCGGCTTTGGCGCCGGCAGCCAGTTCACCTGGCAGCTCATCGGCACTTACTCGTCCTACCTCGGCAGCCGTGGCGGCATCGAT